>NZ_JBRKBA010000002.1:0-495816 GCF_052983255.1 Paraglaciecola aestuariivivens | reverse complement strand
TTTTTGTGGCTGTAGACAAAAAGTAAGTCACACAGAAGGGATTCTGTGTGAAAAACATCAAGGATGATGCGCGAAGCGTGCTTTTAAATTTAAGCCAAGCCCAATGACCGCTATCTGCTAAAAACACTAAATCAAAATTAACTTTGCGGTAAAAAATAAAACCTTTATCAGGCAAAGTGTCGATTAATTCCTATGAATCAATGCCACATAGGAAAAAGGCGTGACTTGAACATTTCAAGACACGCCTTTATAGAATTTTGAGGGTCCATCTCTGCGCTCCATTGCAAAATCTTTCCTTAAAATATCCTTATTACGCCCTTTCCCTCCAGTCTCATTCATCCCGATGAGCCACTCATCCTGAGTGTGTCCTTTGTCCTTTCATCTCGTAATCTAACGAGGCGCCATCCTGACGTGTCCTTTTCCTTAGTTTAACCATCCATGTCAAACAACACATCTATGTGTTTCCTAGTCCTTTGCCTTATTTCCTTTTAAGGCCTCATCCTGAGTTCCTATCCTTAAATGAGTCCCCTTGACTCATCGACTTCATCTATGAAGTAATCCAGTTCGTCCTTGTGTCATCCTGACTCGTCGTGTTTCCTTGTGACGATATTAAAGATAGAGGAATGAAAAAAGATTGCGACATCCAAGTTTTTAATTCTGCATAAAAAAAGCCCTTAAAAATAAGGGCTTAATAAAAAAACTATATAAAACAATAAATTAAAAATAAGGAGGGAATTTTTTGAGCAATCTTTAGGACTTTACTTACGGCTTTGTACGAAATCTCTTACAAAGCTTATAGCAAAATCTCCCAGCTTATAAGTTCAGCTCTCTAGGCCTAAACATTAAATGCCCGTTAATATGACCCACTTGTAATTCCTCGACTAAACTATAGTGCCCATCTTCGAAAAAAGACAAACATTTAGGTAAGGTTACATACATAGCAATACCCTCACTATCGGGGTTTTCGAGCATTATGCCTTCTATCGCGCTCATTAATACATGTCCTAAGCCATGGTGTTGTTGATCGGGATGTACACCAATTAAAGACAACATATGAAAGTGTTTAGCCGGCACCCGATCTCGCACTATGGTTTCTTTTTCGACCATCTGCTTGGTGCCAAAATATCCGGCCGTTAACAACATTTTGAGTCGCCAATGCCAAAATCGATTTGGCCCTAATGTTGAATCAGGGCAAACTAGACAAGCTACTGCTACTAAGCGTTCGTCATCAAATAGGCCTATCATAGGTTGCTTGGCTAACCAAAAGGCGTTTAACTCTTCTCGAATCGCCGAGCGTAAGCGCGACTCATACCCTTCTTTTTCACTTTGAAATATATCTAAAAATAAGGGATCGTCATGGTAGGCTAAATATAAAATTGACGCGGCAATTTTAAGATCTTCTGCTGCAAGATAAACCGCCTTTATATTAGCGACATCAGCAATTTGTTGTTCTTGTAGTTCTGTCACGTTTTATTGTCCAATCCTGTTTTTGCCTACTTTACCTTATAGGCCACCTCATGTTAACAAGATGTTAAGCCTTTAACAGAAATTACACATAAATTTTTAACACTATTTCCAATCTAATGGCAAAAGTTAAGCAAGCCGAATTGCTCAGCCAATTCGGCTTGCTACAAAATTAACGCTCTAGAAATTGGTAGGCACTATCTCCCCAGCCAACCAATAGATCATTTTTAAACACTAAAGGGGTACATTCGTCTTTAGTGGTCACACCGTCACCTTCGGTACGATGAGTTCGATAGAACAATACTCTATAGGTATTGCCGTCTTTTTCGAAAAATTCATTAAAATCCGCTGTGCCTAAACGGTTTTTCACTACTTGAAAATCCTGATTTGGCATTAGTTGGGCGATGAGTTGACGATTTTTACGCTCTTGTTTTTCCCAATCAGATTGATGACTATAATTGCCATCCCCATCCACAGAGATCACACATCCACTTAATCCAATGGTTAAACCCACTAACCCAGCCGTTAATAACTTTTTCATGTCACTTTCCTTTTCTTTTTTTATTGCTTCAATATGCTAAATTAAGCATGCTTAAAATGTTGAGTTACACTCAATGGGCTTAATCTATTCAAAATTAAGGCCAACATATTAAGCTGTTGTATTTAAAGGAATTATTTTAAATTTAAGGCTTTTGAATTCAGTTTAAAATAGTGAAAAAGTTAATAAATTAGGGGTTTTGACCAATAAAATGCACGACATCGACAAAATCATTAAAATTTGTAGTGATTTAGCCCAGCAAGGAAAAACGCCCACTGTAGCTTTGATCCGCAATCATGCTTCTCAGCCACTACCTATTCCAGTGGTAATTAAAGGCCTGCAGCGATGGAAAACTCAGCCTGATGTGAGAAAGTCAAATAACACACCTGTTGAGTCACAGAACTTAACTACTAAGCCTAATAATCACTCTTTGACTCAACGAGTTGCCGAATTAGAAAAGCAAGTTAAAGAGCTAAAACAGATTATTACCCACTTAACTCAGTCAGTTAACAATCAGCCGTAGATGAAGGCGACAAGGTAACAATGAAGTCGGCTAAATTTGGCGCCAATACTTGCTTTGGCTCTAATCCAACTTGTTCAAGTACAACTTGCCCCGACTGATTATCAATACTCAAAATAAAATCTTCTTCGTCGGTTAATGCAAAAAACAAGGTTATTGGCTGCCTAAGCCTTTTTTTCATTAAGACATGCCCAACTAAATTTTGTTGTAATCGTTCAAAGTCATCTTGATTCCAAGCTTGCAACAACTGGCAAGCCCCCTGGGTGGTTTTAGCATTTAAGTTATCACTCCAAAACGCTGTAAAAAAACTCACAATATCTGGATGAATTTGAATATCTAAAGCTTTGGCTAAATCAGTTAGTTGGGTAGCTGAATTACGTTTTACCGGGCTCCATAAAACCTGCCCTTGCTGCTGAGATTGATAACACTCAGAAGGCCATTGAGGATCATATTCAATCGTTAACATATCTGGATGGGATTGTGCCATAGCCTGATATTTTTGGATAAATTGGCTTAGCGCATGGCTTACAGGATCGCTCATTGGGAATACTCTTAGGGTTAAACTACCTGACTATTATCTAGTAGTACTTGCAATTTTCCAAGAGTGGGCTGTCGAGCCTGCTTTGGATAAGGTAAACTTGAGCTATTCAAGACGACACTTAATAAAAGAATTATTGTGAGCCAAGACATAGACAAACACGCCACCCTTGCCAAACTAAATTTAGGTAAAGCCACTGACTATATAGAGTCATACAGCCCTGAGTTACTGCAAGCTGTGCCAAGAAGCATGAATAGAGCTGAGCTAAACTTGACTGAAAGTTTACCCTTTACGGGCACAGACAGATGGAATGGATACGAACTTTCTTGGTTAAACCTCAAGGGCAAACCACAAGTGGCTATTATGCGTTGTGAGGTGCCAGCTTCTTCACCTGACTTAATCGAATCTAAATCATTTAAATTGTATTTAAATAGCTTTAATCAAAGTCGCTTTGAGTCTAGCGAACAGGTAAAAAACCTTTTAATTCAGGACTTATCTTTATGTGCTAAAGGCAAGGTCACAGTAAATTTATTTTCTGCTCAGCAATTTAATCAACTACAACTTGGCAGTATGGCGGCTGAGTCGATTGATGAATTAGACATTGAAATAGATAACTACCAATTAAACACAAATTATCTAACAGTTGCAGAAAATGAAGTAGAGGAAACCCTTACTAGTGACTTGCTTAAATCCAATTGTTTAATCACCAATCAACCAGATTGGGGTAGCGTTTTTATAAGGTATCAAGGCAAGCAAATTAATCGAGAAGGCTTGTTACGTTATTTGATTTCATTCAGACAACATAATGAATTTCATGAGCAATGTGTCGAACGCATATTTTGCGATATATTCAACAGCTGTAAACCACAAAAGCTCAGCGTTTATGCCCGTTACACTAGGCGCGGAGGGTTAGACATCAACCCATTTAGAAGTAACTTTGAAACTATCTATCCTGAATTTAGATTAGCTAGGCAATAAATCAATAGTCGCAAATTAAGCAATATATAGTTAGATTAACCCTTTACCTTCATTTAGTTAGGTGGTTATGCAAAAAATTCAACTCAATCCATTAGGGGCAATGAGTCAACTTTCACAATTGGAAGTTAATTTACTGAATCAATCAACTGACAGTGAGTTATATCAACTCTTTCGCAACTGTTGTTTAGCAGTGTTATATAGCGGTGCAGAAATTGATAACAGTGATAATATCTTTGCTCCCCACCATGACTTTGCCGTGAATTTAATTAGCCGCGAGCGAGGGGTAAAAGTTGAATTGGTTAATCCACCCGCCCATGCATTTGTAGACGGTAAATTGATTAAAGGGGTGCACGAGCATATTTTTTCGGTACTGCGCGACCTATTGCACATGGGGGCCAAATATTCAGCCCAAGCCTTAAAAGCCCCGCAGGATTCTGACTACATTACGCATAGCGTGTTTGACATATTACGTCATGCTCAAACCATTAAAAATACCGCTGAACTTAATATGGTGGTGTGCTGGGGTGGACACTCTATTGGTGAAATTGAATATCAATATACTAAAGAAGTAGGTTATCAATTAGGCCTTAGAGAGCTTAATATTTGCACTGGCTGCGGCCCAGGCGCAATGAAAGGTCCTATGAAAGGTGCCACTATAGGTCATGCCAAACAAAGGTATAAACATGGTCGCTATTTAGGCTTAACCGAGCCAGGTATTATTGCCGCTGAGCCACCTAATGCCATAGTGAATGAGCTGGTCATCATGCCCGATATTGAAAAGCGCTTAGAGGCCTTTTTACGTTTATCCCATGCCATAGTTATTTTCCCTGGTGGCGCGGGTACCGCTGAAGAGTTGTTGTACCTAATAGGTATTATGCTCGACCCAAGAAATGCGCAACAAGTCTTGCCTATTATTTTAACTGGCCCTGAGCAAAGCAAAGCCTATTTTGAATCTATCGACCATTTTATTGGCGAAACACTGGGCAAAGAGGCGCAAAGTTTATATCAAATAGTAGTGGGCGATGCGGCCAAAGTAGCTAAAATCATTAAAAACAAACAAGCTCAAGTGCGAGATTATCGTAGAACAACAGGTGACTCTTACGATTTTAATTGGTCGTTAAAAATAGCCCACGAATTTCAACAACCTTTTAGCCCAGATCATCAAAGCATGGCGCAATTAAACCTACATTTAGATCAAGAGAAAACTGCATTAGCTGCCACCTTGCGTAAAACCTTCTCTGGCATAGTTGCAGGCAATGTAAAAGCCGAAGGTGTAGCCTTAATCAAACAACAAGGACCGTTTCAACTTAGTGGCGAGCCTAAGTTAATGCAAATGATGGACAAATTATTAGAATCATTTGTTGAACAACAAAGAATGAAACTCCCTGGCAGTGCTTATGTGCCTTGCTATCAAATTAGTAAATAAGTTGGGATAGCCAAAATACAAGATTAATAAACTGAAAAGCACCCACACTTTAGATATCATATAAACGAGCTAACGTTAGAAAGACACTTATGAATAAAAAAGTTGTTAAGAGAATTGTTATAGGCATGGGCTTGTATGCCCTCTTTGTGGCTGCGGTGATCACCTTTTACCCAGACACGCCTCAAGATATGGATTGGAAAGATCGCGAAGAATATAACAAAATTCAAATTTCTAAACTCGAGTTAGGCTTAGAAAAGAAAAACATTCTAAAACTATTAGGCAGCCCAGATATTACCGAAGCTAAACGCAATGGTGACACTGAGTTACAAGTAATGTTCTATCGTACACAGCACAAGCAAGCTGATGGCATCACCACTTTAGATGAATGTACTGCCTTACTATTTGAAAATAATGAATTAATTGCATGGGGCGACAATGCCTATCAGGCATTTATCGACGGCTAAATGACACAAACGCCAGAGCAACTTATTAGGCAGCAGTATATTGCTCTGGCAAAGTTACTTAAGGCCTATCAAACTCCATCCACAGATATACAGCTGATTAGAGATAACCTAGCTTTTTGTCAGTCTTTGTATAAGCTTGCTAACTCACAGCCCAATTTAGTTTTTGCTCAACCCCAGTTATATAAAACTCAGCTTCCATACTGGGTAAACCTTAGTTTTAATGCCTGTGTATTTAGCTGTTTAATTGCAATAAGAAACCGCTTTGATCCTAATCTGTGCATTCAACTTATGTGTAGCACTATTAGTGTTTTTGCGCGCTCTCATTCACAAATCAAAGCTTATCACTTAGCCCCCAATCACCGCGCCCAAATACTGCTACAGCCACAACCCAAAGCTATGGCAAATTTATTGATTAAATATAGGCAAAACATTTGGCAACTGAGTGATAAGGCCTGCAGTAATAAAAAAGTTACCCAACAAAGTTACCTGCAGACACTCAGTCCAGAATCTGCAGTTTGTTATTTTGCACAAAAACTCGCGTTATTGTGTACGCCTAACAAAACTGGCCTAGCATGTACTTTTGCCGCAGCGTTAAAACGCCTGACTTTACAAACTAGCTCAGGTTTTTACGCACTATTATCCCCTTTAGTGGCCTATCCTGGACTTATTCCACCCGGTAGTTATGTTAAAGACAACCAGCAGACTATCCAGCTAGTTTTAGCCTTACATCCATCAGGTTTGGTTTGTCAAAAACTAGCAACTAATACTCAGCCAAGTAAGGCTTCAGATAGCCCCCCTATTAGCTTAATCAAGGATAACGCGATTAAGCAGCAATACCCTTGTCAGGCTTTGAAAAGGTTGGTGCGCTTAAATCTGTATTGGGGTGAGGCCTTTAATACCTGGTGTCATGCACAAAAAACGCCTTGCACAGCAGCGGCTTTTCCATCGGTTCCCATAGGCAAAGCTCCTGCCTCTTTATTAGTGCTTCAAGATCAACTTAAAGCAGCCCAAACCGATATTCAGTTAGTGGTAAAAGCCATTAGTAATGAACCAGAATATGTTCAGCAGTTATTATCTAGTGCTTCTATCAGTAACAGGCAAAAACAAGCTGTGCATAATCTACAACAGGCCATTGCTATGTTGGGGTTTGAAAGATGCGCTAGCATTTTGCTACAACACGCTTTGTTAGCTAGGCTCAATCAGTCTCACTTTCCCTTACAACAAAAATTTTACCACTTTACTCAACTTACGGTATTTATCGCTAAGGAGCTAAGCAAAACTTACCAGCCAGATGCCATGCATATGATGGGCGACATAGTGTATTTTTTGTTGTCTCGACTCTTTACGCTTGCTAGCCAGCGAACCTTAAATCATTGGTATACTGAGCCCAGTAATACCTATTCAGTAGAAGGTTTAATAAAGGGAGAGCAAGCCAAAGAGTTAAAATCAGGTGCAATTAAATTGGCCCATGCATGGCAACAACCAGAACTCATTTTAACCCTATTGAAACAACACGATCTCCCACTTAGCCACAAAGCTAATAACCAGCAGCTTGCCCTCTTAACGTCAATACTTTCGGCAAGTTTAAGCATGGCTAATGAGATTTATTTTTCCAAAGAAATGGATAAATCCCCTGCCAATTCCAGGCTTTCTGAAGTTTTAGATACCCTCTCTCTATCCGCACCACAATGGACCAAATTAACCCAGTCTCTGGCGGCAAAGTCAGGGGTATTCTGCCCTTTGTTTTAACTGAATCAAATTGCTTTGCAGCTTTACGAATACTTAAGCGTGAACTATGTTTGAGTAGGTGCATTTGCATCAAAATGGAATCTACAAGAAGGACTTTAATCATGAACAAACTCATCTTTGTATTACTGCTGTGCTTTGGATATTTAACTTTGACTAGCCAAGTTGTTTTCGCTGAAGGTAAAAAAAGTCAGGTATCACAAATGCAAACCGCTAGCATCAATCTAAACACCGCTACTTTAGATCAATTGGTCACTTTGCCTGGTGTAGGTAAAAGAAAGGCCGCAGCCATAATTGAATATCGCACTAAAAACGGTAAGTTTAAGTCGGTTGATGAACTAACTAAGGTAAAAGGCGTTGGGGTAAAAATGCTGGCTAAACTAAAAGGCCATATAAAAGTGAGTTAAAAGTCAAAGGCCACTCAGACAAACTCTGAGCGGCCTTTTATTTAAAGTTTTAAACTTGAAATAAAGTCTTTAAAATCTTCTGCCAATTCAGGGTGGCGTAACGCATATTCTACATTTGCGGTCATGTAACCAAGTTTACTGCCACAGTCATGGCTTCTGCCTTTCATGTAATAGGCGTCTACTTGTTCGGTTTTCATTAACGATGATATGGCATCTGTTAGTTGAACTTCATCACCGGCGCCAGGCGGTGTAAATTCTAATAAATCCCATATTTTTCCAGACAATACGTATCGGCCAACCACAGCTAAATCTGAGGGTGCGTCGGCTAGGTCGGGCTTTTCTACCATATCGTGGATTTTTCCTGACTCACCTTGTTTAAGTTCAAGCCCTTCTAAATCTACTACCCCATATTTACTTACATCTTCATGTGGCACTTGCTCAACCATAATCTGGCTAACACGGCTAGTGTTAAACTTAGCCACCATGTCTGCTAGATTATCTTTTTTCAAATTACTGGCATATTCATCAATAATCACATCCGGCAAGACAACCGCAAATGGCGCGTCACCTACCATAGGACGAGCACATAATACGGCATGGCCTAAACCTTTAGCTACACCTTGGCGCACGTGCATAATAGTCACGTCTTTAGGGCAAATACCTTGTACTGCTTCAAGTAATTGGCGCTTTACCCGTTTTTCTAGGGTGGCTTCTAATTCAAAACTGGTATCAAAGTGATTTTCAATGCTGTTTTTACTGGCATGAGTAACTAAAATAATTTCTTTTATTCCCGCTGCCACACACTCTGCTACCACGTATTGAATAAGTGGTTTATCCACTACAGGTAACATTTCTTTTGGGATAGCCTTAGTGGCTGGTAACATTCTGGTGCCCAAACCTGCAACAGGTATGACGGCTTTTTTTACTTGGCTCATAATGAGTGCCCTTTTACTGATAATCCTCGACCTATTGCATAGTAATGCAATCCATATTCCATCATGAGTTTTGGCTCAAATAAATTACGCCCGTCAAAAATTAATGGCATGGATAGTTTTTGTTTTATTAACTCAAAATCTGGTGCTCTAAAGGCTTGCCACTCTGTGCAGATTACCAAAAAGTCAGCCCCTTCTAAGGCGGCCTCTTTTGTACCCATTAAAGACAAATCCTCTCGACTGCCATAGATACGCTGGGTTTCTTCCATCGCTTCTGGATCAAAGGCTTTTACCTTAGCACCTGCAGCCCATAACCTTTCCATTAATACGCGGCTAGAAGCTTCGCGCATATCGTCAGTATTGGGCTTAAATGATAAACCCCATAAAGCCACTGTTTTACCTGCTAGTTCACCATTAAAGTGTGAGTGAATATATTCAAATAATTTTTCTTTTTGTGCGTAGTTAACTTCTTCTACCGCCTGCAATACTCGAGCAGTATAACCGGCAGCTGTTGCACTTTTAGCGAGCGCTTGCACATCTTTAGGGAAACATGAGCCACCATAGCCACACCCCGGATAAATAAATTGATAACCAATTCTAGGATCTGAGCCAATTCCTCTTCTAACGTTTTCAATATCAGCGCCAAACACTTCAGCTAAATTAGACATTTCGTTCATAAAGCTAATTTTGGTGGCTAACATACAATTGGCTGCATACTTAGTCAGCTCTGCACTGCGTATGTCCATCACTATGATTTTGTCGTGGTTGCGGTTAAAGGGTGAATACAACTCACGCAATTTTTTCTCGGCTTTTTCGCTATCTGTCCCTAAGATAATGCGATCTGGGCGCATACAATCATTTACCGCTGCGCCTTCTTTAAGAAATTCAGGGTTAGATACCACATCATAAGTAACAGATTTGTTCGCACTGGCTAAGGTTGCGGCGATTTTTGCCTTTACTTTGTCTGCTGTACCAACAGGAACTGTAGATTTGTTGATCACGATTTTATGCGACTGCATATGAGTGGCGATGGTTTCGGCAACGGCCAAAACATACTTTAAATCCGCTGAGCCATCTTCATCTGGTGGTGTGCCAACTGCAATAAAGATTACTTCCCCGTGTTTAATTCCCTTGGCGGCATCTGTAGTAAAATCAACACGACCAGCCTGATAGTTAGAGGTAACTAAAGGCGTGAGTCCAGGTTCATAAATAGGAATTTGCCCTTCTTTTAATTTATCGACTTTATTTTGGTCTACATCAACACAAACTACATCATGACCCACTTCTGCCATAACTGCAGCCTGTACAAGGCCTACATATCCAATTCCGAATACTGTTACTTTCATCTACCTTAGATCCCTTCAACTAAACACAGGCTTATACCAAGCTTACACTTAGTTATAAAATGACCGCAATAAAAGCAAAAACTGTAGCTAAATACAAGGCTTGATTTAGTCGCATAGCCTGAGCCTGAGTGCCAACCAGTATAAATACCTAAAAGCTTGCAAAAAAACCTCTACTATATTTAAATTCTCCTATTGAGCTAGTTAACGTATTCAATTACACTCACAGGTAATTGATAAAATTCAAACTCCAAGGGAACGTACAATGAAAAAAATTCTTATTGCTGCATCTGCAGCTTTATGTTTCGCAGGCGGTGCAGTAGCGCAAGAGAATGCAGGTGGCAGTAATGCATCAGCTTCTGCTGCTGGTGGCCTAACAGACGAAAAAGTACTTAAAGTAGGTGCTGCTGCTGCTGTTGTTGGAGCTTTTATTCTAAACAGCCGTGGTAAATCAACAGTTAAAATTGATCCAGTAGATCCAATCGATCCGGTTGATCCACCACCAACTCCAACTTGTAATGGTTCAGATCCATTAGTTGATGGCGTTTGTACTGGCACTTCTACAACAGTGACAGTAACTGGTACTGGTACTATGACTAGCACCATCACTGTTCCAGTGACTTTTACTTACTTGCCATCTGTTTAAGTAAGCATTTCAGTATAAAAGCCGCCAAATGGGCGGCTTTTTTATTGCTAGTTATTTAATTTACCTTCTAACTGCGGATATTATTGCGAATGAAAATAAAAGTCTTAGCCTTAAATATAGTGGCTTTTGTTTTTATCAGTGGTTGCAGCGCCACTTTTCAATCCTATTATCAAACCCTTAGCTATGCTTTTTCTCCGCCTATTATTAAACAACCTACTCTTGAACAGATAAAAAGCTCTGAGGTTGATCTTATTTCAGTTAAATATGGCGATAGACCAAGTGTGATCATGGCCTTAGCTTTCATTGAACAAGAGCAACACAAATGGGTATCTAGTGATCATGCTGTATTGGTTATGGAAAAAGGCCGAGTGGTAAGAACCCTTGGCTTAAAATCTGACCTTTTATTTGTATCTAATCTGCATCAAGATCCGCTAAAGTCTTTAGCAAGCTTACCTAAGCAAAAACTCTCCCCATGGCAAACTATTATCGACCTTAACAATGGTATGTTTGGCGTCGAAATCCAATCTACTATACAGACACCAATCATAGAAAAACTATCTGAGCTCAATTTACAGCTAGACACCTGGCATTACCAAGAAGAGTTTGAATACTTATCTGATTCAGCGTTTAAAGATCTTGAGCCCCAATGGACCAATCATTATTGGCTAGCTGCAAATGGCCAGCAAATAAAAAGTGTGCAAAAGCTTTCTCCTTTTACAGAGCATATACAGATTACTTACTTGAGCAGAATTGCCCGCTTAAAACCTCAATCTTTGGATCACTAACCATGCAGCAGCCTTTCGTTTTATTTTTGTCTTTTATGGCTTTGCTTAGCAGTTACTGTACACAAGCTGAAGTCACTATTAGCTTTCAACAACAAGACTATCAATTTAAGCATCAACCCTATTTAACTGAGGTTCTGGCTCCCTTAGCACAAAAGCAAGCTTGGTATTGGCCAAGTGCTGCGCTTTATAAAAACAGTGATGAGGGTTTAAACCACACTAAAGTACAGGTATTAACAACACTGAAATTGTTGTTAAACCAGTATCAAAAAAAACAGCCCGAGCTAGCTCAATCTATTCAAGCATTAATAACAGAAATACAGAGTTGGAGGTTAGCTTATCGTTTACCTACGCAAATAGACTACGATCTAACTCGGCTTCAACCTTCTAAGAACCCACGCTTAACCCCAGGGCATTACATTTTATATTTAAGTGAGCGTAAGCCTAGCGTAGAAGTGTTTGGCGCGATACAACAAAGTAAAACCCTAACACACCACAATCATAGCGATATAAATCGCTACCTTAAGCAAATTAACTTGTCTAACTTGGCCGACCAAGATTATGTAATTTTACTGCAAGCTGATGGGCGTCAACTAAAAGTACCTGTAGCTTATTGGAACAAAATCTATCAAGAGGCCATGCCTGGCAGTCAAATTTTTGTGCCTTTTAAAGCCAGGTTTTTTCAAGCTGAATTTGACACCCTCAATCAGCAGATTGTTCAACTTGCCGCCAATAGGTTAGCTAAATGAGTCTAAGTTTAATCCGTCATCCAATTAAGCTTTGTGTTGTGTTGACTCTGTCAGTGCTAAGCAGTCAGGGAGCACTAGCCCAACAATCTGCCAAGGGTTATTTTGTTCAAGCTAGCAATTCAAGTTCTCTTATGGCTCATGGGGGAACGGGTTTAATTCAAACCCCGACCTCTCGAATGTTAAACGATGGCGACTTGCGGGTTAGTTATTCAGACAACGACCAATACCGATTTTGGTCTGCAACTCTGCAGTTGTACCCATGGTTACAGTCTACTGTGCGCTACACAGACGTTCGTACTCGATTATATAGCCCTTTCCCTAGCTTTAGTGGCGATCAGACCTTAAAAGACAAAGGCATTGACCTTAAACTGCGACTTTTAAAAGAAAGTTACTATTTACCCGAAGTGTCCATAGGATTTAGAGACTTTGGTGGAACAGGATTTTTTGAAAGTGAATTTATTGGTTTAAGTAAAAAAACCAACAATCTTAATTTTCACCTAAATATTGGTTGGGGTTATTTAGGTTCCAACAATAATATTGCTAACCCGTTTTGCCAAATACAAGAAGACTATTGTACCCGACCTGGTGGTTTTGCCGGATTAGGAGGAAAAATCGATTATCAACGATTTTTCAAAGGCCCTGCCGCCATTTTTGGTGGTATTGAATATCAAACCCCTTGGCAGCCATTACGTTTAAAACTAGAGTACGAAGGTAACAACTATCAACATGATCGTGCAGGCGAACTTGAGCAAAAAAGCCGCTGGAACATTGGCGCGGCCTATAAATGGAAAAACTTCGACTTTAGCCTTAATTACCAAAGGGGTAACACCTTAGGCTTTGCCCTTAGCTATAACTTTAACTTGCATCAGGTAACGCAAACCAAAATAGATAACCCTAAGCGTCAACTTCCTGCTGAAGGTAATAATGATTTTACCCTTGCCCAAATTGATGGGGCCAAGCTAACCCAAGACCTGTATTATCACGCTGGATTTGCGGTCAATACCTCACACCTAACCGACTCAGTTGTCACACTTTATGGTCAACAATTAAGTTACCGAGACGAACAAGAAGCCGTTGAACGTGTTGCTAGAGTGGTTGCCTCTGAGCTACCTGATTCTGTTGATACCTATCGTATAGTAGACACTGTAGGCGCAGTGCCCTTAGTAGAAACGCAAATAGACGCTAAAGCCTTTAAACAATATGCACGTTATCAAACCTTAGAGCCGAATATTCAAGACACTTACTCACGCAACGATTTGAGTCAAGACACTTTGGAGCACTTTAACCCAACTAATACCTCAGGCTTTTTCACTGGCATAGAAGCCTTTTGGATCCAGACCTTTGGCAACCCAGAAGCACTTTATTTATACCAAGGTGGAATTTTAGCTAATGCAGGGTATAGCTTTAACGGCAAAGTAAGCCTATCCAGCACCATAAAAGTTAACCTATTCGAGAACTTTGACAAATTTAACTTTACCACCGACCGGGCGCCCAGCACTTTGCCTAGGGTAAGAACTAACATTCGAGAATACGTATCGAATAACGATATTTCCATGCAAAACTTGTATTTACACTGGAACGACAGAGTGGCTAAAAACCTTTATGCGCAAGCTTATGCAGGGTATTTAGAAACCATGTATGGCGGCCTAGGCGCAGAAGTATTATATCGCCCCGTAGACACCTCACTAGCAATTGGCTTCGACATTAACTATGTGCAGCAACGTGCCTTTGATGATGAGTTTGAGCTGTTCGACTATAAAGTTTTAACTGGGCACCTTAACCTCTATTGGCAGCCTGAAATGCTTAAAGACGCTTTGTTAACCGTAAAGGTAGGGCAATATTTAGCTAAAGATAGAGGGGTGACCTTTGACTTTGCTAAGCGCTTTGACAGTGGCATAGTAGTAGGTGCCTATGCAGCCTTTACTAATGTTAGTGCAGAAGAATATGGAGAAGGCAGTTTTACTAAAGGTTTTTATCTTTCTATCCCCTTCGACCTATTTTCGATTAAGCCATCGCTTGGCAGAGGAGAGTTGCCCTGGATCCCCATCTCGCGAGACGGCGGTCAACCCTTAAATAAACCCATAGAATTATATGGTCTGACGAATGAACGCTCGCCTTTTGTTCGTTAAATTAAGCAAAGATAACTGGTAGTGATAAAAGTTGAGTTTTATCTCTACCAGTTATCGTTAAAGGCACCTTGGCGTTTTAATAGGCCGTCCCATAATCCACACAGCATAAAGCGGATCCGGGCGCGTTTATTATTTTGCAGTAATGAGTTGGCAAAAAATCGGATGGGTAACACCAGTAGATTGCGTACTTTCCAATAGGTCGGTACATAACCTCGGCGAGTCAAAATAAGGATGTTTCTAAATTGATAATACAGTCGAATGGGTGAGCCAACTTTATAGGTTATGCCGGCAAATTTACTGCGACTGTCACCTAACTTATGTACCATTTCAACTTTTTGCGCTATAGCTACAGATAAGTTTTTATTTCTGGCTCGCCAACACCACTCGTGATCCACCCCATCTATAAAGAGCTTTTCATCTTTAAAACCAATCAAAGGTAATTTAGCTAAATCGATCATCATGCCAGATGAAATGATTTGAGTTACGCAGACTAAATTTTCGTAAACAGAAATTTCACGTTGTAATCGGGGTTTAACGGTTTTTTCGGAGAATGAACAAATGATCCTAGGGCCTATGGCCACTATCGGGCGCTCTTCTACTTTTGACGCCACCAATAAACTAGACAACCTAAAGGCTAAGTCGTCATCAATCTCACTGTCTTGATCTAATAACAAGCCAAATTCGCATCCTGCGGTCATTAGATCGTTAAGACCAATATTATGCGCAGCTGCTATTCCAATATTGTTAGGAAAGTGATGATAATGAACATTATGTTTAGCAATAGAAATATCGGTAGCTGTAGGTGAGTTGTCAACAATACTCAGAACTTCTACTTGTTTGGCAATGGTTTGTATTAGCCTAGAGGTCAACTCCATGTCTGGCTTGTACAAAATAATGGTGGCGCCTATCAATGATGTTTCACCTTTTTTGCCAATAAAAATCTATCTAACTTGTACGCAACTTTCACTATTTTAGACGGCATTAATCTTAATAATAAAACTAAAAAGGCATAAAGCAGGTTACCAATAGAGTAGCGCTTTAGTTTTTTCATGGCGTAAAATCGCGCTTTAAATTCATTTAACGACTTATTTAAACCACGCCTTTTATAAAAATCATTTACCCGTCTGAAATTGAGCAATTTCTCAGCTAAATTTGCAAACTTATAGCCATCACTCATCAAATCAATCCACAAAAAATAGTCCTGAGTGTTCATTAACTCTTCGCGGTACCTGTGACCTGCGGCAAAAACCGCAAATCTCACCGCCACTGTAGGATGATTTATAGCACAGCGTTTAGGTAAATATTTAGCAATATGTTTATGTCGTAACGGCAACTTACGTTTTCCAACCGCTTTACCTTTTTCATTAATTTCTGTTAAGGCTGTGCCTAAAACCGACACATCAGCATGAGCTTCAAAATAAGCTATTTGTTTTTCTAGTCGATTGGCGGCTGAAATATCATCGGCATCCATACGGAAAAAGTACTGCGCCTGATGGCTTAGTCCTAACTCTATAACAAAGTTCATGCTGGCACTAAGTCCTTGATTTACTTTGTTTTCAATTAAAAGTACCGCGGTATGCTGTTGAGCTATATCGAGTAAATAATCTTTAAGTTCTGCGGCCACTGGGCCATCTATCACAATAACAAAAGAAAAATCTTGGTAAGTCTGTGCCAGCATACTTTTAACTGCTTCAGTCACCCACTCAAGACGATCTTCTGAATAAACAGCCATGCCAATAACTACATGGTTAAATGTGTAATCTTCAATATCGCTAAGATAAGAATATTGTTTATTTGAGTTAATACCTACAACCCTTTGAATTGACTCGAGCAGTAACACTGACACAAGTTAAAATTTGATGAATAAAAATTGACAGTAAGATAACAGAAATTGCTATAAATTCCTGTTTTTATTCATGCCACATTGGCTGTTTTAGCTGCAAAATTGGCGCACTTATAGCCAAAAGTCTAATTATTAATCTAACCCTTATAAATTTTATCTAAACATTTCATGGGCTTGCCTCGCTCGCTTTTTACTCTTTCAGCTCGGCAATGGCAAAGTTTTCTCTGTGTAAGGTCAAATTAGGGTTATAAGCCGGATCTTGCTGAATATACTGGCTCCAATTTAATTGCAGGTAATCTAGCTCTGATTGAAAGCGTGAACGCTTTTCTTGAGTATCTTCATCTCCCCTTGATACAGACTCATGATGATAAAGCTCGGCTTCAGCACAATACAAATTGCGCCTACCTAACTTAAGCACTTTTAAGCAAAAATCCACATCGTTAAAGGCCACTGATAAGTGTTTTTCGTTCAGCCCACCCACTTGCTCAAAGTCCGATTTTTTTACTAACAAACAAGCAGCAGTTACCGCACTAAAATTATTAGTTGCAGCTAAACGCTTAGCATAACCGGCATGATCTTTAGGGAAATATTTATGTGCATGCCCTGCTCCGCCGCCATAACCTAAAACCACGCCAGCATGTTGAATTCTGTCGTCTGGATACAAAAGCTTAGCCCCAACACAACCTATGTCTTGGCGTAAAACATGCCCTAACATATCGGTTAACCAACTAGGTGTAATCACTTCAATATCGTTATTCACTAAAGCTAGCACTTCACCTTTGGCATGACCTACAGCAAAGTTATTGATGGCCGAATAATTAAAGGCATGAGGGTACTTAAGTAGCCTAACCTTTGGCTCGAGCTCATCTAAACTGGCAAAGTAGGCTAGCGATTCAGGCTCGTCAGAATTATTGTCAATGAGTAAAATTTCGTAATTTGGGTAAGTCGTTTTAGATAAGATTGAGTCAATGCAGGTTTTAACTAAGCTTTTGGCATTTTTGGTTGGAATAATCAAACTTACTAAAGGCTGATCCGTTTGATGCCATGACACTTTAGCCACACTGGGCATTTTGCTTGGTACAACTTGGATATTAGGTAGAGCAATGGCCGCTAGTTGCTGTGGCCACAAATAATCATATTGATGCTTTTGATGGACTAAACAAAAAGGAAAATGCTCAATGGCTATTGCGTTTTGTTGAACATAAAGCTTGGCCAGCCACAGTGCCACCACACTTGGGTGAAAATGACTTTGAGCAAATTCACAAAAGTTTAGTATAAGCTGCTCACCCTTGAGCAACACAGCGGTTTTTATATATCCCGTACTAAGCTGTAAATCAGGATTCCAATCTGGATAAAACTCAGCTAAATACCGCTCACCTTGTTCATTTAACCGATCAATATCACAATAAGCCACAGAGGGATGGTTTTCACTTGCCGAAGCCAAAGCAAACATCTCAATAGCTTTGTCATGTAAATAATCACCACTACGCAGCACTAGCAAAGAAGAGTGAATTTGCTTACAGGCCTCAGTACTAAATAACGTTACCCTGCCTGAAAACTCTGGGTTGACACTAATAGGCTCAACCGCCCGTTCTTGCCCTAAAATATAAATTTCACCAGTGGGAAAACGCTCACATAAATGCCTTAGGGTGGCTTGATCCATACTAAGGTGGCCAGACAAAATAACTAAGCATTGAATATTGGCTGGCTGTGCCGAAGCCTGAGTCAAGATGGCCATTTTTTGTTGCTGCCAGGCCATATTTTTTACATACAATTGCTGTAACTTTCGCGGTGAGGGAAAACCATAAAATAAACCAGACTTTTTTAAGCTCTTGCTATACAAATTATGTAGCCACAAATGCTGACGCATTTTTACTCTGGTTTGTTTAGGCAATAAACCAACAAGCGATTTAACTGCTAACATTAGATGCTTGGCGATGGGCTTATTCACAACTCGACTTCCTAAATAGTTTTATCAAGCTCATCAAATTATCGCCTAATACCCAATTTGCTGGTAACAGACTTAATCCAAGTTCGCCCTGCAAGGCGGGCCTTAGAAAAATAATAAAAGTATTGATACTTTCTGGCACAAGAATCTATAAACAACTGATAAAACTCTTGATTTTCAATGGGTTGGCAAGCGGCTACAGCCTGAGTTAATAGATAATAGTCTGAACTCAAGTTAACTTGCAGATAATCACAAACCGTTAAAAATTGTTGCGCTGAAATCGTCTGCTGAACATAAGGCTTAGCCATCATTTGTGGCATGTCTTTAATTAACGGATCTAACTCTGTGGTATTTAATTTTTGCGCATAATGACTTAATAACTCAGAGTAATGTTGTGCATCTTTAAGATATTGCTCTTGAGGGATCAAAGAATACTGCTCTATGCCAGCAGAAAAACTTTGTAGCGCTCTATCTACCACGCCTTGATAAGATTCTAACTGAAACTGATTAAACCAACGTTTAAACTCTAAGGCTTCAAACTGGTAGGAGTTATTAACTATAGGCAGGTTAACCCTTTCATCTACGCCCAATACAGATAATAAATCCGACACTATATTAGCGTGGGTAAAGTATTGCTCGCCATACAGGCGCAAGTGCAAGCTCTGTGGGTCAAAACGCTCAGTAAACTCAACTAACCTATCCATAAAAGGTAAACGCTTTCTTTGCACAGGGTTAAGGGGCTTTATTTGATAATGGCGCTTGACCGACTGATTGTAACTCGATTCTTTGGTTTCTATGGGGTTACGAACATAGGCAATAAATTTTGCCTGGGGAATTGCCGCCTGTAATTCATCCATTTGACGAAAGAAAAATTCTGAAGACAACAGCAAAATGGCATAGTCGCTAGCCATAAATTGCTCAATCAGGGCTGCTAAACGTTCGGTATTTAGCTTTAATTGTTTATTGTCATCTAAATCGTAAAGGCTATCCACATTACCTGAGCTAACACCATTGGCATCCACTTTATGTGCCGGATAAAACACACCATGTTTTTTTAAAATTAAAGGGTTACTGTTTAACCACTTTTGTACCGCAGAGGTACCTGTTTTAGGCGGGCCTACGTGAATGTATATTTTTTTATTCAAATCAACAGTCTGCTCTTGTATACAGATAAAATTATTAGACGCTTTTGCTTAGCCTATCCATGACAATTCCATGTTTGCAGCTTACCTTAGCCAAAAACACATGAACGGTTCTATTTGCTTTTATCTATTAGTCGTAAATAAGCTGGATATTAAGCCAACACTGTGGCCTCACTAACTTTCGTTGAGGCGCATTTTAGCCTGTAATGGTTTGGGATTAAAAGCACTTATGGCAAACATCTTTACTGAGATAAATAAGCTTGCTAGTTAGCCTTTTATGTCAAGGCTAACTAGTTTACTAGTGCAGCAGACTGCTAAACACCTTCTGAGGTTTTAATTGGCCAAGGCCATTCATGAAACTTATCCGAAACATGCCAAGTTTCGCCATATCTTTGTTGTAAAAACCCTTCTACATCAGCTGGTGCCATAAAGTTTTCGCCAGCCAATTGTATTGGCTTTCTATCGGCTAAAATTGCTTTAGGTATGCCTCTTATTTTCATTTTTTCCATATGTAACATAGCGTTATCAGCATTATTCCAGTAGGGGAACACGTCAATCATAATGTTAGTTTCTCGAAGAATTAAATGAATATTCAGGTTGCTCATTACTTTATCGGTACTGATGCGATACTTACTTTTATCAAACTGCGCAATTAATTTGTCTCTAAGAGCAATAACCTTGTCTCTATTTAACTCTGGCTCAGAAAATTCAATCAAAATATCCACATCGTCATCATGGGGGATAAACGCTTGGTTACGATGGGCACCAAGCAATGTGCCATAGGCTAAACAGGGTCTTAAGCCTAACTCAGTTAAATCGGCCATGACGGTTTTTAAGGTATGCAACACCTCTGGTACATTTTGAACCAGCATACCTTGCTGCGCTAAGCCATGTTTAGTGAATTTTAACAAAGGTTGCTGATGCTTTTCACGCAAGATGTTTAGTTCGGCTTCTAACACTTCCACATTATCACTAAAGGCAAGTAAACGCTCAAAAGCTAATAATGAGCATTTCAATCGCACTTGGGTATAGGCAAACACATAGTAAGCTAAGACTTTTAATTCTTTATTTAATTTAGCTAGTTCTGGTGCTTTGGCCGCCCAAACTGAAATAAAGTTTAAAGCAAAAAAGGCCAGCTTTTTATCTAGAGGCGCCTTTTCAAGTGCGGCTAAGAGTAAATCTACAGGCTTTTCACATAGCATTTGAAGATCACTAATACCAATGTTTTTTACTTCCAATATATCTAAGGTGGTAAGTAAAAATTTGGCAATATTCAACGAAGAAAAGGGAGCATATAATTCACTTTCTTTAGCGTTTTTATCAAGCGATGTTATACGTAACTTTTGTGCCCGATTGCCCCATTTATCACGTCTATTAACCACTTCTATGCGTTTCACAAATTGCAAAGACGCAAAGCTAACAGTCAACCAAGGCGTATTTTCTCGTTTAGAATGAAAACCTTGCCCCAGAACTACTTTAGTTGAGTGCGGGTCGGGGTTATGTGACGAGCTACAAGACACAGACATTTTTTCCACTGAAATCAGCTGATTATTCTCATCAAAGAGTTTTATCCCAGCAATATTAAGATAACCAGCATCTTGCTCAACGCTAAAGGTCAATGACTGTAAAACTTGCTCAACGTCCACTTTTAATGGTTGATTTTTACCCCCACCAAAAAAACCGTAAGAAGGTGCAATGTTTCGAATATCAAATTCACTGCCTAAGGCGTGACGAATAAAGTCGCACACAGGGATCTCTAACAAGGTGCGTTGAGTCTTATTAAACAACATAAAAACCATACTTTCTGCCGAGTGCGGTCTTAGGGTGTTGATGTCTAACCTGATGGAAAAGTTAATTGAGTTAGCTACAGCAGGTTCGTCTTCATTCGCTGCTGTTGATTTGGCTGGAAAATGAAAACTCGCTATCACTCGCTTACCTGCTGTGGCAACTAATGTAGCTTGATGCTCAGGGTCAATTTTACATTGACCTTTTACTCTTAACCCTTGTTGAATTAAATTAATATGATTGTCGGCAGCTTTATATTCATGCGGTGTTAACTCGCATGGCTGCTCTGTGTCTAAAGAAGAAATATTGATACCTTTTAAACTATTCGTAACTTGATTTTGAGAATGTAAAACTGATGAAGAATGCGAAACGCGAAGATTGTTAGCTTGCACAATAACTCCATTTAATAACATGCTTCCATTTTTATTTAACTAGCAAACCAAATTGCTAGCATCCGCGTATTATATGGCAATCTGACCAAGTAGTCAGTAGGATATAATTAAAAAAAATAAATTTTATTGGCTCTACCTGTTTCTATAATCAGAAAGCTAAAGCTTGCTTAACAAGCATTGCCACTATTGGTAAGCTAATGGCATATTAAGTCTTTTTACTCAGAATCAATTTTTATCCATTGAACCAATTGACTCTGAGTGATTAAGCATCAAAAAACCTTTAGTATGCTAAAAACAGTAAAAAGGAACTTAATCTAGAGCTCGATAGATTACATCTCAAAATGCAATTTTTAATTCACCATTACTCCTAACCAATATAAACGGAATCAACCAATTGGAAGTAAACAATCAGCCTTTTTATCTATGCACAGGGTTCCACCGTAGTGGCACATCATTGGTGGCTAATACCTTAGCTAGCAACGGGGTGAATTTAGGTGAACAACTTATGGGCGCAAGTTTTGCTAACCCCAATGGTCATTTTGAAGATATTCCCGCGGTTAACTTACATGATCAAATATTAGGCGCCAATGCCACAGACTGGCGTTACTATGGCGAGCGTCAGTTAAAGGTCACAGCTTATTTTCAAACTAAACTCGAAAACTATTACCAGCAAAGATTACAGGCCACCAGCCCAACAAAATTACTAGGATTAAAAGATCCTCGCGCGGTGTTTTTTATTGAAAATTGGCATCAAGCCACGCAGGGCAATTTAAAAACCCTATTGGTCTATCGTGATTGGCGTTTTTCAATTTCATCTTTATATAAGCGCCATAGCCGCGAGTTATTACAATTTACTAGCCCCATTGCCCAGCGCAAGCTGGACTATCAATTTTGGCAACAGCCAGAGCTGGCAGCCAAAATGTGGCTAGCCTCGGCTAACGCCATGCTGAATTGGGTAAAACAGCACCCTCAAGACACTTTGTTATTTGAACAAAATGCCTTTGTTTCACAGCAGCAAGAATTAAAAACTCACGCTTTGCAAAAAGGTTTCGAAGCACAAATCCTTAGTTGCACAGTATTTGATAAAGCTTTAATGCAAGCCAATGTGCCACAGAGCCTTTTAGATATGGTTCCACAACAGCTGCAAAATAAGTGCAATCAAGCACAGGCAGAGCTCAATCAAGTGGCTGACGTTTTTACTGAAGAAAAGGTAATTAGCACACCCAGCGATGCACTTAGTCTTGCCCTTAAACAAAACTTGCCCGCTGAGTCGGTTGGACCTTCAACAGATTTAGCCTTAAACAATACCCTAGATTTATCTCAGCTTAGCTGGGAAGACGCCATTGAAACTTTACGCGCACTGCCTGCCGACTCAACTATTAATATCGACTGGAAAGCCCTGCTAGGGCGCGATAATTTAAAATCTACCCAGTACGATGCTTTATATGTAGTGGCCATTAAGTTTAAACAATGGCAAGTTGCAGAAAATGCCATCCACCGAGCCCTGGCATTTAAAGCTTATCATTATAGGTACATTCACTTAGGTGACATGTACATGCGCTACAAAATTCCAGAGCAAGCCAAACACTATTATCAATTAGCTCAAGAGCTGGCCCCCAATAATTCAGTGCCCTTAGCTAAACTGGCTGAAGTGGAAATTTTATTAGGTCAGCTTGAGCAGGCTCAGGCTTTAATTGATCAAGCCATACAACTCGACCCCACTAAGCCCGCTATTGCCAGTGCACAAAAGCGTTTAGCGCAAAAGGCTAAAGCTTTGCAACCTAAAGCCGAGCAAGTTCAAAGTCTTGGCATTATGCATACTATTGAGCACTACCAGCAGGTGGTGAAAGTAATGAGTACATCTTTTGAGCAAGGTAAAGCTTTAGATGACTACATGGTAAAAGCCGCCTTTATCATAAGAAATAATCAACAATGGTTAACTGATGGGCTTAAACACCTCTCGCCACGAGCACAAAGCTGTTTGTTAGATTATCTAGTAGCACATTTACGTAAGTATTGGCCAGATAGTGTGTTAAGCACTGAGCTGACTGAAACAGCAGAATTACCCCTAACACCCATTCATTTACCCAAACCTACGCCCCAAAGTGAGCTTAAAATTGGCTGTACCATTCATGTTTACCATCAACACTTGCTCCCCGAGTTGTTAACTTTTGTAAATCACTTACCTTATTTACATAAATTAGTGGTGACCTGCCCGCACAAGCTAGTTAATGCTTTAGAACTAGCCTTTAGCGAGTTTCAGCAAGTAGAAATAGTGGCGGTAGAAAACAGAGGAAGAGATATTTTACCTTGGTTAAGCATTGCACCTAAGCTTGAGTCATGCGATTTGGTGGTTAAGCTGCATACTAAATCCACCCCGCACTCCTCGGCACTGAGTGGCTGGCGATTGCAGTTATTGTGGATGTTATTAGGTGATCCAAACAGTATTCAAAAAATACTGGAAGCTTTTACCCATCAATCACAATTAGGTATGGTCATACCTAACTTTCATCCACACATAGCTAAACATATTAATTGGGGTGAAAACCAAGAGTTGGCAACAGAATTAGCGCAAAAACTACAGATTTCCCTGCCTGATAGCGCGCCTATTTTTCCTGCGGGTTCGATGTTTTGGTACCGCCCAAGTGCGTTGAAAAATATGACCAGTTACCCTTGGCAGCTTGAGGATTTTCCACAAGAGTCAGGGCAAATTGATGGCACCATAATGCATGCCCTTGAACGCATTTTATCTATCAATGTGCAACAACAAGGTTTTGATGTGGTGTTTTCCCAAGCGCTAACTTGGGAGCAATAAACCAAATATACTGGATAAGGCAGAGTCAAGCTAAGCCTTGACTCTACTTAGTTAGAAGTACAAAAAGTCGTAGGCTTTACGAGCATGGCCCCAATCAAATACCCATAAGGGATCGGGTTTCTGCCAGTTTTTGCCATAGTTGTGCTCTAACAAATCAACCGGCACTTGAGGTATTTGTATGGCAAAGCCATTGCAATCTTGAGTTTTAAGCGGCAATACTGAGTCTTTAGGCACACCATTGCGCGCCAAAGGATTCATAATGCAACGCTCTCCTTCTAGCCAGCCAGTAAAAATATCAATTGTCATACCCTGAGGCGTTTTACACCACAAATGAGCCACAT
This sequence comes from Paraglaciecola aestuariivivens, assembly GCF_052983255.1. Taxonomy (NCBI): domain Bacteria; kingdom Pseudomonadati; phylum Pseudomonadota; class Gammaproteobacteria; order Alteromonadales; family Alteromonadaceae; genus Paraglaciecola; species Paraglaciecola aestuariivivens. Next base: position 470,888 of record NZ_JBRKBA010000002.1, on the reverse strand, counting down.
TTGAATTAGACACTTTATAGCCATTGGCATTTAAAAAATCGCTTAATTGTTGGCGCTCTTTTAAAATTTGATGTTCTTCTGTTTGCTGACTGATGTAACAAATATCTAAATCATCATCGTGACCTAAAAACTGTCCTTCGCGCACTAAACCTAACAAAGTACCAGATGAAGCAAAAGCTGGGGTGCCAAACTCATGGGTAAGAATATTTAATAAGCTACTTAAAGCTAAATAGGCTTTGTCTTTTTCTGAGTCAGAACGAATAGCAAAGGTGCGGGTTAAGCCATGAGGACCAATAGAAAGGTTATAGGGCGCTAAGGCTTCGTTTCCTTTAGCTAACAGTGCCACGGCTTGCTCATTATCGCCTTGGTCATTTAATTGTTTAATCAGCTTTCTAAGAGGCTCTATTTCTAATGCCGCACAATTTAATAAACATTGTTCTTGGTAGGGTAAGCCTAAGTAAGTGTCGGTTAGTTTATACGCATAATTGTCGAACACTGTATCCCAATGGTTTAAATCATTAGAAGCAGTAATAACTAAACTAAGGGCTCTATGATAAAAGGCATCATCGCGGTTAAACACAACAATTTTGGCAATATCACAGGGCTTTTTTAAATCTATGATTAACCAAGGATTAATTTCAGTTTTTGTATGGTGTCCACAGCCCCCTTTGGGGTCGCCATTAACCACAGCTTGGCCATTGTACTTTTCGTTATCGTTGTACATTGAGCTAACCAAGGTAAGGGAATTTAACGCTATGTTATTACCCTCTTGGTCGAACACTTGAATTTTATCTAAGTGCAAACACATCTTTGCTTGTAAAGAGAACTTGATGAAGCGTGCTTTTAACGACCTATCAAGAGTTAAAGGGCTGCCACTCTTTTTACCTTTAAAAACGCTAAAACCATGTTCTAGGTGTAAATTATTAATTGTCATATTGCTCTTGATATTTATCGGAATTTTTTGGCTAAGCCACAAAAACCTTTATTGTTCTGATGAAGAAATTACTTCAATAAGTTGAGTAGTAGACACAGATGGGGTTCTTTCAAGGTAAACCACTTCGCAAATATCCGAAAACTCGTCAAACTTGCCTTTCCAGTCGTCCCCCATCACTAACACATCGGCATTGTAATGTTCGATATAATGCCTCTTTAAGTCCAAAGACTCTTCTTCAAAACACAAATTCACATAACGCAGACCATTGATAATTTTCATTCGATCATTTTGATTATAAACAGGGTAGCGTTGCTTTTTACTAAAGTTTAAAGCGTCGGTTGAAACCCCTACAAACAACCTGTCGCCCATAGATGCGGCGCGTTGTAATAAGTTAACATGGCCAACGTGAAATACGTCAAAGGTGCCAAAAGTAATGATTGTTTTCATTGATTATCCAAAATATAAAAAGTCATACAGTTTTCGCGCATGACTCCAGTCAAATTTCCATAAAGGGTCAGGTGTTTTCCAACCTTTGCCGTAATTCAGTTCCATCAGTGCTTCTGGATCAGCAGGTAGCCTAATAGTGTGGCCATGACTTTTCATGGTCTGTACTGGTAAAACATCTTCAACCGCTACTCCAGGTAAAGGCAGCGGATTCATTAAGCATTTATTCTCGTCTATCCAACCTGTGAATAAATCAATCACTAGATTATCTGGCGTATGTACCCATAAGTGCGCAACATCAGAGTGGCTAACTCGATAATGTTTGTTTGTGAGAAAGCCAATAATCGCCTCTCTTTCTTGCAAAATAGCCTCAGGTGACTTGGCCTTGCTGATATAACACACATCTAAGTCATCATCGTGACCAAGCAACTCGCCATGGCGAACAAAGCCTAATAAAGTGCCAGATGAGACAAAGGCATCAACTCCAAACTCTTGATTTAATTCAACTAAAAACCTTTCTAAGCGCGAATATATTAAGGCTTTTTGTTGTTCAGATTTTAAATCAAAGGTTTGAGTTAAACCGTGCGGCCCTAAGGCTAGTTGGTGCTCAGAAAGTAGTGCATTTGCTGCTTTTAAATAGGCCAAAGCAGACTCTTTATCTGCTTCTTTTTCACACTGCTGTATACACTTTTTTATTGCGCTAATATCTAAGGCCCCACAATCAATTAAGGCCTGCTCTGATTGCGTTAGGGCTAAATAATCGGCTGAGTGTTTATAAGCTAGGTTGTTAAACACAAGCTGCCATTCTTGTAGATCGTTAGCATGCGACACCACCAGCGATAAAGCACGATGAAAAAACTGATCGTTGCGATTATATACTTCTATCTTGGCAATGGATTTAAGCTGCTTAAAATCTAAAACTATCCAAGGATCAGTTTCTCGCTTGGAATGAAAGTTTACCCCACCAGTAGGACGGCCATGAATTAAACGTTGCCCGTCAAACCTAGCTTGGTCTTCGTAGATCGAGCTAACAAAGATATCGGCATGCTCAACTAGGTTTAAGCCATCTTTGTCTTTAACTATCAGTTTATCTAGATTAAAGCTGGTTAAACCCTGAAGTTGAAAACGCAGAAAGCGGCAATCAAGATTAACCTCAAGCGCTAAAGGTGCGTTATCAACTAAACCTTTAAATAGACAAAACCCATGTTCAACAAGCCAAGGTTTAACAAAGTCGATATCTATTGAGGATTGGCTATGCATTACTATTTAGGGCCAACAAGTTGGTCAAGTAACTCAATATGTTGAGCTAAGGCAGCACTGTTACCATTTAATTGACTTACCCAATGGTTAAAACACTCAGGCTGCATGGCTTGTTGAATTTTATTGGCCAACGAAGACGAACTTCGGGCATCAAAGGTTAACCCTGCAATGCCTTCTATTTTTTCTTTCATGCCACCAATATTGGCTCCAATTAATGGACGACCATGGGCAATGGCTTCTTGGATCACCACTGGCGAGTTTTCCCACCAAATAGAAGGGATAACCACCCAGTCACATTCTTCTAATAAACCAGATAGCTGATGAGATTCGTAAGAGCCACGCATAGTGACTGTGCCACCAAGGCGTTCAAGCAAGGCCGCCACTTTTTCTTTTAGCTCGCCTGTTTGTTTATCAAGATTGGCACCGTGAATATCCAATGAAACTGTGTGTAGCACCTCTGGCGGCAACTTTAAAAATGCCTCTAATAAAATATCGACACCTTTATAAGGATTCACTTGGCCAAAAAATGCAAAACGTCTACGCTTTTCTCCTTCTGCTAAACTGCGAGGGGCAAGCTTAGGCGTGGCCGGTAGTACGTTCTCAATCACTTGCATTTTGTGACTCTCTAGCCCCCATTCTATGTATCTTTGGGCTAAAAACTGACTGGGCGAAACAAAACAATCCACATGAGCAAATTGATCTAACAAATATTGCTTACGTAAAAAATGATCGGCAGGAGAATGTTGCGGATAACAATCGTGGCAGTCATTTTCGTTAGATTTATAACACAACTTTAAGGTGCGGTTTTTTACCATTTGCCCATTGTGCATACATATGGCCATAAACTCATGAATAGTAAAAACAATTTTTGCCTTAGGCGCGGCTTGTCTGAGCGCAGCTAACACTTCTATGCCAATGTGAGCATAATGATGAATATGAATGATATCGGGTTCAAAACCACTCACCAGCTCGCTTAAATCAGTAAATAAGTGTTTTACATTACTCGAACTTAAATTAAACCAATCTGTCATGCCGGTGTGAAACAACACTTGATCTTGAGCTCTGATCGAAAAGGTCGAACCGCCATGAGATTGTCCATCGGTGCGCGCCACGTACATACATTCAAAGCCTTGCTCTTTTAAAGCTTCAAACAAATTCCAGCTGGCTACTTCGGCTCCGCCTTTGCTTAGATCAGGGTGCCCATGAGATAAAAAGAGTACTTTATACATGATGATTATTCGCCCTTACCTAAGTCAAAAAGTTGGTTTAATTTTGCTGCCCACCTTTGGTTATAGGTAATAGCGTTGTAAATAGTTAATTTATGCTTCCAATCGCCTGCTTCTACAAGGTTTTGCGATTGACGCTCTAAATGGTTCAGCTCAACATCGCGGCAAATCACATTGCGCTTACCTGCTTCTAACACTTTTAAACACAAATCAGAGTCTTCGAAGTCTCCCAGCACATATGCTGGATCAAAGCCGCCTACTTGCTCATATAAAGACTTAGAAATAGCAATACAGGCTGCAGTTAATAGTGGACAATCTGCAACTTCTGCCTTGTTTTTAGATAAACTAATAGGCCAGCCTTTGTTGGGATGATCGTTTAGTAATAAGCCTGGGTATTGTTTTAATTGCATAGGAGCCATGCCATCGTGCTGAATCGAATTGTCTTCAAACAGCAACCTTGCCCCTACTACACCAATGTTTGCAGCTTTATCAATTTGCGCAATCATTTTGTTGGCCCATTCACTGTCTTTGGGCAGTACGTCTGAGTTTAATAAAATGAGTTTGTCGCTGTTGGCATGTTTCACCCCAATATTATTGGCGCCGCCAAAGCCCATATTTTCAGCTAAGGTAATAACCGAAAAAGGCTGACTAAACACTATACTTAATTCTATTGCCAGTTTATTTACCGCATTGGCAATTTTAGGATCGTCAACCACATACAGTACTTCATAATCTTTCAATGAGCCAAAACGCGAAAAATTAGATAGCTGATAACGCATAAAGTCGTAACGGCCATACAAAGGAATGATCACTGTGGCTTTAGGATTATCTACCCGCCCAAAATCCACTCGTGTAGAGGCTGTGGTTTTGTCTGCAGGAAAAATATTTTTAACTAATGGTTGAATAACAGTGCTGCACAGGTCTAAATGCTTTTTATTGTGGATGTTCCAACCATGCATTACTCGCTTGACATTCATCACTGGATTATTGGCCAAGGTATATAACTTAGGCAAAGATACACTTGCCTCTTGCTCATTAACTTTAAAGGTAATTTTTATTTTCTTAAGACGTCTTTCAGGAATAGGCTCATCAAGGGCAATACGTAAAGTCAATCCATGTTGCTTAGTTGACTTGGCTTCATCAACAAAAGCTTCGGCTACATCATTACGGCCATAACGTAAAATGTCTTTTGCTTCGGCAACATAAGTGCTACCACCATCTTCAAAAGAAACACTTTGCAAATTGCCAGAATCTAATACCCAGCCCGACAAAAACAAGGATTCTTGATCATACAGTGCGGTTTCTACCACAGCCTTAAACGCTGAATGGGCAGTATCTGAGGCATCTAGGTTGGCAAAATCGGCCAAGACTTTTTCTTTATCTTTTGAGGTGATCTCTACTGCCGTTTTTTGCCCAGTGTTACTACTGAACTCAAGTTTAAAGTCGGCTACAGATTCAGTTGTAAAACAATTTAGGGTAAAGCCGTGGGCTTTTTTTCCTGTAGCAGCTAAAACATCTAAGCGTTCGAGGGTTTGTGAAGTGAATTTTGCTCTCTTACCCTCTAAGTCTGTAATGGCTACGTCGGTATAAGCATGGTCAAAGTACCAACCGGCTACGGTAAAACCGTCTGGCGTAGGAGTAACAATATCTATGGTATAAGGCTGTCTTGCTGAGGAAGGTTTCCCCAAGATCTTTTTCGCTATTTTCTTAAGCAATGTCCAATCCTTCATTCTAATTATTTTTACCTTGGGCAAACCCAGTTTAAGCGATAACTTGAAAAATTTGTGATGTATAAAATCAACTGGCGATCCTACCACAGGCTAAATAACGACTCTAGCAATGATCTTTCACTGGTTTCATAAAAAACTTTTGCTTGTTACCAGACGTCCTCTACCTGAGTTAATATTTGATGAAAACTTAACCGCTCTTGCTGAAGGTTGTATTGACTCACTATTGCTTGACCACGCCATTGATGCATAGATAAAGTCCAGCTTTGGGTTTTCTTAAGGGCATGTTCGATTGCTTGTTTGCAAGAGAATAAATTAAGCTCACATGAACTAACATTCGCCCAGTTATGGCTATATTCGCGACTTGCCACACAATCGGGCACCACAGCCCAATCTGCTAGCGCCATAGCTTCGATGCCAGGCAGAAAAAAACCTTCGGTATTATGTGGCAAGGGTATGGCAACCTTACTTTGCGCCATTGCTTGATATACTTGCTCGCGCTCTGTGGCTTTGTCATGGATCAATACTTTTAACCCAATTTTATTTGCCCATTCATACAGCTGCCTACCTAATTCGGGTTGTTTAGTGGCCAAAATATATAAATCATAGTGTTTGGCTAATTTAAGTTTAGGAATGTCGTGCCCCATTTTAATAACAAAACAAGGGCCGTTGGCATAAGGTTCGATGGCCTCTTTCACCGCTTCTGATACACAAATTCTAATGGCTTTATGCTGTAAAAATTGAAATAAAGGCTGGCTATTATCTGCATGCCTAACATGTTGAATTAAATTAATTTTAATTTGATTAGGCGAATAAAAAGCTTGATAGGCTTGCCAATCCATGCCCGCTAAAAAAGCGATGTCGGCAAGGTCTGGGCGATAAGTTGGGGTATATTCTACTCCCTCTACATCATCAAATAAATGCGGATTCACTTTTGAAGACTTGATTACATACAAGCTAGCGGCATACCCCTGGCAGCTTTTAGTATGATTAAGATAATCAAATACCTTTTGATGCCCTCCTGTATAAGAGCTGTATTCGCGGTGAAAAGATACTCGTTTATCAAGCAAATTTAAATTCCTACAACAAGCAATAGCTAATGACAATTAAGGCTTTTTTCGATAGTTTAAACGGCTCACGCTTACCTAGGTACAAGTTGCAGTATAATTTTGGTTAACTTACATATTATTGGTGTACAAAAAGCCGGCACCACAGCTTTAGCAAGCTTTTTGAATCAACACCCCGACATTTACCTAGTAGATGGTAAAGAAGCCCACGTGTTTGATCATCTATTATTTAACCAACAAAGCAACAAACAAGCCTTTGCCGAACAACTATACCAAACAAAACTGTCAAAATATCAAAACCAATCGATAATATGTGATGCCACCCCTATCACAATGTTTAGACCTGAGTTTATTCAAGCCTGCTATCAATATAATCCTAAGGCTAAATTTATTGTGGTGTTACGTGATCCAGTAGAGCGTGCGGTGTCGCAATATTATATGGAGCTTGGGCGCGACTACGAACACAGAAATATGCTAATGGCATTTTTGTTAGAGCCCTTTCGCCTAAAAGGGATAAATCAACCTCCCGCTTGGGATATAGACTCACCATACCGTACTCATTCTTATCTTAGCCGTGGTTGTTACCACAAACAGCTAAAGCAGCTTTTTGCCATAGTGCCCAAAGAACAAGTATGGGTGGTGCACCAACAAGAGTTAAAAAATCAGCATAACCAAACGCTGAATAATATCTTTAATTTTTTGGGCTTAGCTAACCAATGTATTCCCAGCAAACAAGTGTTTGTAAGTGAAAAGCCTAAACATTGTAAAACCGAGTTTTTAGCCAGACTTTACGCGCGTTTATATTTTATCTTACGCAGAGAAACCCCTAAGCGTTGGCAACAAACCATAGATGCTTAACCCTACTCTGCTAGACCCCTACGGCATCTAAAGCTTGTTTAATATCTGCTTGAGAATAAAGCGCGCTGCAATCTAACTTCACTAATCTGTCTGTCGCCTCGCCTAAAGTGTGCAAAACTTTTGTATCAAAATGCCGTTCTTGTTTAGATAAGGTTTCACGCGCCATAGGTTGCAGGTCCAAAGCCTTATCTAACACAGCCCCACCACTTGCTATGACATCTTCGTACTTAATTATGGGTAAACCGCTAGCTAAAAAACGCTGCATAAACCATTGGTAAATAATTAACTGCCTAGTTAAACAATCAGGCTCAGCTAAGGCAGCTTTTAATTTAGGGTCAAATCGCTCCCCTGCGGGTATATGCCCACTATTAACCGGCAAATCCACTGTAAGCCATGAAAGCAACACATCAACAGGGTTACGTACGATACAGAGCATTTTAAACTGAGCAGATAATTCAGTTAACAAAGCGGTGAACAAGGCATTTTGTTTAACAACCAATTGATAGCTACCCGCTTGACGCGCGGGCAGCTGAATTTTACCTCTAGCAGCAACAACTTGCCTAACCCCCTGGCTGGTTTGTAAACCAACTGGGTTTTCAATAGTTAAGCCACCTTTATCACCATGAGTAAAAGGCAAGCCATTCTCAATGGCATGATCCAATTCAGCAATTTGTTGAGCAATTTGCTCCACCGCCAAGCTAGCCAAACAATTTTCAGCTAAGTTGGCCGGATCGATTGGCTCATGCAAGGCAACCACATGTTGATGTTGGTTAAGCAACTTACAACATAGTGTGGTGCCTGAGCGTGGAATACCTGTTATTAGCAGGCTGTTGTTTGACATACCAACTACTAATATTCAATAACTTCAAGAACATTAGTATGAGGCGGTAATTCACTCCCTAGAGATAAAATTTGAACTGCAGCAGAAATGTCTTTTGGTTTAGCATCTACAAATATACGCGCACTGACTCGGCTAGGTACACCCTCATTAATTGTCACTAGATCTTGTGCATTTATTTTTAACGTACTGCCAGCAGAAATGATTCCTTTAGACACATCATTAACAATATAGTTACCTTCTACAGATTCTTCAGCTGTAAATTCAGTAAAGTATTTAACATCGTAACCAGCATGGTTAACTAATAAAATTCTTTGTCTATAACCTGTGTATCCTGTTATGTAAGGCAAAACAATAGTTGCTGCGTCATAAACAACTTCGCCAAATAACTTTGCCTCTACACCAATATCTAAATCTATTTGGTAGGCTGAACGTTGGATTGCAATTTCGTTACTTTCTGCCGCAATACAAAAAACAGGATGGTCAACTAAGTCATCGATACTTAGCATAACAACCCTGTCACTAGAATAAGCTGCTAACTCTAAACTTGTGCCTGAGCAATCATCGTCTTGGTTTAAAAAATAACGTGCTGTAGAGAAATCTCCATTTAAACTTACAGTATCACTAGCAGTATCAATTGTTGGAATAAGTAACCTAAAATCATTAATAGGTTCAGATGTTGAGGCCAATAACACGTCTTCTAATATAAGTTGATTAAATAGGATTTTAGCGACCGAAGCTAACGTTTCATTGGCGTCTCCTAAAGAAAAAGTAGCAGGAGAGCGAAAGGTTGAATTAAACCTTAAAAAGTCGTGACCTATACCGACTTTGTGAGTAAAAGAACGCACATACTTATCGCCTATTGCATCATTAAAGGTAGCCAAGGTGCTTTGTATATTAGATAAATAGTTACCTTCATTTACCGCTGCAGTGGCAGTATCATACAACCTATAGTGCACTTCAATGGGTTGATCAATGTCAAACCATAAAAACGAATTATTTTCTAAAGTTAATAAAGTATCAGGTCCAATAGCTGGGTTCGCGGAAATTTCAATAATTAAACTTTGATCGCCAATCGCGCCACCCGACACTAATCTAGAGTCGTAGCTCAAGCTGCTACTAATACCAGAAGCAGGAAAGTTGGTATTAAATGCACCATTTATTATGTCTATTCGAATATAACGATGGTCGGTAGAAAGGCCGAAACCCGCAGCAAAAACCAAATCGAGTACATCTGTACTATTACTTATAACAACATGACCATCATTATTATAATCAGCATCAGTTAACGCTACTTTAGCAAATTTTAGACTTTCTGTAGTAGCAAGCTCAAAAGGCGCCGCTTGAATTGACGTGACAAAGCTAACAAGTATAGCCCCCAATAAAGAGATTCCAGTTTTCAATATAATTCCCTAATTTTAATTATAACCACTATAAAAGTTTAAAATTAAGCCCACTCGTAAAGTTAACTTACTTATAGCAGTTATTATCATTGAAAATTTGCCAAAAAAAAACCCCTGCATAAATGCAGGGGTTCAAATTAATTAACTAACTAATTAATATTATTTAACTTCTAATACTGTTGTATCAGTACCACTGTTAGTCAAGTTAACAGTCTGACTTGTAGCTAGAATATTATCTAACTCAGCTTCAATTTCAATTGTAGCTGAAGTACGAGTCTTACCGGTTAAAGTAACAAGGTCAGTAGCTTTAATAGTAACCATTTCACCAGCTGGGACTACACCAGTAGCCTTAGTTCCAGCAGTTGCAGTCACACCGGCTTCACTTACGAATGAAGTTGTGTAGCTTGCATCTTGAGAACCAGAGTTAACAATGTATAGACGCTGGTTATATGAAGCGAAAGTAGTTAGATAAGGAACTACAATAGCTGTTGTATCATAAACAATTGAACCAATAGTTTCAGTTGCAGAGAAATCAGCAGCAGTACCGATGGTGTATGATAAGCCGTCAAGCATAGCTGAGTAGCTACCTTTAAGAGCAACATCAGCAGCAGTAGCATCACCAGTTGTTACGTCAAGAGTTTCACCTTGAACATAATCAACTGTAACAGTTCCGTCAGTGTTTATTGTAGGAGTACCAGCAACAACAACTAGATCACCATCTGCGTCATAACCCCATTGATCAGCACCGTAAGTCCAAGTACCGAAAGTAAAGTTTCCAGAGAAAGTAACTTCAGTTGCAGCATTGTCAATGTTAGCAGCTGTCCAAGCAGCACCAGCTGAGTTAACTAATCCAGCTGTAATTAGGTCGTCAGTATCAGTTGCACCCATAACGCCAGTGTAAGTAGGACCAGTGAACTGTTTGAAGTCTTCTGCAACTAACGCTGTAAGAGCAACTTTAGTAGCGAAAGTACCAGTCATACCGTCAGAAACTTCTGCCAAATCGCCAGAATCAGTCGCCAAACCAGTACCTGCGTCAACCGCGTCCTGCGCAGTTTCATACAACGTATACTTGATAGTTGCTTTAGCAGTAGAACTTAGGTCAAAAGTTGAAGTTAGCACTAAATCGTGAGTTTGAGCTAAGTTAGCACCAGCTGCAACTTCATAAATAGCGAAAGATTCACCGTCACCACCAGCTGACAAAGTAGCTGTTACGTTAACACCACCTGCTAATGAGGTAATGGTATTAAACTCACCGTTAGTAAGATCATAACGTACATACTTGCTTGTACCGTTTCCGATAGAAAAACCAAGATCAGTCGTAACAGTCTGACCAGTTAGCGTGTACATACCAGAAGTAACAGTTAAGCTTTGTGAAGCAACTTCAAGCTCTGGATAAACTGGATCAACCAAAGTATCGTCTGCAAGTACATTTGTTGAGAAAGCTGTAGCAACGGCTACGGCTAGTAATTTTTTGTTTAACATTTATAAACTCCTGCAAGAGTAATTAACTATAGTTTTTTAATTTGTATGGCCAATGCCACCAAGTCCTCGGTGATCATTCACCACACGACCCCTAATAAGCTACAACACAAGATTGTAGTAATCAACATTTTTATATTATTTTTATCAGTATTAACACCAACTTAGCTTCAAAAAATTATATTTAATTACTAAAGGTTAATATTGAAGACCTCAATATAGAGCAATTACACTAGCTACACAATATTTAAAATAACACCTAAGGCCTATTTCGCCCCTTTTTTTATACCATTGGCATAGTTAAAGGTATTGGCCTTAATATTCAGGTATCAACTAGTATTCGCCACACATGCCCATAATTAATTAATTAATTCATATGGCTGATTAAGCCCCTCACTAAGTCTAATTTTATATTGATGAGATTCTCGATTCATTTTAAGTCTTAGTATAAAACGCTGCCCCCCCAATAATGAGTAGTAATCATCATTTACAGTTGCAATGCTAGGTTCCACTTCAATAATTGTTGCCGCAGCAGTAAACCATTGGTTTTTTAGTCTATTAGAAAAAACTTTATCGAATGAATTAGGCCATAATACTTTCCACAATAGTTTGGGCACTGCATTAAGATTTAACGTCTCACCTCTGCGTGTACTGCAACTGTTAATAAAGTTTGAGTATCGATTTAATACGTATGGCCAACTATGTACCCGCCATAATTCATTGCAGGATTGTAATAGGAAATTTCGAGCTTGCTGGATATGCGGACTGTTTTGATATTGGCTAGCTTCAGCTCCTGAAGCTCTGCGTACATTATCTGGGTCTGCATAATCGGCTAAGGTATCGGCCATTTTATTCTGTTCTGAAAGAGTAAAACCCTTAGACTTAAACCATCTTTTTAACCAAGTTTGATCAGGAGAATTAATAGCAATTAAGCCAGCAGTATTTTGAATACTATATTTTAATCCAGGTTCTTCTTGATATTCATGCCCGTCTGTACGAATTTCGTCGCCTATCGGTAAAAAGGACAACCCAAATTCTTGTTGTTCAATTTCGGGCACGAATTTACCTGGACTCACCCCCGCAACTGTATGGCGTTGAGTGGCCAGTAAATAAATCAGTTCGCTACGCTTGGCAAACATTTGCGCATGCTGTTGCCAACTATCTTTAGAGTCTTGCGCTAATTGAATTCGACTTTGCAATAAACTTGAGGCCACGCCCATTAGTATTACCAAAACCAAAGCCACAACTAATACAGCTAATAAAGCCGCGCCTTTTTGCTGCTTATATATAGTAGAAGTAAAGTTAGGCCAAACCATTAGAATTCGTACTGCCCAAATAATAGTAGCTCAGGCGGCATATCAGCTATTTCTGGCCTACTCGGCTGTGCAATAACAAAAACTTGTTCACCAGTTTTAATTCTAACCGCTCGTGGCAATCTAGAATCTTCAGGCGCAAAACTTGTTTGCCAGCTGCCCTCTTGTAAATACTCAAAATAAGTGGGTTGTGAAAAGCGTTTTACTTTTACTGGCTGTGCAGTAAATTCACTTAGATAACTTAATGTCCACAGGTTTTGTTCGGCTTGTATAAACCATGTTAAAGACTGAGGAATGTGTTTAGCATCGTGCGGCACATTGTTACTAATAAATTCAAAACGATTATCTGTGCCATGAACCACCGGATTATAAGGATGATACAAAACAGCTCCGCTGACACTTTGAGCAAACCAATTTACCGGTAATTGCGCTGTGCTAGAGAGCGAATCCCGCGAACTTAGTTTTTCAAAGTTTCGCCAGGTATTAGACAAGCCTTCACTTAATAAGGTGGTGGTGATACCTAAAATAACTAACACCACTAACATTTCTATTAATGTAAAGCCTGGTGATTGTGGTTTGATTATTGTCATTCATCAAACCCTGGTGGCTCAACATAATTAGGATCACGCCACTGCCTAACTGTTTTAGTGCTAAAGGCACTGACTAGTTGTTGGTTTTTAAGGATCTCACCTTGCACAGAAAATAGGGTAACTATCCAAGCGGGCTGACGACGATAGTTTTCTTGATCAGATTGCCTTATGGGTTGCGACGACCAGTTTATAACATACTCTCCCACCACAACCTGACCTTGCTGAACGTCCTTTAAAGGCTCTAACTCTAGATGCACTAAAAACTGCGAAAACACTTCGGGCAAAGCAACCGCAGCATCTATTTTATTGGTTGACTTAGTTGCCGTGCCAAACCAGCCCCACACAGCGGTAAAAACTAAGCTTAATACCACCAAGGCCACTATGGCTTCCACCAATGAAAAACCGCGCTTATTGGTTTTCACTAAGTACTACCTCACAATAAGGCGCCAAAACCTCAAATTTGGTCACCCTTTGATTTTGATTAATACTCAGCTCCCCTCCCATACAAAAGCCATTGGCTAAAATTTCTATTGGTTGCTCAAAAACAATATCTATGTGCGCCAAATCAAGCTGACTAGCATTAGTTATAGTTAACGCTTCACCCTTACGGTTAACTTGCAAAGGTAACATGGCTAACTTGCTGCTAATTGCCATGCGTGTTGCAGCAGCATCGCGCGAGCTTAACCAAGTATTAACATTGGGTGCAACAAAAGAGGCCACTAGGCCTAACAAAACCAAAGTGACCAACAGTTCAACCATAGAAAAACCAAAGCTTAGTGGTTTAGTTGTTTGGAACATAACCTATATCAGCATTTAAGTTTTCGCCGCCTTCGGCTCCATCAGCACCTAAGCTATATAAATAAAAACCTTGCTCAGCGCTTGAGTCTAAACGATACACATAGTCTTTATTCCAAGGATCTTTTGGCAGTTTTTCATCTAAATAAGGCCCATCCCAAAAACCCGACACATCTGCGGGAGCACTACTTAAACTGGCTAAATCTTTTGGATACTGCCCTACGTCTAGGCGGTAGGTTTGCAACGCCATTTTTAACATTTTAATTTGCGTTTCGGCCGTACGCACTTTAGCACTGTCTACTTTGCCAAAAAACTGTGGCCCCACTAAACCGGCCAACAAACCTAAAATTACTAACACCACTAGCAGCTCAATCATTGAAAAGCCCGCTTGACGATTTTTTTTCATAATTCCTCTTAAATTAATTTTTTATTTTTTGATTTATATATATTGTTTTTTATCTATTTACTTCGCCATTACTGTTTTATTTGACGTTCCTGTACTTTTTGTCATTCCAGCTTTTTCCGTCATTCCTGCGAAGGCAGGAATCCACTGTTTATTCACCTACACCAAACACAACAGCCCATAAGTATGGTTCCCTGCTAACTACATGCAGGGATGACGATAGACTTGTGATATTCAAAATCAACTTCCCTTTGTCACTCCTGCTTTATTTCCGTCATTCCTGTTCTTTTTTGTCATTCCTGCGAAGGCAGGAATCCACTGTTTATGCACCTACCCCAAACATAACAGCCCAAAAGCATGGTTCCCTGCTTACTACATGCAGGGATGACGATAGACTTGTGATATTCAAAATCAACTTCCCTTCGTCATTCCTGCGAAGGCAGGAATCCAATTTACACTGCTCACAGTAAATCCAGATACAAATCATTCCATTGTGGGTTGTTCTTTTCAATCAATGCGACTTTCCAAGCTCGCTTCCATTTTTTTATTTGTTTCTCTCGCAGAATCGCTTCTGACATATCTGTATGTTGCTCAAAATATACTAAAGAATGAATTGAATATTTTTGGCTGAAACCTTTAACTAAATTGTTCTTATGTTCCCAAACTCTTTTAATTAAATCACTGGTTACACCTGTGTACAAAGTGCCGTTCTTTTTACTAGCAAGTATATAAACGACTGGAGCTTTCAATTTATTAATCCTTTATTTGAAATAAACTACTAATAATCATAGTTCCATGGGCCTAACTGTCATATATAGCATCTAGATCATGCGGCCTTTTTCGGCACTACTATTTTTTTATCATTCCTGATTTTTTTTGCCATTTCTGCTTTTTTTTGCCATTTCTGCTTTTTTCGTCATTCCTGCGAAGGCAGGAATCCACTGTTGTTTATTCACCTACACCAAACATAACAACCTAAAAGCATGGTTCCCTGCTAACTACATGCAGGGATGACGATAAGCTTGCGATATTTAAAATCAACTTCCCTGTGTCATTCTTGCTTTATTTCCGTCATTCCTGCGAAGGCAGTAATCCATTATGTATTCACCTACCCCAAACACAGCAGCCTAAAAGCATGGTTCCCTGCTAACTACATGCAGGGATGACGATAGATTTGTGATATTCAAAATCAACTTTCTTTTGTCATTCCTGTTTTTTCGTCATTCATGTTTTTTCCGTCATTCCTGCGAAGGCAGGAATCCATTATTTTCTCATTGCCTAAATCGCGATATCAGTTGACGCGGTAATGGCCAGTACTACGCCTAATATAATCACGCCTAACATGGCGCCTACTACTAAAATGGCGATAGGCTCAACTAAGGTTAACACTTGCTTCATGCGTCTTTTGCAAGACGCATCGTGCAATGCTGCAACCGACTTTAACATTTCGGCGAGTTGCCCGGTTTTATCGCCTACAGATACCAAGTTAAGAGAGGTATTTGGCACTAACCTAGCCCGCTCTAACGCTTCGGTGAATGACACTCCGGCCTCAACATCATTGATCATGGTGTGAGCGCGATTTCGGCGTTTGGTAAATTCGCAAGATTGTGCGGCTAATTTTAATGCCGCAACTAAATTCACTTTTGCAGTTAACATTGCTGAACATAATGACGCCCACCTTGCTGCGTCTTGCTCTGCTAACCACGGACCAACCACTGGCAATTCTAAAGCAAAATCCATTAACCAGCTTTGCACTTTGGGGTTGGTTAATATCACAACTAAACCAAACACTAAGGCCAATACAAAAGCTAAAATAGTATAAGGTGATTCGTTAGCATATTGCCCTGCACTTAATACTATATAAGCTAATGTTGGCAACTCTTTATCATCATTGAGCAAATGACTAAACTTAGGAACCACAGCAAAAAAGATAATTAACATTGCCCCTAAACCGGCGCTAATTAAAACCAGTGGATAGGTAAGCGCACTGCGAATGTCATTTTTAACTGATTGTTCGTAGTTTAATTGTTCAGATGCTTTATTCAGGGCCATGGCCAACTGGCCGCCTAATTCACCAGCACTTACTAGATGTTCAACATATTTAGGAAAAGGTAAGCCAGATTCGCGCAGCCCTTCAGATAGACTACTTCCCCCTTCAATGCGGCTAGCAATTTTCATAAAGCCTTTAGCGAGATTAGGGTGTTCTTTATTTTTTGAAAGTGCTCGCACTGCGTCAATCAGAGCTACGCCTGAGGCACTTAAAGTAGCGAGCTCTTGTAATGGAATGACCAAGTCGGCCACTACCACTTTTTTGCCTTTACCTTGGTGTTCTTCTAGCTGGTTTACCGCAAAAGCTTCAATGCGTTTATCTGCTAATAATCTAACCGCTTCTTGATGACTTAAGGCATCAATTTCACCTTCTACTCTTTGTTTAGATGAAAGCTCAATGCCTGAATATTTGTACTTCACGTTTCTGGCTCTTCTATACTACATACCCTTAATACTTCTTCTACGCTTGTTATGCCTTTGGCCGCTTTAATCAGACCGTCGTCTAGTAACGAGCGATAACCATTTTTTCTGGCCATCTCTCTAATTTCGGCTACAGGTGCCTGTTGGGTAATTAAGTCGCGCATACTAGCTGTAACTTCAATCATTTCGTAAACCCCAACTCGACCTTTAAAACCGCGGCCATGGCAATGACTGCAGCCTACGGGTTTACGCCAATTACCTTGGGTATGTTGTTTGGTAATAAAGGTTGGGGCGTCGGTAGGCTGGCTGCATTTGCTACAAAGTTTTCTAACTAAACGCTGAGCTTGCACACCTTGTATAGTGGCAGCCACCAAATAAGGAGCCACGCCTATATCACTTAATCGAGGAAACACAGAACAAGCATCGTTAGTGTGTAGGGTAGACAAAACCAAATGCCCAGTTAAAGACGATTGCACTGCAATATCAGCGGTTTCTTTGTCTCGTATTTCCCCCACCATAATCACATCGGGATCTTGTCTCAAGAATGTACGAAGGGCTTTAGCAAAGGTATAACCAATATCGGCCCTGGCTTGAACTTGGGTTATGCCCTCTAATTGGTATTCAACAGGATCTTCTACCGTAACTATTTTTTCAGCACCGGTTTTTATATCGGCTAATAAACCATACAAAGTGGTAGATTTACCCGAACCAGTCGGCCCTGTCACTAACACTATGCCATTTGTTAACTTGCCCCAGTTTCGAATTAACTTTAGGTGGTCATCTTCAAAACCTAAACCATCAATTGATAGTTCATCACGCTTTTTGGGTAACAAACGCATAACGATTGACTCACCATGCACATCTGGCGCGGTTGATACCCTTACATCATATTCACTTTGCCCAGCGCGTGCGGTAAAACGTCCGTCTTGTGGCAACCTTCGCTCTGCAATATCTAATTGTGATAACAATTTAATTCGAGAAGAAATAGCTGGAAACCTAGCCATAGGTTGTTGCATAAATTCAGACATGCGCCCGTCAACTCTAAAGCGCACTAACATATTTTTAGCACCGGCTTCTATATGAATATCCGAACTGTCTGCTTGAATGGCCCGCTCAATAATACTATTAACCAAATTCACCACAGGTGCTTCTTCGGCTAAAGCAGCAATATCGGTATTCGCCTGACCAAATAATTCTGATACCGCTCTTTCTCGCGATACATCGTCGCTAACACTTGCCGACATTGCTGGGGTTAATAAAAAACACCCAATGCTGCGCTTAGCGGCAGTATTTTTAACCACTTCTAATTCAAATAAAGCAGTGGGATCATCGGTATACACCTTCATTTTGTCGCCATCAACTAGGCAAAACACATTGTGATCTAAACACCAGTCTATGTTTAGACCTAGTTCTACACATGACATCAAAATATTGTGTGCGTCTGGACACTCAGCAACATTAGCCACTAATGGCCAATCGACTATATTAGCTATGGTTTCGAATACTGTGTCTTCACCACATAATGCCAGTCTTGAAACCGCCTGAGAAATAGAGCAGCCCAAATCTTTGGCTGTTTTTTCAACCAAATTTTTCTGGGATGGATTTAAAGGCACCTTTTCAGTTAGCGCCGCTAATAATTGTTGATCTAAAACAGAGGTTTCAGTGTGAAGTTTGCCAGTCAAATGAATGCAGATCTCTTGTTAAAATATACAAAGTGCGTGTCTTTTTATTCAATAAAAAGAAGGAATTAAACAATTAAGCTTATTAGGGTATATTACACCATAGAATTATTAAAATTGAAGTGATTTTACCTTGTCGAGTGTTTCCCTACAAAAGATGCCTAATCAATTTGATGCTTGGTTGTCCAAGTTAAATCGATTTTTTTGGCCAACTGAACAAAGTGTTGACGATAATTCAACTGCATTTTATGTATTTAAACCTTTTCCCAAAAACTTAAAGAAAAGTGAAATAAAACCCTGGGCAGAATTACAAACCAATACCTTATCACCCTTTTCAAAAGGCGATAAATATCAGTTTATTAGCCGAGAAGGTTTGCACTTGTGGGTGTCAAACACCAAGTTAAGTGGCGTTCCCGAAACTGCTGCCCAAACTCAACTCAATGATGGTGAACACTATATAAAAGGAAAGTTTCATACATACCTGCAAAATTGGCAAGGCGGTTTAATGCAAACCTGTGTTGCCGTAGAAGATACAACTATTAAATCCAACGCCGTTAAAACTATTCAATTAGACGCCCACACACCTTGGGCAGTAGAAAGAAAAATTGACACTAAAATCAAACAACCCTCCACTTGGCTGGCCTTATGTTTTTTTATTGGCTTATGTGGTTTAGCCTGGGGCATATTTGGTTATGCTACTTTGTATTTTCAATCTACATTGGCCGAACAGCAGTCGAATGCATTATCAGATTCAATTGGCGATAAACTAAGCCTACAAAATACACTAAGAAACAATCAACAAATAGTATCTCAATTACAAAATTGGCATACTGCAGCAGGTTTTTTTCCTGAATCATTTACTGCAGTTGCAGAAAAGTTAAGTCAACAGGGTGAATGGCAAGTAAACACTGTCATTTGGCAAAATAAAATCATTGAGTTGGAGTTTGTGTCTAAGCAGGTCGATATCACTTCATTAGTAGGTGAGTTAGAAAAGCTGACTCTATTGGAGCAAGTCAACATTAGACCACATAACGCAGAAAACACTTGGATATTGGAAGCAAAACTAAAGTGATAGTGAAACAAAAATTAGCTCAAAGCCAATTAGTCAAAGAATATCAAGCCAACAAACGCCTGCAATGGATGGTGGTAGGCATTGGTGTAATTTTGTTATTGTCTTTTCTTAAGCAGATATCAGTAGTTTTGAGTGACAAACAAGCTGAAATTCAAACCCAATTAAAGCACTTTGCCAAACTAAAAAGTGTGGCAAATCAAACCTTTGACTCAAACTTAATGCAATCTATTCAGGCTCAAGTTGATTCAACCTTAGACAATTTTATGTCTGTGGCATCTTCTAGTACCGCCGAAGCCCAAGGCTTGCAAGATATTGATAACAAAATAGGTAAATACGTAAAACGTAAACGCCTTAATCTAATTGGTTCTGAACAAGTGTTAGCGGGTAACCAAGAGATGTGGTCGGTCAGAATTGAAATTGCAGGTCAGGTGTCGGAACAAGACTTTGTTAAAATATTAAGCCATTTTGATGCAAGCCAAACCACTACTCGCATCGCTTCAATGCAATATTCACCTAAAACCTCTGATTCATTTAGTTTAGTTACCGACTTAATTTACAAGCGAGGCAACCATGGCTAAGCCTTTGTTAAAAGTCAGTTTATTTACACTTTTTATTATTGCTTGTTTAGCGATTTTGGTTAACTTCCAGCGCGTGACAATGGACCACAATAATGAACAAAACATACAAACAATTAAGCCAAGCCAAAATAGCATAGATTGGAAAACTACATTAGAACAGCACCCTCAATTTAAATCGACTACAAAGGTTAAACAAGCCACTGTTGTTGAAGACAAACAGCAATCTATTTTAGATGCACAATTAGTGGGTATAGTGGCAGACGAGCCAAGTTCGGTGTTACTTGCTATTCCATCTACAACCAATAATGAATTAACTCAGTTATCATTAGGCGATGGCTGGCTAGAAAACTGGACAATTGAAACCATACTGCCAGATGCTGTGATATGGATAAATAATAAAACCAAACAAACACTCACCCAATCCTTATTCGATGCTTCTACCCATAAAAATGTCGAGTCTAAAACGAAAAAAAGTGGAAAAAAATAAAACATGTTACTTGAAAATACTCCTCATAGCGGTCTGTACCGCAAGACCATCACTACTTTAGTGTTTGTGGCTAGCTTGACTGCCTGTTCAAGCTTAAAAGGCCCCGCTTACCAAGCTGCGACTCAAGACGACAAAGTGTTTAACACCCCATTAAGAGCAGCCAAAAAAGAAGCAACTAATAATGGCGCCACATTAATTGAGCAAAAAGCGGCAGCAGAAACTCATTTTGAGGTATTACCTACCCCAACCTTAAGTGTTGAACAAGCTGCAGAGCAGGCCACAGAAACTGTACTCCCTGTATTAGAAGACAAAACCATTAGCCGATTGTCTTTTAATAATATGCCAGTAGGGGCCTTTATTAATGAAGTATTTGGCAATCAGTTAGGGTTAAATTATGTAGTAGAGCCTAGCGTTAAAAATACCGCTGATTTAGTTACAATGCGATTAGCCAGTACAGTAAAACAAAAAGATTTATACGAATTAGCCACAGAAACCTTAAAGTCTTACGGCGTAACGACTTCTATTAAAAACAATGTGTTATTGTTTGATTTTTCTGAAAATGCCAGCAATGGCGACATTCCGTTTTTAGTTAGTGGCAGAACCTTACCTGAGGTGCCTTCTAATAGTCGTCCGATATTTTTTGTTTATCCGCTGCAGTCAGTTAACACACCGCAGGTGCGAGGCTGGCTATCACAAATGTTTCCGCGTAAAGAGCTAGACATTAAAGAAGATATTAATCGAAATGCCCTTATTTTTAATGGTGCACCTCGAATTATTAATCAAGCTTTAGCGGCAACTAAACTACTCGACCAACCCGCAATGCAAGGCATGTATAGCCGTATTATTCGCCCTAGCTTGAGTTCAGTTTCAGAGTTAGCAGAGAATTTAGAACAGGTTTTAAAATCTGAAGGTTACTCAGTTAGACAAGCTGACAGTGGCTCTGCAGCAATTCGGCTATTACCCCTTGAATCCGTGGGTCAACTTATCGTTTTTTCACAATCTTCTGAAGTGCTAAATCACATAATTGACTGGGCAAAAACCCTAGAAACTGAACGCCACAGCACAGTAGAGCAAGGGTTATTTAGCTATCAAGTTAGGGGCACTCAGGCAACACATATTGTGGATATTTTAAATAGCTTAGGTGTAGCAGACTATCAAAGCACTGCTAATGATGGGTCTAGTAGTGCTTCTACCTCTAATTCTCCTTCAGCTACTCCGAGAACAAATACTAGATCAGTTAACCCTAACGCCAAAGGCCGTTATGCGGTAGATGAACAACTTAATACTATTTTATACAGCGGCAGTGGCAAAGATTGGCTGCAAGTTTTACCTGTAATTAAAAAGCTAGATAAACCTGCACCATCTGTCATGGTGGAAGTGATTTTGGCAGAAGTTCAGTTAAATGATAACGAAGAAACTGGCCTAGAGTGGTTAGCTAAATCTACCTTAGGTAAATATGATTTAGCCTTTGCTTCTAGTGGCGCAGGTTTAGTGACTACTCTGTTAAATAACACCCTGGGCACTACAGTAGATACAGCGGGGCAAACCCGGGCAATATTAAATGCCTTTTACGAAAACAAAAAAGCCAATATTCGTTCTCGTCCAAGAATTATGGTTAAAAGTGGTGGTGAAGCCTCGATAGATGTTGGTAACGAAATACCTGTTATTACCCAATCGAGCCAAAGCACGTCAGATAGTAATGCGCCGGTAATAGAAACCGTAAGTTACCGAAAAACTGGGGTTATTTTAAAAATAAAACCCACTGTTCATGCTTCGGGTTTTGTGGATATTGAAATAGATCAAGAACTCAGTGAGTCAACTGGTGGCGGCCTAACCCCTACTATTTTAAATCGTAAGTTAACCACCACAGTGACCTTACGCGATGGTGGCTCAGTGTTACTAGGGGGCTTGATTTCGTCTTCAACCAGTAAAGGCCAAACAGGAGTACCTATACTCGGCCGTCTTCCTGTTATTGGTAAGTTATTTAATACAGATACCGACAGCCAAGACCGTACCGAGCTAATGATAATGATCATCCCTTATGTATTAAATTCGCCAGACGAAGCTGAAAAACTGACAGACGAGTTACAGCAAACCAGAATAGAAAATTTATCTGCAGACATAGTTCCGCAAGAAAACTAATTATCCATCAAATTTAGTTAAAAACTGGGTTTTACAAACTTATAAAATTTTTTAAAATCCAGTTTTTAATCTGCTTTGCTTTCTAGAGGTATTAAGTGAAAAAATCTATGTTTTTGGGGCTGTTAATAGCTCCTGCTCTAAGTGTTTCTAGTCAAGTTATTGGGGCTGAACAAGCACAACAGGCAAAACCAACCACTACTGCTATTAATGTGATGCAGCTAAGTGGGTTTGAATGTGCTGATGAGTTGCTGGCCTCTATTGCAATTTTAGGCAGAGGCGATGACTTTCCTAATTTTCTGGCACAAGATGTAGAAACTGAGCTAAAACGCCAAAGTAAAACCAGTAAATTACTGGCGTTAACCTGTACAGGAGAGCCTGTAATACAAATGGCTTCTGCCGAGGTGCTAGATCAAGGTGAGCAAAAACAGGTGTTATCGACTTTGTCTGTGACTTTTCCACTTAATGCTCAAGTGAAAAATGGCAAACAAAAAATAGAATTAAACCTAGAACAAAACTATTTAGTAGAAAATTTAGATAAACCTGGTCAACAAAAAGTCACAAAAAACTTTATTGTTAAAAACTAAAGCTTAATTTTAACGCGTTATTGCGCCGCTTTTGCCTAGCTCAAGCGGCGTTTTTATTTGTGCAGATAAGCTTATTAACGCAACTCACTAGCCGTAGCTATAACAATGCGGCCAATACCAAACAGCATTAATGTAACGGCCAAAAATAGGCTAATGTTGTATAGCACTCTGGGATATTTAGCTTCTTGTGGATGGGTAGGCGACTCTACTGTAACTAAGTATTTAAGTTGACGGTACGCTTCTATACGCGACTTTTCTAATGAGACTTGCGAAGAGGTAAAGGCCTGAAGGGCTAGCTCCATATTAATTTTATAATCACTAAATTTAGCCAATACTTGCGACACACTAAGGTTTCGTTCTTCTGCTGGTAAAGATTCATTACCTAGGTTTTCACTGGTTAAACGCAAACGTTCTTTTTCTAGTTGTTCGGTCAAGCTTTTGAGTTGAGATCTCGCTTGTATCACCTGCGGGGCGTTGTCACTCATGCTGTTCTTCAGTGCATTGAGCTCTGTTTGTTTAACCGCAATCTCCCCTTCAAGGCGATAGGTTATTTGCTGTAAAGCCATACCTTCTGCTTGTGGGTCGAGAAGATTATGGCGTCTTTGAAAGTTTAATAATTCGGTTTTGGCGGTTTGTAAGCGTTTTTCAACTAATTCATGCTCTACCTTCACAAAGGCCAATTGCTCTTTGGCGAGGTTATGCCCTACTTCATTAATATACCATTCTGCTCTTTTAACTATGGATTGACTCAATAATCTAGCGAAATCTGGTTCAAAGGCTTTGACTTTTAGACTAATCACTTGCGAGGTTTCGTCAATATCGATTAATACCTTACTTAAATAATACTTAAGCAAGTCTTCACGACTGGCATCGCTGGCTAAGCGGCTGAAAACATCATATTGGCTGTCACTATAGTGCTGTGAGAGCGCCAAGTTGTTTTCTAGGTAGATCACCATGTCATTAGAATAAATAAAGGCTTTAACCAGCTCAGTATCTAAATTGCTAGAGCCTACCCCAAATCCCGCCATAATCGCCATAGTGGGGTCGAGCGTGGCCATGCCGTCAGGCTCTCGTACTATTAACTTAGCCTGACTTTCAAATTGTGGGCTGGCAAGTAACACTTGGTAAAAGGTAAATAATAAAAATGGAATTAACACACATACCGAAAAAGGCTTTTTTAATTTTGCCAAGCGAGCATCGCTCATTAAGCCACTCACTTTTACTTTTAGATCTTGAGCATTAGGTAACAGCTTGCCTTTAGTTTGCGACTCACTAGACGAATGCGTGGCTAATTCTGGGCTGGCTGCTAAGGCTTGTTTTTTTAACTCTTGTAACCGGCTTTGATTCTCGTCACTGGGATTTAGATTTTTAACTCTTTGCATTAACCTAAAGGCCAAAGCTTGGTCTGTGGCCTCTAGTTCATTGACTTTTTCTAACAAAAACGTGGCGTCAGTCCATTGCCCTTGAGTCAGAGAGTCTTTGAGTTGACTAAATCTTTGTTCCAATTTCATTTGTGCCTGTTGTGTCATTTTTATAATGCCTGATATTGTTCGATCCCTTGCTCGAGATCGTTATAAAACGTTAATTCACCCTGGTGCAACACTATGGCGCTATCACAGAACTGCCTGATTTCGTCCATATTATGACTTACCATAATTACATTGGCTTTCTCGCTACGTTCAAGCAGCGCGGCTTTGGCTTTTTTACGAAACTTTGCGTCACCCACAGAGGTGACTTCATCAATTAAATACAGATCAAAGTCTATGCCTATAGAGCATGCAAAGGCCAATCTTGGTTTCATCCCACTAGAATAGCTTCTTACTGGCAAGTCGAATTTGGCACCAAGTTCAGCAAATTCTATAACGCGTTTTTCGTATTCATCTAAATCAGCAATTCCGTTTATTTTGCCAATAAAGCGGGTGTTTTCTCTGCCTGTCATTTGCGGATGAATACCAGTAGACAATGCCACCGGCCAAGAAATACTGAGGTCGGTTATCACTTTACCTTTGTTGGGATATTCACTGCCGGCCAGCAGTCTAAATAAAGTCGATTTACCTGCGCCATTAGAGCCCAAAATGCCAATATTATGGTTGGCGGGAATATCAAAATTCAGGTCTTTGAAAATATATTGATTACCCAATCTAGAAGGATAATATTTGGTGATATTGTCTAATTTTATCATCGACTAATCGCCTGCTTCCAAAACACCTGATAAATAGCTAAAGATAAAAAGCTACACACCAAGGTGACCCCGGCTAAATACTGCAAACTTACCCCATAACCACCATAAGTTGCGTACACTGCAAAACGCGATAGTTCTATAGCATGTAATATTGGGTTCCAATCGAGCAGGGGCCAGTATTGTTTAGGAAAGTCTTGCAGCGAAAAGAATACCCCAGAGATAAAAAACAATGGCCGAGAGATCAATTCTCTTAACTTGCCAATTTCGGCAATAAATAACTCAGCTATGCCAAAAAATAACCCTAAAGCCACAGCTAACACCCAGAGTAATAACAAACAACTTAAAAAAAGCAGCGGGTCGCTAATGGTTATTTCCATGTTTAAAAAATACATAATAATAATAATGCCAATAAACACGAAGACTTTAACCAAGAGTTGAAATACCGCGCCGGCTAATACCGCACTTATGGGTTGTACCTGCCTAAAGGCAAATAGCGCTTTATTCTTTTTAATGGAGCGAGCAGAATTGCTAAGGGTTTGTAAAAAGCTTTGGATCAACAAAATACCAATGGCCATAAAAGTAAAAGTAGGCATGCCATGGGTTTCGCCTCCGCCTAATCGGCCGCGAATAAAAGACAACACAAAAATAAACACAATAGGGTTTAACACTGCCCAGCTTAAGCCAAACTTATCGTTAAAGCCTGTGCGTATTTCTCGGGCAAAAAGCGCAAAGATCACATCTTTCCAAATGACCCAAGGGCTGCGCTTTGTCACTGTTGTCATAATCAGATAACTTCAGTTAGGCTAACGCAAAGTGCTAATGTTATTTAACAACATTAGCGGCTATGGCAATTTGATACACAATTTGCGTAATATCTTTTACCGCTTGTAAAACTTTAGTATCAATTTTAGGTAGCACTAAAATTTGGTCACCGGCTTGTAGTTGATGGTTTTTATCATCGCCATACCAACTGCTATCGGCATCGTAAAATACGGTTAAGCCATTGGCTTTTACTACAGCTATACGTTCGTCGTTAGCTCTTTCGCTAAAGCCCCCTGCCCATGCCACATAATCTCTAATACTGGCTTTAGGATTAAACACTATGGCTTGTGGCATTAATACTTCGCCCGATACCTGAATCAGATCTGAATTAGCGGGGATCACAATTTCATCGCCTTGCTCAAGCCTGATATTGGCCACTTTGCCATCTTCAGCCACTATCACTTTACCTAAAGGCTTAATGCTTCTGGCGCGCTCAACAAACTGGGTAACAAGTTGTGCTTCTTGGGCACGAATGCCGGCTTCGCCACTAGAAGAAGCTGGCGCGGTAAATATGCTACGCTCTAATCGATTAAGTGATTCTTCTATTAACAGCTTTTGCTGCTCGGCTACACTTTTGCGTTTGATATAAATCGCGCCGAAATTAGCTTGTTTAGGATCAATTTCAACATGGTTCAATAAATCCATTAAACGCGTGTTGGTTTTCACTGTATAAAAGGATGGGCCTAAGTAACTACCAGATAATTGCACACTGATCACTTGGGGGCGGATGTCGTCATTAAACAGCACTACATCACCGTCTACCATTTTAAAGTCATTAAACTCATCAAGAGGAATATAAACCGAAATAGGGCCGTTATTTCTGTTGCCAGTAATAGCCACATGGCTAGTTTTTTCCAGTGGACGTGAGAAGTAGATTAAATCTGAGCCGGCATTTTTACTCGGCTCTAATTCAAATCTAAAAGGATACCTAGCCGCGCCCTCTACTGTCACCATAGCGCCTTGTTCTTGCACAAAAATCACGTCTTCATCTTGAAAAGAAAACGAGCTTAATTTGCCAGACTTTAAAAAGTCGTACAAATCGTATTCAAGCACCACTTCTTTATTGCGTAATACCTGGATATTTCGGTAACTGCCACGATAAGGATCTATGCCCCCTGCCCGTTTTAAATAAAACAATACAGAATCTGAGGCCAAACCAGCGTACTGACCTGGGCGTACAGCAGGCCCTGCCACATACACACTCACAGGGGTTGAGGTTAATAAGTTAACGTAAATACTCACGTTATTCGTATAAATAGCTTTAATATTTTGCGTAACAACTTGGTTAATGCGGTTGGCTGGCACCCCTTGTACTTTTATTGGCCCAACATTGGGAATAAAAATATTGCCTTGGTTATCTACTGTTACCACCTCAGCACTATTCACCGTACCCCACATTTGCACAGATATTTTGTCTCCGGGAGCCACTAAATAAGCACTATTAAGCCCATCACTGCGTTCAGATTCAAAACCACCTTGAAATAAGTTAGCGCCAAAAGGAGGTGGTAAATCTTCTTCGCCAGCTGGCATAGGGCCGGCATTAGATGGAATGTTTATAGCTTGATTGCGCCCAGTATCTTTACCGTTAGATTGAATATATTGCGACAAATCTACTTTATTACTTGAGCTAGCTTCTCTGGCTTGTTGCATTTGACTTTCACTAAGGTTTTGCTGCGCCATAGCCAACCCAGAAACAAGCCCAAACAATAAGCATGCAGTTAATCCATAACCTTTTCTGATGATATTCATAACTTCGCCTCTTGCATCACTTCGCCTTTATATTCAGACAGGACTTGTTTGACTTTAAACCAGTTGCCCTTAGTGTTTTGGCAATAAATTTGGTGCTGAATTTTTGAAGATAATTTACGGCACACTAAGCCAGTGGCGGCAAAGTATTTTGGCCCCAAAGCCACATTTTGCCCTTGTATAGTAAAAGAGTCAGTAGGGGGATTAGTAGATAACTGTGTATTTAAGGAAGAAACGATTTGACTGTTTGGGGCAAGATAACCTTGTTCAACCAAAGGTCTAGATGCAATAGGCTGCGAAACTGTAGTACAACTTAGCAAAAAAGCGCTGGAAAGGGCGAGTAACACTATGTTTTTCATAGAATAAATATGTCATTAACTTATTTACTAAAGTCTACCCTTTGAACTGGCAAAAGCCAACCACAGCTTAACTTAATTAGCGCTAGCGGTTTGCCTTAAACTTTGCGCCAAGTACGCACTACTCTGAGTACTGTCCAGATGTTATTTAGGGTCCATGTGTATCCAATTAAGGTTAACAAGAAGCCCCAAAACATTACATATTCTGGTACGGCATAAAGCTCACCTAGAATACCCACAACAGCAAAGCTGCTGCCCAGCAGCAATATAGCGGCTAAAGAGCGACGTGATGAAAATCCCGCACGCATAAAAATATTGTGTAAGTGATGTCTATCTGGCTTTAACATAGACTTGCCTTTTTTGGCACGTCTGTACATAACGGCAGCCATATCTAATAAAGGTAAGCCAATGATCCACACTGCAGAAATTGGACGCATAGCCGCTTCTGCACCTTGAGTAAAATCAACCAACAACCACACTATAGTTAAACCAACAAACATACTGCCGCTGTCGCCTAAAAAGATCTTATTGCCTTTAAAACCACGCCAACTTAAGTTAAACGCTAAGAAAGGTACAATAGCCGCAACCACCATCATAGGTGCCATAATGGCTTGGGTATTGTTAGAAGCCATCAATAAAAATACAACAGCCAAAAGCACCACTAAGCTCATGCCGCCTGCTAATCCGTCTATGCCGTCTATCATATTAAAAGCGTTAATCACCCCAACCACACAGATTAGCGTGAAGAAATACCCTTCTAAACCAAAGCTTGCATCGCCAAAGCCAAAGATATTTCCCAAAGAAGTAATGTAGTTTTGTGCAGCCAACGCCATGATACCCGCTACACCAAACTGGCAAATTAAGCGGCCCTTGGCACTTAAATCAAACTTGTCGTCTAACATGCCTAACAACACGATAAAGGTCGCAGCGGTAAAAAATAATGAACCGTTTTTAAACCACACATCTGTCACAAAACTGGCAATAATCACGGCACCATAAATAGCCACACCACCAGTAAGGGGTACGATTCCGGCGTGCACTTTACGACCATTAGGCTCATCAACTAAACCCAGTTGATGGGCAAATGGGGTCATAACAACCAAAAGTCCTAAGGCCACAAAAAAGGCAGTAAAAACAGGTAAAAAATCCAAATGACTAAACATTAACCTTCCCAGAAGTCTTTTGTACCTTGACCATTGTTTTATATTTCATAAAGTAAAAACCAATAATGTGTTGAGCTAGTTTTATTCTTAGATGTAGTGTGATTTTTTAAAACACTTTTTTAATTTATTAAGCCGAAAATAGGCCCTAAGTAGAAAGCGCTTTAATTTAACCGCGCAATCTTACCAAACTTGGCCATTGAATGACTAGTTAATTAGTTTTTTTTATTTTTATACAAAGTGTAAATCTTATTGAATTTAAAAAAGAATCTTAACCCGAGTAAAGACTTATAACTGTAAAAATTAGTAACTCAGATTTTTACCCCAAAAAAGGTTCATTAAATGTGCATTTTTTCTGCCCTGTTTGGCTAAATATTGTTGACTAATTTAGGTAAAAATACCACACAGTCATCTAGGTTTTGTATAAGAATATCCCGCAAAGGCTGCTTGTTTTCTTGAGTTGTGCTAACGACTCTAGTATAAACAACTCGTCAAAATAACAGACACTCAGCAAAAACTGCATGTAATGGCACTAGCCTAGGCCGGTAACAAAACAGACAAAGTTTGCAAACGCTTGAATATATTAGGACTTTCAGGGGAAACCTAATTCTCAATAGCGCTTTTTAAAGTGTCAAATACTATAAAAACAAAGGTAAATTGAATGACAACTAAAACCAAAGACTTTTTAGGTCACCCAGGTGGATTAAGCACCTTGTTTGTGACAGAAATGTGGGAGCGCATGAGTTATTACGGCATGCGAGCCATGCTAGTACTTTTCATGACTGCAGCAATTCAAGAAGGCGGACTCGCCATTACTGTAGCTTCGGCCACAGCCATTTATGGCTTATATACAGGCTCGGTTTACTTAATGGGCTTACCTGGTGGTTGGATGGCCGACCGCTTAATAGGTGGACAAAAAGCCGTATGGTACGGCGGTATCATTATTATGTGTGGCCACATTGTTTTGGCTATTCCTAGTGAACATACTTTTTTCATTGGTTTGATTTTAGTGGTATTAGGTACGGGTCTACTTAAGCCTAACATCGGCGCCATGGTAGGTCAGCTATACTCTAGCGATGACCAAAGACGTGACAGTGGTTACACCTTGTACTATCTAGGTATCAACTTAGGTTCGTTAATTGGTTACGGTGTGTGTGGTTATTTGCGCATTAACATGGGCTGGCATTGGGCCTTTGGTGCCGCAGCTGTAGGTATGGCTATTGGTCTATTAACTTACCGCGCTACACTACACAAATTAGAAGGTGCTGGTGCAGAGCCTACAGTGAAACTTTCACCAAAAGCTGAAAAAATCAGCTGGACTGTGATTGGATTATTTTTACTGGGTATTGTGGCAGTAACTTACATGTTGATGAACAACATGATGACCTTTCAACCTGTTGTTGTAGCAGAAAATTTTGCCATCATAGCGACTATCTTATTCTTAGTGTACTTTGCTGCAGTGTTTTTCTTAGGTAACAACAACCCATCAGAAAAACGTCAACTAGGTGCATTATTTTTAGTCTGTATTGCCTCTATCTTTTTCTGGACAGGTTTTGAGCAAGCTGGCTCTTCATTAAACCTATTTGGTCAAGATTACACTGACCGTATGATAGGTGCATTTGAAATTCCGCCGGAGTGGTTACAATCCGCTAACTCGTTTTTCATCATCCTTTTGTCGCCTTTCTTTGCAGCTTTATGGATTAACTTAGCCAAAAGAATGATTACCCCTAGCTACGGATTAAAATGTGCCCTAGGTCTAATCATTATGGCAACCGGCTTTTTAGTGATGTTCTTTGCAGCACAAATTGCCGCATCTGGCCTTAAAGTTGCGCCTTATTGGTTAATTGCTACTTATTTCTTACACACTGTAGGTGAGTTGTGTTTAAGCCCAGTGGCATTAAGTGCGGTAAGTAAATTGTCACCTAAGCGTTTTGCTGGT
This sequence comes from Paraglaciecola aestuariivivens, assembly GCF_052983255.1. Lineage (NCBI taxonomy): Bacteria > Pseudomonadati > Pseudomonadota > Gammaproteobacteria > Alteromonadales > Alteromonadaceae > Paraglaciecola > Paraglaciecola aestuariivivens. The sequence goes on along the minus strand of NZ_JBRKBA010000002.1, from coordinate 439,335 downwards.
CAAATGATGGGTGTTTTTGTATTAACTTACTCAATAGGAAACGTAATAGCGGGTCTATTGGCCGGTAACTTTGATCCTAACAATGTTGATCAAATGCCTAACCTTTACCTTCAGATCAGCTTGTTCACCATTTCTATTGGTATCATTATCTTCTTGTTTACTTTCAAAACTAAGAAGTGGGAAAAACTAGCTGAGAAACCTGCAAACTAGGCTCCATCAGTTAAACATTAAGCCTTGCTGTCTTAGGGCAGCAAAGCAGTAACCCAAAGCCCAATTTTATTAAATATATCATTGGGCTTTTTATTATTTGTTCTGGGCAACACCTATATGAAATTTTATTTTTCCACCAAACACATTCCACAATTACAAGGCTTAAGTTTGACCCAAAGGTTAGACGCCATGCAAATGGCAGTAAAAAAACTGACTGGCCCAGAGAAACTATTACTGAATGTATTAAAAATGTGTGTGGTTATACCGGCCTTTGTTTTAATTTTACAAGTAGCCTCGAATTGGCTAGCCATAGTGTGGGCTTTGTTAGTAACATTATTATATCCAGCCATAGTGAAACCCATTCAATATGGCCTTTGTGCTAAGTACCTAGCACAATCACATCAACATGGAGACGAATGATGCAGACAATATTGGTAACAGGTGGCGCAGGCTACATAGGTAGCCATACGGTTTTACAATTACTAGAAACCGACACCCAGGTCATAGTGTTAGACAATCTATGTAATTCTTCGCCAGAATCACTTGCGCGTGTAGAAGCCCTCACCGGAAAATCCGTGATTTTTGTGCAAGGGGATATTCGCGACCATACCATATTAGAACTGTTATTTTCCAAGCACTCCATTAATGCAGTCATCCATTTTGCAGGATTAAAAGCTGTGGGTGAGTCGGTAGAAAAACCCTTAAATTATTACAACAACAATGTATATGGCACCCTCACACTTTGCGAAGCCATGAAAAAGTTTGGGGTCAAGAATTTAGTCTTTAGTTCTTCGGCTACTGTCTATGGCGACCCAGTTTCTTTGCCTTTACGTGAAGACATGCCTACTGGCCAACCCACTAACCCATACGGTATGTCTAAGCTTATGGTGGAATTGGTACTAAGAGATCTCTATCAGTCTGACAATAGCTGGAACATAGCTTTATTACGTTACTTTAACCCTGCTGGGGCCCACCCATCTGGAAAAATTGGTGAAGATCCTAACGGCATTCCTAACAATCTAATGCCCTTTATTACCCAAGTGGCCACAGGCAAGCGTGAACAACTGTCGATTTTTGGTAACGATTACGACACCCCAGATGGCACAGGGGTACGTGACTATATTCATGTTGAAGACTTAGCAGCTGGGCATTTAAAAGCCTTAGAAAAATTACAAACTCAACCAGGCTTAGTCACCTACAACCTAGGAACAGGCCAAGGCTACAGTGTATTAGATATGGTAAAAGCCTTTGAACAACAAAGTGGTCAAAAGGTACCTTATCAATTTGTTCCAAGACGCAGTGGTGATGTGGCGGCCTGTTATGCAGATCCAACCACAGCCAAAGAAGAACTAGGCTGGCAAGCAACCCGTGGTTTAGAAGAAATGTGCCGCGATGCTTGGAATTGGCAATTTAATAACCCTAATGGTTACAAATAGCCTTTTTGAACTGCATAAAAAAACCCTGCCATTTAGCAGGGTTTTTACTTTTACAAATCCATTAATTACAAGTCGTTTAAAAACGCATCAATGTCGTCTTCAAGTGCGGCTTCTTCTGCAGACTTTTCTATTTTTCCGTCTTTGACTTTAAATTCTAAATTTTGAAAGTAGGCACTTTTTACAAAGCTGTAAGGATCCGCTGAGTTTTCTAATTGTTGTTCTTGTTGTATTACAGAGGCGCGGCTTTCAAGGGCCTTAATTCCTACTCTTAGCACACTAAAATAAAAGTTAAGTCCGTCTATTGGCAAATAAGCGCTGTCTACAAAGTCTCCTACTGAGCTACGCACATCAGAAGGGCCTCTAGCAGGGATCATTAAATAAGGGCCAGTGTTTATTCCCCATTTACCTAGTACCTCTCCAAACTCTTCTTCTTGCTTGCTGAGGCCGATTTCGCTAGCAACATCAAATACCCCTAACAAACCTACAGTACTGTTTAATAAAAACCGCCCTAGACTGACCACACTGCCTTCAACCTTACCCTGCAGCAAATTATTTAAACTGTTAGACGGCTCTTCTAAGTTTTCTGCCATATTGTACAAGCCTGTTCGCGCAGCTTGTGGCATATAATCTACATAGGCCACTGTCACTGGACGCAGAATATACTGGTCTAAAACATCATAGTTAAAATCCCACATAGCGCGGTTTAACGGCTCTAAGGGATCTTTAGGATCTTGATATTGTTGCGCCTGTTGTTGGTTGCTTGACTGACTGGCACATCCCCCCAATAGCAAAATGCTTAGGGTGATAAACAGCATACCGACTTTGTTCATTGTATTTCTCTATTAATGGTAAGGGTTAACGCTTGAGTATTATCTGCATCTAATTCAATCAGTTGTTCGCCTTGAAGCTCACCTGGGGCAAGGGCAACGTTTTCATCTTGTGAAATCCGCGCCACGATTTTAGCTTGTTTTAATTGCGATACAGTATAGTTTGCCACCATAGCATTTTGGTTTGATAACACTAAGGTTAAAGGAAACTGAGATAAAGGTTGTTTAACTACCGCAGCTGGCATTTTAATTTGTCCGTCAGCCGCCTGAGCAAACACAAACAGCATCCCTTGTTTGGGTAATTTTTCTATTAGAGCTGGGCTAATTTCTACTGTGACTTCAAGTTTAGGCGCTTGGCTAAGCCCCTTAGCTGTTCGCTCAGCTTGATTTGCATCACTGGCTAACATTGATTTACCTAACTCTGCCTGCAGCTGAGCAATACGCTCTTCTATGGCCTGATAGTTTTGGTCAGACTTAGGGATAAAGGGCAATAACCTTTGCCAATTTTCGAGGGCTAATTGTCTGTCACCTAATTCAGAGGCCACTATGGCTAATACTCCCATAGCATTAGTGTTATCTGGCTCCAAAGCTAATAGGTGCAGTAATACCCGTTTAGCCTGTAACACTTGTTGTTCTTGCCCTGTCATTAACAAGGCTTGGGCGTAACTTGCCAAAGTGCCGGTATTGTTTGGATCAAACTGCAAAGATTTTTCAAAGGCTTGTATGGCGCTATCAACACGCTTTAATGCCCCAGATACCCGACCTAGCAGCATCCAGCCCATTGGATCTTCTGGACGGCTAGCCAGCTTAGTACGCAAACCTAGAGCAAAGTTTTGTAAGTCTTGTATTTGTAGACTTTCATCCCCTTGCAGCATTCTTTTACCTAGTTCAGCTGTGTTATTTTGTGCTTCTTGCCATTGTTGAATTAGGCTAATCTGATTAGCGTAAACATAGACACTGGCCCCTAGCACTATACTCACCACCGCACCAATCATAATTGGCCAATGACTGCTATTAGTTTGGCTAGTTTCAGTCTTTTGCTCAGCTAATAAAGCCAAGGTAATTTCATCTTTTGCCAATTGTTTATCTGAGTCAGATAACAAACCTTGTTGTACTTCACTGTCTAATTCACGTAAACGATCTTTAGTGAGGTTTTGGTTATCTAAACTAAGGTTATTGTTGTTTTCTGTATGCACCAACCAAGGATAAATAACAAAGCCCAATACCACTATCAGACAAAGTGCCGCCCCCATATAAAAGCCCATCATTGGTCACGCTCCAAAAGCGCTTTAGCTTTAGCAAGCTGGGCTTGATCTAGGTCTTTAGCTTGAGATTTACGGCTGATAACAATGCCTGCAGCGGCAAGTAAAATAAAGAGTACAGGCAATGCCCATAGCCAAATAGTCATCATATTCACTGGTGGCTGATAATGAACAAAATCACCGTATCTTTGTTTCATAAAATCAATCACTTGCTCTTTATCCTTGCCGCTTTTCACTAACTCATAAACCTTACGTTTTAGATCTATGGCAATCATGGCATCAGAATCTGCAATATTTTGATTTTGGCATTTAGGGCAGCGCAGTTCTTGAGTCAACTGTAAAAACACTTGCCTTTGCTTAGGGTCTTCAAAGTCAAACTGCTGTTGTGCAGCTAAAGCCCCCAAACTCAAAAATAATAAAACTAGGCTTAAATTAAGTATTAATACGCGCTTCATTCTTGCACCAACTCTGCATATTTATTGGCGAACTTTTTATTCCAAACCCGTTGATTTAAATCGCCTATATGGTGCACTTGGATTTTGCCCTGTTGATCGATTAAAAAGGTTTCGGGCGCACCAGTTACCCCTAAATCGAGAGATAAATCACGCTTTACATCAAAAATATTAAAGGCATAAGGATTGCCTAACTGCCTTAGCTTGTCTTGCACTTCTTGCTGAACACGGGCCACAGTTTTTATGCCAAAGTCGGGATCGATATCTTGGTCGTAATACAAACCCACTATATGTTTGCCAGATTGTTGCAACTCAAGTAAATAGGGGATCTCCACGGCACAAGTTACGCACCACACTCCCCACACATTTAATAAGGTTAATTTGCCCTTAAACACCTCTTGGGTATAGATGTGTTCAGGTTGCATCAAGTCTGGCAAGGCAAAACTCGGCACAGGTTTAGCCAACAAACTCGATTGATGGCTACGAGGATCAGAAAACAAACCCTTAAATAAAAACACTATTAAGCCTAAAAATAACACTAAAGGAATCAGATAAACCCCTAACTTTTTCATCCTAACTGCTCCTGTAGTGAAGAGGTTGCTGCTTGTGACTTAGTCTCTGGGCGTTTCTTGGCGGCAAGTTTAGTCATGCGATAACGTTTATCGCTCATAGACAACAGCCCACCGAATGCCATGATAAAGGCTCCCAGCCATATCCAATTAATAAAAGGTTTAACATAGATACGAATAGACCAATCGCCATTGTCTAATTGTTCACCTAAGGCCACAAATAAATCTCGGGTAAAACCTGAGTCTATTCCCGCTTCTGTCATCACATTTCGTTGCACAGGATAAAAGCGCTTTTCAGCTTGTAAACTCGCCACTTTTTGTTGAGCTTGATATACATCAAAGCTACCCACGTCAGAGGAATAATTAGGCCCTTGTTGTTGGGTTACCCCTTTAAAAGTAAATTGATAACCGCTTAGCGCCAAGCTATCACCCGGCGCCATACGTACATTTCGCTCTACATTGTAAGCACTCACTAAGGCAATACCGATTAAACTTATGGCAAAACCTAAATGACCAGCAACCATGCCCCAATGACTAGGTGTAAGGCTTTGTAAGCTCTGCCAAATTGAGCTTCCGCTTGTGCGAATTTGTGGTGAAATACGTTGGCGAATTTCTAATATTGTGGTCACCACTATCCAAAAACTCATAACTAAACCAAGGGCCGCCATATATGAACTTTGTGCAAAACTCGCATTGACCAACAGCCCAGCACTAAGACTTAAAGCAAAAGCCAATAAAAGTTGTTTGTATAAAGCGCGAGGGTTTTGGTTTTTCCATCTAGATAAAGGGCCAATGCCCATAAACAACACAAAAGGCACAATTAAATAACTAAACATTTGATTAAAGAAGGGCGCACCTATAGAAATGGAGCCCATGCCCAATTCTTTGTGTACAAGAGGCAACAGCGTACCCAATAACACCACTATTGTGGCTGCACTTAAAAATACATTATTGCCAATTAAAAACACTTCACGAGAAAATAATTGGTATCGACCATAACCCTTTAATTGCGGGGCACGATAAGCATAAAAGCCCAACGAGCCACCAATAATGACCACTAGCAAGCCTAAAATAAACAAACCTCGGCTAGGATCACTGGCAAATGAATGCACAGAAACTAACACCCCAGAGCGCACTAAAAAGGTACCTAATAAACTTAACGAAAAGGCCGAAATTGCCAATAAAACAGTCCAAGATTTAAAGACTTTACGTTTTTCGGTAACCGCTAAGCTATGCAATAAAGCGGTGCCTACTAACCAAGGCATAAAGGACGCATTTTCTACTGGATCCCAGAACCACCAGCCGCCCCAACCTAGTTCGTAGTATGCCCACCAACTACCTAGAGCAATGCCTACAGTTAAAAACGACCATGCAGCAATAGTCCAAGGTCGCGACCATCTGGCCCAAGTTGAATCTAATTGCCCAGAAATTAACGCGGCTAAGGCAAAAGCAAAAGCCACAGAAAACCCCACATAGCCCATATACAACATAGGAGGGTGAATGATCATGCCAAAATCTTGCAACAAAGGGTTAAGATCTTTGCCGTCTATAGGATAAAAGGGTAAAAGCCGCTCAAAGGGATTAGAGGTCAGCAACATAAACAAATAAAAGCCTATGCCTACCATGCCTAATATAGCCAATACTCTAGCCACCATTTGTAGCTCAATAGCGCGACTAAACAAGGCGACCGCAACAGTCCATATTGAAAAAATCAACACCCAGAGTAAAAACGATCCTTCATGCCCTCCCCATACTGCCGTTACTTTGTAATAGATAGGCAAAGTGCTGTTAGAGGTGTTTGCCACATAAGTTAAACTAAAATCGTCGGTGACAAAACCATAGGTTAAACACCCATAAGCAAAAGCGGTAAACACAAACATACCAATGGCCAAGGGTTTTGCCATTGCCATAAGTTTGGCATCTTGTTGGTAGGCCCCCCACATAGGGCAAATCGCTAGCAAAACCCCAATCATTAAGGCTAGTACTAGGGATAAATTACCTAATTCAGCTAGCATAGTTAATATCCAGACTCTGACGCGCTGTAATCAGCTTGATTAGGTTTAACATGCTTAATGCCTTTCATTTTTTCAGCGAGTTCTGGGGGCATATATTCTTCGTCGTGTTTAGCTAATACTTCGTGAGCTTCAATATGATTGGTTTTAGTCAACACCCCTGTTGCAACTATCCCCTGCCCTTCACGAAATAAATCGGGCAAGATACCTTGGTAACTCACTGTCACTTTAGGACCTAGATCAACCAAATCAAAACTTACCGCTAAACTTTGTTGGTCGCGCTTCACTGAGCCAGGCACTACCATGCCGCCAATACGTAAACGCTGACCTACTGCAGGGATCTTGCCGGCTTTGCCTTCAATCACTTCGCTGGGGGTGTAAAACAAATCGATATTTTGATTTAGCGCATACAACATTAAGCCTATTGCGCCCGCTACTACTAAAACTATGGCAGACACCGCCATTAAGCGTTTTTGTCTTCTTGGGTTCACCCTTGTTCTCCACTTGATCGTTGGTCACTTTGTTTGGCAGCCTGAATACGCGCTTGTCTGGCCTGCTCTTGTAATACACGTTTAAGCAAACTTTGCTTGGTTAACCAGGCTTGTATCCACATCACCGCCACACTAAAAAGTGCCACGCCAAAAGACAGCCATACATATAGGGCGTATCCACCCATCTGCCAAAAACTGGCTAAATCATCAAAATGCATTAGTTGTTACCTATCTCGGGAGCTTGGTGTTTGGCTAATGCCACAACCCATGGACGTTTAAATTCACGCTCTAACATTTGATTTTGCAATCTAAATAAAAATATTGCCCCACAAGCTAAGCCCCAGCCTAAAATAGACAACAATAATGGCCATAACATTTCAGCGGGCATAGAAGGTTTGTCGAATTTCATAATAGTGGCGCCTTGATGCAAGGTGTTCCACCACTCAACTGAATAATGAATAATGGGCAAATTAATAATTCCCACCACAGCCATCACTCCAGCAGCTTTACCTGCTTGTTGTTTATCATCAAAGGATTTGTACAAAGACATCACCCCAAAAAACAAAAACAGTAAAATCAATTGAGAGGTGAGTCTTGCATCCCACTCCCACCAAGTTCCCCACATGGGCTTACCCCAAGCAGCACCCGTCACTAGTGAAACAAAAGTCACCATAGCCCCAATAGGCGCAAGGGCTATCATGGCCATAAAAGCAGTTTTTATTTGCCAAACTAACCCAATAAAAGCCGCAATAGCCATGGCCATATATAAACTTTTAGACAGCACCGCACTGGGCACATGCACATAAATAATTCGATAGGCATCGCTTTGTTGATAATCTGTTGGAGCAAAAGCCAGCCCCCATACAGTACCCACTAAGATCACGCTTAACCCTAGTCCATTAAACCAAGGCAATAAGCTTTGGCACAGCTGATATGCACGCTCAGTTTTAGCGTACGGATGTAACCACTTCCACATTAGGATTGACTCACTCTAAGTGCATAAGCAATGGCAAATGGCGCCAAAGCTAAAGAGAATAAAAACATCGCGCCTATTAATGCCAATTGAGCGCTATAAGGCAAATTCATTGATGCGGCTTCCACTGCTGAAGTAGCAAAAATTAATAAAGGAATAAAAACCGGCAATAATAACAAGGCTAACAATACCCCACCGCGGTTTAATCCAACTGTTAACCCAACCGCAATGGCACCAATTAAGCTTAACAAAGGTGTGCCTAACACTAAGGTGGCTAACAATGCCCAATACATAGGCGCAGTTAAATGCAAAAACAAGGCTAACAAAGGAGATAACACAATAAGCGGCAGAATACTGGTTAGCCAATGGGCACAGACTTTGGTTAACGCTATAGCCGCTAACGAAGTACCAGATAACATTTGTTGTTCTAAACTGCCATCCTGAAAATCGTCTCTAAATAATCTTTCTAACCCCAATAGTGATGACAATATCGCAGCCACCCATATCACCCCAGGTCCAATTTTTTGCAAAGTATTGGGCTCTGGGCCTACAGCTAAAGGAAAAAGGCTAATGACCAACACCATAAACATTAAGGGTTGCATTAATTCGGCGCGCTGGCGGTAGGCCAGTGCCAGGTCACGCTTTAACACTGAATAGAGCACACTCATACTAATCGGTACTCCAATTCTAATTCTTGGGTGGGGTAATCCATGGCCAATGCCTGATGAGAGGTCATGATCACTGCGCCAGCTTGTTGCAAAAACCTCTGAATATGCTGGGTTAACAAGCTCACCCCTTGGGTATCCAATGCGGTAAAAGGCTCGTCTAATATCCACAATTTAGCTTGGGGCTTTAACCAAAAACGCGCCAATGCAACGCGCCTTTGCTGACCGGCAGAAAGATGATTTATCGGTAAATCCTCTAAACCAACTAAGTTAAGTTGAGCTAACACCTCAAATAATTGCGCTTTGCTTACTGCAAGCTGTTGTTGCTCGGCCCAATATCCAAGGTTTTCAAGGGCGGTTAAGTTTTGATTTAATCCGAGCTTATGACCAAAGTAGACCAACTCATGATAATAATCGCTGGGGTTTTGACTGACTAAGGACTGGTTAAAGGTAACACTGCCGGTATCTGGCATAGAAAGCCCTGCTAGCACTCTAAGCAAGCTGGTTTTACCCGCACCATTTTGCCCTTTGAGGTATAACAATTGGCCCGGCTCAACGGTAAAGTTTAAATTTTCGAATAATAACCTATCACTTTTACTTACCGACAAGTTATTTATAGAAAGTACCGCCAAGCGCATCCTCGATTACAACAAAATGGGCCGATAATAATATCATAGGGTTTTGCGCTAACCTACTAACCTACACATTTAGTTGCACATAAAAATCACAATAATGATGAATGAAAACCACTGGATTTATTGCAATCTTAGTTAAGCCATAGCCAAATTAGTTTAGTTAGGCGTACACTAAACAGCACTCATATTTTTTTGTGTTAATGCCGATAACCTATTTATGTCTGATATCTCTGCTAATCATAGCCTTATAGCCAATGCGCTAACGCAATTAACTCAATTAGCGCCAAGCTCTGAGTCTGCACAACGTGCAGTAGAGGTATTAGTTAAGCATTTAGCCGGTCAGGTAATTAGTTTAAGCCAGCCTCAAACTTTATTAAATAAAACGGTATTACTTAAGCAGCCCAGTATTTCTGGGCAATTAGTTTCTGACCAAACTCATCAAGTTAAGGTGGCTTTAGATCCCGAAGCTAAGGTTTTACCTAAATTACAATTTTATTCAGCCGATAGTACGATTGATACAACCAAGATAAAAATTAGTGATAAACAATTACAACAAATCTTGGCAATTTCAGCTAAATCATTAACTACAGTAAAGCCTTTAGAACTATCCAGCCAGCCCCTTAAAGTGCCAGTTATACAGGCAACTGTAGTGCAGGCAGGATCCACAAACAAAGTAGCAGACAGTCAGCCGCAAAAAATCCAAGACCCAGCTAATTCACAGCACAAACCAGTGGTTTTAGACACACAAAGCAAACAAAGGTTAGATAAAACCACTAGACCAACTCTGAGCCTGAAGCTCTCTGCTAATCAGTCAGAACAAATTATTTCATTGCCTGTTAAAACCACCACTAAGTTTAATCTAGCTGACAAAGTGACGCTGGAGCTCACACCTAAAGGACACAATTGGCAAGTGACGGTTCGCCCGCTTCCAGTTAATTCTGAGCAAGTTAAACTAAGCCTTAACTCACAAATTCCCCCCCCAGCTCCAGCAAACTCAAATAACCAAGCTTTAAGCCCAGATAACACAAAAGCTGCACCACAAGCTATAACGGCAAAAGCTAATATACAGGCTAACCAAGTTGAGCCTTTGCTACGCATTATCTTACCCGCAACTAAGGCAGCACCAATTATTCAGGCGAGTTTGCAACAGCAAAACACCCACCCGCCAATTTCACTGCCGATTAAGGAAACCCTACAACAACTTAATAAATTGCCAACTCAGCAAAGCGACCCCATCATTAGGCAAATCCAAGCTCAGCCAATTGATGGTTTGCAATTACAAGTAAATAAAAACTCAGAGGCGCTGATTGCGCTACAAAAGGCTAACCCTGTAGCCACTATTGCCATTGACCAAGACATAGCTAAACAAATTCAATCTTTTAGATTAATAGACAGCAAACAATTAGTTAAAAATATTGAGTTGGTGCAAGGGCAAATCAATAGCACACCAATTAAACCCACTAACAACCCATTACCCAGCTCAGACAAAGCTTTGGCTACACCAGCGGCAGAACCAGGATCAGTCAAAACCCCAGACTCAGCTTTAGTAAATAACCCAAAACACAAGCCCAGCAATTTGGCAGAGTCGGCAAAGCCTTTAGCCTCGCCCATACAACAGCCAACTGTAAGCTTAAAACAAGCCGCCAGCCAATTGTTGGAACTGGTACGCAATTACTCACAAACTGAAAGCATAGTGACGCCGCGTTTTTTAACCAATCAAGTAGAACAAAAACAACTTGTTCAGCACTTGCATCGAATCGTCAATGCTAAAGCCGAAGTGCCTACCCTGCCCTTACAAGCCATAGAAAAAGTCCTAAGTGATCCGCTCATGACTAAAGGAGATATTGAGCCTTCGGTTAAACAAATTATTGAGCAATTAATTCAACAAATAAAACAATCTTTACCTCAAGGTAAAGAGCAAGATGCCAGTCAAATTCGCCAGTTGTTAACTTCGCCAGCCTTATCATTATCCTCTGCACAAATATCTACAGCCAATGCTAGTCCTGGCTTGTTAGGTGGCTTAGTCTCTTTGTTACAAATATCTCTTAGCGCAAGGTTAACTCGTAATTTATCTAGCCGAAGCCAGCAGATTACTCAAAGTATCAATAATGTATTAGCGGCAAGTGACTCTCCAGTAAAAGGCCCATTAACCAGCAAAGCTTTAAATGACTTTTCTCAAGTTGAACAAAAACATCAATTAATTAAAGAAATTGGTCGTATCTTAGCAGGACACCAAGCCAGTAAATTAACCAATGCAGAACAACTACTACAAGGCCAAGATAGCTTTTATTACACTTTGCCTTCGGCTTTTGCTGGAAAATTGAATGATATAGAACTATTAATCAAACGCGAAGAGCAGCAACAACAAGACCCCTCTGAGCAAGCACAAGGTAAAGTTTGGCAACTTACTATGAAGCTTTCAGTGGGAGAAATGGGCGAATTATTAACCAAAGCTAAATTAATTAATGAGACAGTAGAGTTACATTTTTACGCTTCAAACGACGCAGTTAAATATCAGGTTTATAACTATTTACCCCTGCTGCGCAGAAAATTGGACTCGTTAGGCATAGAAGTAAATAAAAGTGAGTGTCAGCTAGGCAAAATCCCAGATACATTGCAGCAACGTCCCTATCATGTTTTTCAAGCTAAAGCCTAAAATGCAGAGTAAGTATGACAAAAGATAAAAATACCACTCATTCAAAGCCCAAAAGTGCAGTTGGCTTAAAATACCAACAAGCACAGGCAGGAGAAACAAGCCAAGCCCCTACTATTGTGGCTAAAGGTTTTGGTGAATTAGCTGAAGAAATTGTTAATCTTGCCAGGCAAAACGGAGTATTAGTGCATGAAGATCCTTATTTAAGTGACTTTTTGGCAACCTTAGATTTAGGCCAAGAAATTCCCGATTCTTTGTACCATGTGATTGCCGAGCTCATTTCATTCTCTTATGTGTTACAAGGCAAATTCCCAGATAGTTGGGCCAAATTACACGGCAAAGTATCAACCAAAATCTAAAATGGGTTGTGTACGACAAAAGTTGAATGGGCATTACTTATATATCCCTATATTATGACTGGCTAAATAGCGATACACAGCCTAACCTAATGAGTCTTAAAGACATTCTGTTAACTATAGATAATGGAGTTTTCAATGCCTCTTTAAGTTTGTTATTCCAGCTATAATCAAAACAACATGGCTTAATTTAGTTTATTTGTTTTAAAAAGCTTGTTTAAAGGCTGTTTCTGAGTACTTTAAATAATAACCAGAATTGTTTCAGTTCTTGGTAAATCTGCCGAAAACTAAGATAGTTAACCAAAATTTGATTGCAACTAACGGCCTACTTGTATGTAGCGCGTTTAACTGCAAATAAGGGATGCCCCCTTAGCCCTTTATATATGTGTGGAGCTTTAATTCATGTTTGTCAGTAAAAGTAGATATCTCGATTTAGAACAAAAATTAGCTCGGGTAGAGGCAGAAAGGAACCGCCTAAAGACTGAAAATGAAGATCTTATATCCGAACTGACTATCACTAAGACTGCAACTGAAACTCAAGAAGAAGCCAGTCTAGATAAACAAATTTGGCCTAACCTGCTTAATTGTATTAGCCAAGTCACTAGCATCAGAGAGTCAGTCTTATCTAGCTACGAAAAGATACATGATGAATCTCAGTCCATCGATGAACTTAATCAAGTGTTAGATACAGGGCAAGAATCCATTACTGGCATTGCCGGTGGCATGGAACAAATCACGGTAAAAATGCAAAACATGTCGCAAAGCATGGCCAACCTTGAAGCCATTGCCGATAGCATTAACTCTTTTGTTGAAACCATTTCAAAAATTTCCGATCAAACCAACTTATTAGCGTTAAATGCGGCAATAGAAGCAGCACGTGCCGGCGATGCAGGTCGCGGTTTCTCTGTGGTGGCTGATGAAGTACGAAGCCTTGCCAGCAATACCAGTAAGTCTGCAGAAGAAGTAGGCGGACTCATTGCAAGGATCAAACAAGACACTGAAACAGGGGTAAAATTTGCTACTGCATTAGAAGAGTCCAATGTAGAGCTATCTAACACTATTGCAGGACTAAACACCAGTTACAGTGGTATCAACAATACAGTTGGCGCCATGAAAACCTCTATTACCGGAGCCATGGGTAGAGGCTTTTTACAAACCGTTAAACTTGATCATATTGTGTTTAAAGGTGAAGTTTATCAAATTGCACTTGGCCGCTCACAAAACACTATTGATACCTTAAGTGACCATAAACAATGTCGTTTAGGCCAATGGTATAACAGTGAACAATCAAGTGAGTACCACAAAAGTACTGCTTTTAAATCTTTAGAAAGACCTCATGCAGAAGTTCACCAGTTTGGACTTGAAGCCCTAAAACATCAGCAAAATGGTGATGTGAAAAGCTGTTTGTTAGCCCTTGAAAAGATGGAAATGTCCAGCACTCAAGTGCTAAGCATTTTAGATGAGCTAGCCAATCAAGTTTAATCCATTGGCCTGAGTCAAAGCTATTATTTACCTATAAAAAAACCCGCATTCAGCGGGTTTTTTATGTGCATTCCAGACTTAAAGCTGCTCTTCTTTAGGCTGAGCCTCGTCTTCTGCAACAGGCTTAGACAACAATAAATCACGTAAACGTTTATCTATTTCTTTAGCCATCTCAGGGTGCTCTTTTAAATAAGTAATAGAATTGGCTTTACCCTGCCCAATACGCTCACCATTGTAGCTGTACCAAGCACCGGCTTTTTCGACCATTTTATGGGTTACGCCTAAATCAATTAGCTCACCAAAGCTGTTAATGCCTTCACCGTACATAATTTGAAATTCTGCTTGCTTAAAGGGCGGCGACACTTTGTTTTTCACCACTTTAACTCGAGTTTCATTACCTACAATTTCATCTCCGGCTTTTACCGCACCTGTACGGCGAATATCTAAACGAACCGAAGCATAAAACTTAAGGGCATTACCACCAGTAGTGGTTTCAGGCGATCCAAACATTACACCAATTTTCATTCTAATTTGGTTAATGAAAATCAACATAGTATTAGATTGTTTTAAATTACCTGTTAACTTACGCATAGCTTGGCTCATCATTCGCGCTGCCAAGCCCATGTGTGAATCACCAATGTCTCCTTCAATCTCTGCCTTAGGTGTTAATGCGGCAACCGAGTCAACAACTATTACATCTACCGCACCAGAACGCGTTAACATATCGCAAATTTCTAATGCTTGTTCACCGGTATCAGGTTGAGAAACCAATAACTCTTTTACATCTACGCCAAGCTTTTTAGCATAAATAGGATCAAGGGCATGCTCAGCATCAATAAAGGCACAGACTTTGCCATTTCGCTGCGCTTCGGCAATCACTTCTAAAGTTAGCGTTGTTTTACCACTTGATTCAGGGCCGTATATTTCAACAATACGTCCTAATGGCAAACCACCCGCCCCTAAAGCAATATCTAAACCTAATGAGCCTGTTGAAATAGTTTCAACATCCATGGTTTTGTTATCGCCTAGTTTCATGATAGAGCCTTTACCAAATTGCTTTTCAATTTGACCTAAGGCGGCGCTTAACGCTCTGTTTTTGTTGTCATCCATCAGAATGTCCTTTGTGATTATCGGGCAAGGGCTTAATGCATGCCTGTTGCTATACAGTAGTTAATGCAAAGTATACTGTATGGTTATACAGTTACAAGGAAAATTTTTGATTTATTTTACTCTTTAAATCTTTTTGATTATTTATCGAGCAATGCCAAAGCATGGGTTAAAGCGTACTCAATTGCCGCTAACCTTACCGCTTCTCGGCTTCCAGCAAAGACTTGGTATTCAGAACTCAATTGGCCATCAATATAAAACCCAAACCAGACTGAACCAACTGGTTTTTCTAAGGTTCCCCCTAATGGACCAGCAATGCCACTTATCGCAACGGCTAGGTTAGCCTTTGCCTGCTCTGCTGCCCCTGCCGCCATTTCTATTACAGTTTCGTTCGACAGCTCAGTGTACTGGGCTAAGGTAGCCAACTTCACCCCTAACATACTGTGCTTGGCTTGGTTAGAGTAACTAATAAATCCTTTTTTAAAACACTCTGAGCTTCCAGAAATTCCAGTAATGGCGTATCCTACTCCCCCTCCTGTGCACGATTCAGCACAGGTGAATTGCCAACCTTTAGCTAATAATGCATTTACTAAACGTTGCGCCAATTGGGTGATAGTTTCAGTCATATAAGTCACCAGTTTTTACATGTATGCTTATTAGCATGTCACGCTAACCATTAAATAAAAACAATAAAGTAATTGTCATTATGCCATCGAGTAATTTTTCAGAGCCAAGCTCCCCTAGCCCTTCACTGCAATCTCATACGCCTATGATGCAACAGTACCTTAAGATAAAAGCTGAACATCAAGATGTTTTGTTATTTTACCGCATGGGTGATTTTTACGAATTATTTTTTGATGATGCAAAAAAAGCCTCTGAATTATTAGATATCTCTTTAACTGCCCGCGGTAAATCGGGCGGCAATGCCATACCTATGGCCGGGGTGCCTTACCACGCGGTAGAAAACTACTTAGCCCGTTTAGTTAAAATGGGCCAATCTGTGGCCATAGTGGAACAAGTTGGCGACCCCGCTACCAGCAAGGGGCCAGTCGAGCGTAAAGTACAACGAATAGTGACTCCTGGCACAGTCTCAGATGAAGCCTTACTCGAAGACAAACAAGATAATATATTGGCTGCGGTTGTCTGTAACAAACATCAATCTCAGTACTATTTTGGTTTTGCCACTTTAGACGTCAGCACAGGTCGTTTTACTATTAGCGAGCCTAAAGATACCGACGCACTTAGCGCAGAAATCCAACGAACCAATCCGGCTGAGTTACTTTACCCAGAAGACTTTGAGTTTTTGCATTTAATTGACCAACGCAAAGGATTAAGACGCCGACCACAATGGGAGTTCGATTTTGATACTGCCAATCAGCAATTAAATGAACAGTTCGGCACCAAAGAATTAACCGGTTTTGGGGTAACCTCGCATAAAATTGGCTTGTGTGCTGCGGGTTGCGTTATGCAATACGTAAAAGACACCCAAAGAAGTGCCTTGCCGCACATTCGCAATATTGTGTTAGAAAACTCAACAGATACTGTATTAATGGATGCTGCTACCAGGCGCAACCTAGAACTCACGCAAAACCTCTCTGGGGGAAAAGAGCACACCTTAGCCAGTGTGTTAGACAATACTTCTACTCCAATGGGCAGCCGACTCTTACAGCGTTGGTTACACCGGCCCCTTACAAATAGGCAAGTACTCAAGCAGCGCCAACTTAATATTCAGTCTTTATTAAATAGTGATTACCCACAATTACAAAGCGAACTTAAAAAAATTGGTGACATGCAAAGAGTCTTGGCTCGTTTAGCCCTGCGTTCAGCCAGACCCCGAGACTTTGCGCGCCTACGCCAAGCTTTTAGTTTATTGCCAGAGGTTCAAGACTTTGTTACTCAACAATCGGCTGAGTCTGCCAATACTGGTTTAATGCAATTGGCCAACGATATTGGCCACTATCCGGTATTTGCCGATCTATTAACTCGCGCCATTGAAGATGCCCCGCCTGTGTTAATTCGCGACGGGGGGGTCATAAAGCCTGGCTACAACCAAGAGTTAGATGAATTACGTGCCTTATCTAAAGGTGCCACCGATTACTTAGACGAACTCGAACAACGAGAAAAGCAACGCACAGGCATAGCCACCCTAAAAGTAGGTTACAACAAAGTTCATGGTTATTTTATTGAAGTGAGCCGCTCCTATGCCGAACAAGTACCGCCTGAATATGTTCGTCGTCAAACCCTAAAAAATAATGAAAGGTACATCATTCCCGAGCTTAAAGAGCACGAAGACAAAGTGTTAACTAGCCAAAGTAAATCTTTGGCCTTAGAAAAGCGTTTATACGATGAGCTGTTTGATATTCTGCTGCCCGAACTTGCAGCCCTAATGACCACAGCCGACGCCTTAGCCGAACTAGATGTATTAACTAACCTAGCAGAAAGGGCCGACAGCTTAAATTATCACTGCCCCAACTTAACCGAACAAAGTGGTATTCACTTTGAGCAAGGTCGTCATCCAGTGGTTGAGCATGTGATGCAAAGCCCATTTATAGCCAACCCCATAGAAGTTAACCCACACAGACGTATGTTAGTGATCACTGGGCCAAACATGGGGGGTAAATCAACTTATATGCGTCAAACCGCATTAATAGTATTAATGGCTTATATTGGTAGCTTTATTCCTGCAGAAAACGCACAAATTGGCCCAATAGACAGAATTTTCACCCGCATTGGGGCGTCTGACGATCTGGCTTCGGGTCGTTCAACCTTTATGGTAGAAATGACAGAAACCGCCAACATTCTAAACAATGCTACGGCCAATAGTTTAGTGCTTATGGATGAAATTGGTCGAGGCACCAGCACCTACGATGGCTTATCTTTAGCCTGGGCTTGTGCTCATTATTTAGCTACAAAGATCCAATCTTATACCTTGTTTGCCACTCACTACTTTGAACTAACCGCGCTGGCCGATAACCTAGCCGAATTGGCCAATGTGCATTTAGATGCAGTAGAACATCAAGAGTCCATTCGTTTTATGCATGCGGTACAAGAAGGCGCAGCCAATAAAAGTTATGGATTACAAGTGGCACAACTGGCTGGCGTACCGCGCCCAGTGATTTTACAAGCCAAACAAAAATTAAATGAGTTAGAGCGAACCAGTCAAGATCATAGCATTACAGAGGTGCCACACGAACAGCAACTCGATTTACTCGAACAGATCGACCCAGTGCGTCAAAGTTTGCAACAGATCATTCCTGACGACCTAAGTCCTAAACAAGCCTTAGCATATTTGTACGAACTAAAAAGCCTTGCCGAATCAGAGTAATTGGCATAACTAGGATGATTTTGGCATAGGCTAATTTGCGATTTTTTGCTCAACATATCGCTTTTGAATTGTCTGTAGGCGCAGAGTTGTTTATACTATTGCGCCGTCTAGTAGTGGTTTTTATCAACAGTTAAGTTGAGCTAAACGCACCGCTTTGTACAACGCCAATTCAACTCAAACGCCTTTATTAGGGTTCTCATGACAAATTATATTTTCGTCACAGGTGGTGTGGTTTCATCACTTGGAAAAGGTATTGCTGCTGCTTCTCTTGCGGCTATTTTAGAAGCACGGGGCTTAAAAGTTACCATGCTTAAACTTGACCCCTATATCAATGTTGACCCCGGCACTATGAGCCCCATTCAACACGGCGAAGTCTTTGTAACAGACGACGGCGCCGAAACCGATCTTGATTTAGGTCATTACGAACGTTTTATTCGTACTCGCATGACCAAGCGTAACAACTTTACTACGGGCCGAGTGTACGAAGAAGTCCTTAAACGCGAGCGTCGCGGTGATTATTTAGGGGCCACTATTCAGGTTATTCCACATATAACCAACGAAATTAAAAGACGCGTGATTGCCGGTGCCGAAGGGGTAGATGTTGCCATTGTAGAAGTAGGTGGCACAGTAGGTGATATAGAATCACAACCTTTTATTGAAGCAATACGTCAGCTTGGGGTAGAGGTAGGCCGTAACCGTGCCATGTTTATGCACCTTACCTTAGTACCCTATTTAGCCGCCTCGGCTGAAGTCAAAACCAAACCCACTCAGCACTCGGTAAAAGAATTGCGCTCGGTTGGGGTACAACCCGACATTTTAGTGTGTCGTTCTGAAGTGCCATTGCCTTCAAACGAACGTTCTAAAATTGCCTTGTTTACTAATGTAATAGACAAAGCGGTTATCTCTCTGCGCGACGCCGACAGCATTTATAAAATTCCCGCTATGCTAAAAGCTCAAGGCTTAGACGAATTAGTAGTTGATAGATTTGGACTTGAATGCCCAGAAGCAGATTTAACTGAGTGGGAGCAGGTGCTTTATGCTGAGTCTAACCCAACAGGTGAAATTACTGTGGGTATGGTTGGCAAATATGTTGAATTACCTGATGCTTACAAATCTGTAAACGAAGCCTTAAAACATGCGGGTTTAAAAAATAGATTAACAGTAAATATTAAACACATAGATTCGCAAGATATCGAAAGCAAAGGCGAGCAAATTTTACATAACTTAGATGCCATTTTAGTACCAGGTGGATTTGGTGAAAGAGGCATAGAAGGTAAAATTGCAGCGGCTAAATATGCCCGCGAAAATAAGGTTCCTTATTTAGGGATCTGTTTAGGTATGCAAGTTGCCATCATTGAATATGCACGCAATGTAGCGGGCATGGAAAAAGCCAATAGTACCGAGTTTGATCCAGAGTCACCTTTCCCTGTTGTGGGATTAATTACCGAATGGCTAGATGCTGAAGGCACCACTGAATCACGCGACGAAAGTTCTGATTTGGGTGGAACCATGCGTTTAGGTAGCCAGCTTTGTCACTTAATGCCAGGCAGCAAAGTACACGAGCTGTATGGCAGTAGTGAAATATACGAACGCCACAGACACAGATACGAAGTGAACAACAACTTGCGCGAGCAAATCGAAAAAGCCGGGTTAAAAGTCACTGGATTATCAACAGATAAAAAATTAGTAGAAGTCATAGAGGTGCCAGACCACCCGTGGTTTGTTGCAGGGCAATTTCACCCTGAATTTAACTCTACGCCACGCGACGGACATCCGTTATTTACCGGCTTTATTAAAGCCGCAGGCGAATACTTTAAAAATCACAATTAATTGAGAAGGCAAAAACTATGTCAAAGATCAGCAAAATCATCGCTCGCGAAATCATGGATTCACGCGGTAACCCTACGGTAGAAGCAGACGTTTATTTAGCATCGGGCCAAATGGGCCGTGCCGCCGCCCCTTCAGGTGCATCAACCGGTTCTCGCGAAGCTCTAGAATTACGTGACGGTGACAAAAGCCGTTATTTAGGTAAAGGGGTATTAAAAGCCGTTGCTGCAATTAATAACGATATTCAAGCTGCCTTAATTGGCCAAGATGCCTTAGACCAAGCCAATCTTGATAAAATTATGATTGACTTAGATGGCACAGAAAACAAAGAAAAATTTGGTGCCAATGCCATTTTAGCGGTATCTCTAGCTGCAGCCAAAGCAGCAGCAACCTTTAAAGGCATTCCACTTTATCAACATATTTCTGAGTTAAACGGTACGCCAGGTGTATACAGCATGCCTGTACCTATGATGAACATCATTAACGGCGGAGAGCACGCTGATAACAATGTTGATATTCAAGAATTTATGGTTCAGCCGGTTGGCGCTGCCAGCTTCACCGAAGCCTTACGTATGGGTGCCGAAATTTTCCACTCATTAAAGAAAGTGTTAAATGCTAAAGGCTTAAATACTGCTGTAGGTGATGAAGGTGGCTTTGCCCCTGATCTTGGTTCTAACGAAGAAGCTCTGTCTGTAATAGTAGAAGCGGTTGAAAAAGCTGGATACCAAATGGACAAAGACGTAACTTTGGCCATGGATTGTGCAGCCTCTGAATTTTATGTAGATGGCAAATACGATCTAAAAGGCGAAGGCAAAGTTTTTGATTCTGAAGGTTTTGGTGATTTCTTAGCTGATCTATCTAACAAATATCCTATTGTTTCAATCGAAGATGGTTTAGACGAAAGTGACTGGGATGGATGGGCAAGCTTAACTAAAAAGATTGGTGATAAAGTTCAACTTGTAGGTGATGATTTATTTGTTACTAATACTAAGATCCTTAAGCGTGGTATCGACAACGGCATAGGTAACTCAATTTTAATTAAGTTTAACCAAATTGGCTCATTAACCGAAACCTTAGAAGCTATTCGTATGGCCCAAGCTGCTGGTTTCACAGTGGTTATTTCGCACCGTAGTGGTGAAACTGAAGATGCCACTATTGCTGATTTAGCAGTAGGTACAGCCGCTGGTCAAATTAAAACCGGCTCTTTATGCCGTTCTGATCGCGTTGCTAAGTACAATCAATTATTGCGTATTGAGCAAGAGCTTGAAGGCAAAGTTGCCTACAATGGCCGCAAAGAAATAAAAGGGCAGTAAAGCCTTTCTACGCCTTTATGCCAGTTTTCTATAATAAAACTGCAATTTTATGGGCTTAGCGTATAAAATGGTCAGCTATTGCTGGCCATTTTACTTTTTCGCCCTTGGATAATCGCGACCATAAGATGCATATTTCAAACGCTCAACAAACTGACATTTTTTCTGACGATCAAAGTCAGTTGCATTTTGCCGAGTTGTGCAATGCTCTTTATGAGCGCGAGCTAGCCAGTTTGGCCAATCAAAAGTTCAATAATATCAGCTTACTACAACGAAAAATTGGTGGGCTTAGGCATCATATTAAGCGCGCAGCTTATAGCTTATTGCAAGCAGATACCCCCTTAGAAGTAGACTTACACAATGCCAGTTGGCAAGCTAAACAAGCGGCAAAGTGCATGGCCAACAAATCCGATGCCGACAAAACCCAAGCCTGGTTTGCCAAACACACACAAATTGGTCGTTGCATTGCTATTCATGTGAATACTTTGGGCGCCGAGCATATTGAGTTAGATAGCGTTGATAGAATTGATCTTGAGCAAAATAAATTACACGGTAATAAATTTGGCTGGTTTGCTTTAGATGGCCAGTTTCTCGAGCCTCAACGCCTAAAAGAAGACATCTTAAATGTGCAACTGTTAAAACCCAGCAAGGCCATTTTTACCGCTGCCTGCTGTGGCCATACTTGGAATCACAAAGGTAAAAGCCAACCTAGAGCTTTATCCTTACGTGAGTTGTTGTTGTCGCTGTCGATAGATTGGAAAACCTTTAAATAACAAGCTAGCGTTTAGCGTACAAACAACAACATAGTCTCAAGGTGTGAGGTTTGCGGGAACATATCCATCATGGCTGCGCGTGAGACTTTATAGCCTTTTTCAAGCAAGTATTCGGCATCGCGAGCTAAGGTAGCTGCGTCGCACGACACATATAAAATCACTTTAGGTTTAAGTTTGACTAAATTTGGCAAAAAGTCATAGGCCCCTGCTCTTGGCGGATCTAATAAAACTTTAGTTACCCCCAATGCAGTCACTGATTTAACCTTATCCTTAGTCAAATCTGCTGCAATAAACGAGGCGTTAGTTAAATTGTTTAACTTAGCGTTGTCGATGGCGGCTTGCACCATGCTTTGCTGAACTTCTACTCCCACCACTTGTTTAGCATATTTGGCTAAAGGCAAAGAAAAGTTACCTACACCACAAAATAGATCCAAAACTAGATCGTCTTTAGTGGGGGCTAACCAATCTATTGCTTGCGCCAACATTTTTTCATTCATCACAGCATTAACCTGAATAAAATCTTGCGGGTGATAATGCAGTTTAAGTCCATCTATGTGATAAAAACGTTTGTCTAACTGGTTAACATTGGCACGAGTTTCGTCAGGCATTTGCCAAATCCATTGGGCTTGGTTTTGCTTTGCCCACTCTTGCCAGATAGCCTGTTCGTTTGGGGTGATATTCGCGGTTAACCGGCACAATACAGACACACCTTTGTCGTCTTCTAACAACTCTAGGTGGCCAATTTTTTTACTCATAGACTCAGCTATGGGGGCATCCACCAAAGCTTGCTTTAAATGGCTGAAGATCTGCTGTAACCCTTGAGTTAACACTATGCAGTTTTGAATGGGAGTAATTTGGCTTGAAGACTGGCTGCGAAAGCCGAGCAATAATTTACCGGCCACTAAACGCACGGCTAAACGAGCGCGTCTTCTATAGGCTAAAGGCGCGTCAGCCAGCATTTGTATAACCTCTGGAGCCACCACTTTACGCAATTGGCCTTGCAACCACAGTTGTTTAGCTTGCCTTTGATTGTCTGTGGCTAAATGCTGAAAACTGCAGCCGCCACAATTGGCAAAATGTTCACAAGCGGGCTTGACTCTATTCTCACTGACATGCTCAATGGCAATTAGCTTAGCTTCATCAAAACGTCTATTTGATTTAAACACTTGGGCTTGCACGGTTTCGTTAGGCAATGCCCCAGCAATAAAGGTGACTTTTCCGTTATCACGGGCCACGCCTTTGCCTTCATGAGTGAGATTGTCCACACTAAAAATGCGCACAAGTCCTAAAGGCTGAGAGGCTTTTTTGCGTCCTGCATTTTTCTTAGATCTAGCCTGCTTAGAAGAAGGGGAATAAGGTTTAATCACATAACACTCGGCAATAACTGGCGACTTAAAAGGCGATTATACCACTAGCACTAAGCCTAAGTTAGTGTGAGTTAAATCTTTGCATATAGGCATTTATTTAAACTCAACCTTACTAAATATACCTTTAAGTTATATAGAATTGGCGCGCATTAGGTTGACCCTATTCGCCAACCGCGATACAAATACTCAATCAATTTTGTGAAGCAAAACTATACAAATAATGAATTTTGAAACTATGGTTATTTTATCAACTCTACTTCTGCTGGCAGCAAGACTGCACGGGTAAGTTGTAAGCCAACTATAGTTTACATAACCCGTGCCAAGCACGGGTTTTTTGTATCTGTTACCTAATTTATATCCTAATAGGCAAGGAGAAAAGCATGTCTGACAGGCTTAAAGCAAATCAAGTCAAAATTTTTGACACCACCTTAAGAGATGGCGAACAAGCCCTGCCTGCTAGCTTAAGTGTTAAAGACAAACTTAAAATAGCCTTGGCATTAGAAAGACTGGGGGTGGATATTATTGAGGCTGGCTTTCCTGTGTCGTCACCTGGTGATTTTAAATCGGTACAAACTATTGCCCGAGAGATAAAGCATGCCACTGTTTGTGGGTTATCTCGTGCTTTAACCAAAGACATAGATGCGTGCGCAGAGTCATTAAAAGTAGCTGAACAGTTTCGTATTCATACCTTTATTGCCACTTCTGATATTCATGTAAATACCAAATTGCGTAAATCTCAAGATGAAGTAGTAGAAATGGCCGTGCAAGCGGTTAAATACGCCAAGCGTTTTACCCCAGACGTGGAATTCTCTTGTGAAGATGCGGGGCGCACTCACATTGATTATTTATGTCGTATGGTAGAAGCCGCTATTCGCGCCGGCGCTACCACAGTTAATATTCCCGATACGGTAGGTTATACCACCCCCACTGAGTTTGGTGGCATTATTCAAAACTTATTTAATCGAGTGCCAAATATCGACCAAGCAGTGATATCTGTGCATTGTCACAACGATCTTGGCTTAGCGGTAGCCAACTCTTTAGCTGCGGTTGAGCAAGGTGCCAGACAAGTAGAAGCCACAGTCAACGGCTTGGGGGAGCGTGCAGGAAATTGTTCATTAGAAGAAATCGCTATGATTTTACAAACACGGCATGCACAGCTTGGATTGCATACCCAAATTAAAAGTGAAGAAATTTCGCGCACCTCAAAATTAGTCAGCAATATTTGTAATATGCCAGTGCAAGCTAACAAAGCCATAGTGGGAGCCAACGCCTTTAGCCATAGTTCGGGGATCCACCAAGACGGTGTACTAAAAGGCCAAAACACCTACGAGATCATGACGCCTGAAAGTGTCGGTATAAATAAAAACAACCTTAATCTGACTTCGCGCTCGGGTCGCCATGTAATTAAACACAGATTATTAGAGTTGGGTTACAAAGAACAAGATTTTGACTTAGAAACTGTATATGCCTCTTTTGTTAAATTGGCCGACAAAAAAGGCCAAGTATTTGACTACGACTTAGAAGCCTTATTGTTTTTTAGTCAGACTAAACAAACAGAACAACATTATAAGCTCACTTATCTACAAGCTAATTCTGGTAAAGAAATCATACCTAGTGCCACAGTACGTATGCTAGTGGGCGAAGAAGAAATTACCGAGTCTGCAACCGGCAATGGCCCAGTCGATGCGGCGTATAATGCTATTACTAAAGTAGTGGGCCACAACCAAGTTGAAGTGGTAGATTTTAAATTAGATTCAAAAGGTGAAGGCGCAGATGCTTTGGCTCAGGTATCTGTGGTGGCTGAATACAAAGGTCGCCGTTTTAACGGTTTAGGCTTGGCCACAGACATAGTAGAAGCAGGGGTTAAAGCCTTAATCTTTGTGTTAAACAACACCCATTTAGCCGATAAAATTGACCAGCAAAGACAACAAGACAAGGAACTAAAAAAGCATGGCTAAGTACAATATTGCAGTATTAGCAGGTGACGGCATTGGCCCAGAAGTAATGCAACAAGCTAAAAAGGTGCTAGCAGCTGTTAGTCAAAAATTTGCCATTCAATTTGAGCTAAATGAACTAGATGTGGGGGGGATTGCCATAGACAATCATGGTCATGCCCTGCCCCCAGCAACCTTAGCGGGTTGTGAACAAGCCGATGCGATTTTATTTGGCTCTATTGGCGGGCCTAAATGGGATGCTTTGCCCTTAGAGCAGCGTCCAGAGCGTGCCGCCTTGTTAACCTTGCGCAGCCATTTTGATTTATTTAGCAACTTACGCCCTGCCAAAATTTACGCTGGATTAGAAAACTTTTCGCCGTTACGTGCAGATATTGCCGCTAGTGGCTTTGATGTTTTAGTTGTTCGCGAGCTAACCAGTGGCATTTATTTTGGCCAACCTAAAGGCTTAGAAGGTGAAGGCGAGGAACAATACGCCTTTGATACCATGCGTTACAGCAAAAAAGAAATTCGCCGCATTGCCATAAGCGCCTTTGAGGCCGCGCAAAAACGCCGTAATAAAGTCACCTCTGTTGATAAAGCCAATGTACTAGTTTGCAGCCGCTTGTGGCGTGAAGTCACAGAAGAAGTGGCTAAAGATTACCCAGATGTGGAGCTTGAACATATTTATATAGACAACGCCACTATGCAACTGATCCGCTATCCAGGTCAGTTTGACGTGATGTTATGTTCTAACTTGTTTGGTGACATTATTTCAGATGAGTGTGCCATGATTACTGGCTCTATGGGCTTGTTACCCTCGGCCAGTATTAATCAAGACAACTTTGGCATGTATGAGCCTGCTGGGGGCAGTGCCCCAGATATTGCAGGAAAAGGGTTAGCTAACCCTATTGCTCAAATTCTGTCGGCCGCCATGTTATTGCGTTTTAGCTTAAACCAAACAGCAGCGGCTGATGCCATTGAATCTGCTGTGGTAAAAACCTTAGCCGACGGTGTGTTAACTCGAGATTTGCTCGAAGCAAACCAAGCCCATTTAGCCAAAACCACCAGTCAAGTCGGCGACTATATCGCCGCCTTAATTTAACAGAGGTAGACCCTAACTATGCCCAGCACTTTATACGACAAAATTTGGCAAGCACACATAGTGGATAATCCCGCGGCATTAGCTGCCGGCGATGAGGCGTTAATCTACATAGATAGGCATTTAATTCACGAAGTTACCTCACCTCAAGCCTTTGCCGGACTCGATGCAAAAGGCCGTAAAGTACGCTGCCCTGGCCGTACCTTTGCCACTATGGATCACAGTATTTCTACCCGTTCTTTAGCACTAGATGCTTGTGGCCCAATAAACAAATTACAATTACAAACCTTGGCCGACAATTGTCAAAAACACGGAATCGAACTGTTTCCTGTGGGCCATCAAAAACAAGGCATAGTCCATGTAATGGGGCCTGAATTAGGGCTAATTCAACCGGGCATGACAGTAGTATGTGGTGACTCACACACGGCCACCCATGGTGCCTTTGGTGCTTTAGCATTTGGCATTGGCACCTCGCAAGTTGAACATGTATTTGCCACCCAAACCCTTAAGCAAAGTAAAGCCAAAAGCATGAAGGTACAGGTAAATGGACCTGCCCCTATTGGCATTACTGCCAAAGATATTATTTTGGCCATAATTGGCAAAATTGGCCATGCTGGGGCCACGGGCCATGTAATTGAATATTGTGGTGAGGCAATTACAGCACTTAGCATGGAAGAGCGTATGACAGTGTGTAACATGAGCATAGAAGCTGGCGCCAAAGCTGGCTTAATTGCGCCAGACCAAAGTACCTATGACTATCTAGCAGGGCGTGAATATGCCCCTAAAGGTGAAGATTGGCAGCAAGCCTTAGCCTACTGGCAAACCTTGGTTTCAGATGAAGGGGCTGAGTTTGATACTGTAGTGGAATTACAAGCCGCAGATATCACCCCACAAGTCACTTGGGGCACCAATCCTGGCCAAGTTATTGGAGTCAATCAGCCCATACCTTCGCCTACTGACTTTAGCGATCCTATAGATCAAGACTCGGCCATTAAAGCCTTAAAATACATGGACTTATCACCTGGTCAAAAGTTGTCTGATTTAGCGGTAAACAATGTATTTATTGGCTCTTGCACCAATGGACGCATTGAAGATATGCGCGCAGCCGCAGCCATTGCCAAGCATGGCAAAGTGGCCGAAGGCGTTACCGCTATAGTGGTACCTGGCTCGGTGGCAGTTAAACAACAAGCCGAAGCAGAACAGCTAGACAAAATATTTATGCAAGCCGGTTTTGAATGGCGTTTACCTGGCTGCTCTATGTGTTTAGGTATGAATGACGACATTTTAAAACAAGGTGACCGCTGTGCATCCACCAGCAACCGCAACTTCGAAGGTCGTCAAGGCCGTGGCGCACGCACCCATTTAGTTAGCCCAGCTATGGCTGCTGCCGCTGCCTTGGCAGGTCGTTTTGCCGATGTGCGCGACTATCAATAGGTCCTAAGGAGAAGATTATGACAGGCATTAATATACACACAGGCACGGCCGTTCCATTAAACCAAGCCAATGTGGATACAGACCAAATTATTCCTAAACAATTTTTAACCGCAGTAACCCGCAGCGGTTATGGAAAACATTTATTTCATGATTGGCGTTACTTAGATCAACATGAGCAAGAGCTAAACCCAGAGTTTGTTTTAAACAAAGCTCAATACCAAGGCGCCAGCATTTTACTGACCCGCGAAAACTTTGGCTGTGGCTCAAGCCGCGAACACGCTCCATGGGCATTAGACGACTACGGTTTTAAAGTGGTTATTGCCACCAGTTTTGCCGATATTTTTTACGGTAACTGCATCAACAACCAATTATTGCCAGTGCAACTTAAAAGCAGCCAAATGGATGAGTTATTTAAGCTCGTAGAAAAGGATGCAGGTGCGTTAATCAAAGTTAATCTAGCAGAGCAAAAAGTTAGTGCCGCTGATTTAAGCTTTACTTTTGAGATTGCCGAGCAGCACAAAAACAACCTATTAAAAGGCCTAGATGCCATAGGCCAAACATTAGAATTAGAGGATAAGATCACTGCTTTTGAAAACAGTTTGCCTGCTTGGCAGCAAGCTTAAGATTGAGTCGCTTTAACTAGGCATAACCGTTAACGCTATAGGCTGAGTTACTAGAATTTGCTGTAATCCATATGCACACCGCCAAAGCCGGTGTTTTAAAACACTAATAGCATTATGTTACACCTGCTGCAAAGGCAGGTGTATGCTTTGTGCCATTGGGAGTCATCTCCTAATTAATCAAATAACGGCTCTAGTTAGCAGATAGCGGTCATTGGGCTTGGCTTAAATTTAAAAGCACGCTTCGCGCATCATCCTTGATGTTTTTCACACAGAATCCCTTCTGTGTGACTTACTTCTTTTCAACAGCCAAAAGAAGTAAGCAAGAAAGGCCGCTCGCCGCTTAAAGTTCTTAACCGCAAAAAATGGCTTATTTTAAGGTCGTGAAATATCGCTCCCTTCGGATTTCACTCAAATGGCTTCCCCGCCATTTGCCCTTAAAATAAGCCATTTTTTGCTGAAACTTTAAAGGCGGTAAGTCTATGGCTTCGCCACCAAAGCTTAATGCAGAGCGACTTTGCTTTTTTCTTTTGATTTTCCCTCGACTCTAGGCTCGCCACTTATTTACTGCTTTTTGCAGGGCAATCGCCGGGATGGGCGAATGAGTAATAGTCCGCCTGAAGCGATTTATTACGACCTGCAAAAAGCAGTAAATAAGTGGATGAAGAGCATTGCGTCGAGCGGCCTTTTTTCCTTAGTTTTTGTGGCTGTAGACAAAAAGTAAGTCGCACAGAAGGGATTCTGTGTGAAAAACAATCAAGGATGATTGCGCGAAGCGTGCTTTTAACAGCGGTATTTTTGATATTATTTATCGTCATTTCACAGATGCTGAAGGGGGTTCTCGCCTTCGCGAGAACGACGGGTCTAAAAGTTAATTGGGCAGTGTCTGCTTTCTCAGTGAACTTGTCATACACCTTAGCCAAGACGTTTGACCACTTCTCACTCATTGCAGAATCGTTAATTAAACAGAGCAAAAACTAACCTTTAGTAGAATAAGGGTCTTCTGCCAACAAATAAGCTCGTAGGTCAGCCTTATGGGGTTGTGCATGCAACCAGTCACGCATTTCTTTAACTTTTTTATAAGCGTCTTCGCCAAATCTATCGCGGTAGATATCGCTTAAGTTTTCTTTGGCACTAATTTGACGAATTTTGCGTTGCCAAGAGTCGGTGACTAAAGCGTTTAAACTGCCAGCTAAGCCTTCTTGAATCAGTAACTCCCATTCACCTTTATCTAGCCATAACCCGCCAATAGCAGAGCTATAATCTAGCCTATGGGTGTTGCTAGCTGAAATTTTAAACTTACGCATAATAGTGTGGGTAACTGGGCACAAAATGGCTTCTTTTTTATCAAGTGCTTGTACTTCTTCAAAGTGGATATTTTTGGCAAATTTATATTCAGCATGCCGTTCACGCCAAGTTGCATAATCTTCAATTAAGATCCAATCTCCCCCGCAGTTTGAGCAGGTGTGGGCTTTAAATAAACCATCAATAAAACTTGGGGTGAGTGTTCCATCTTTGCATGCTGTACATTTCATTTTTTTATTCCTTATTCTGCCCAACTTAATTGGCTTTAATCAGCCTAACACCACTGAGGCATAGATAGATATTCAAATACTAGTTTATATGCTGTTTTTCTGGTTAGCTCAAATTTAACCCTATCTGGCTTTTGTCTAAACAGCGAATTAATCAAAAACTATGCTGCCACTAACCCAAACCACCCTAGTTCGGATTGTTACTAAACAAGAAAAATCAAGTGAGATACCAATTGGCTTTGCTATTAGTTAACATAAATAAAAAACCATACTAAGAGAAAACTATGCAAAAAGGTAACAACCAACTCGCCAACGCTGCGCCAAAGTGGCTGATCATTATTGCCAGCTTATTAGTGATCTGGAATTTACTTGGGGTGATGGCCTTTATTATGCAAATGACCATGACAGCAGAACAAATTGCTATGTTGCCAGATAACGAACAACTGCTTTATCAAAATATGCCAACTTGGGTCACCCTAGCCTTTGCTTGTGCTGTATTTGGTGGCACCTTAGGTTGTATCGCCCTAGTGTTAAGAAAAACCATAGCTTTACCTATTTTGGTTATTTCGCTGCTAGGTGTGTTGGTACAAATGACCTACACAATCTTTATTTCAAATAGTATTGAGGTGTATGGCCCAGGTGGCATGGTGATGCCTATTTTGGTTTTTGTCATCGCCCTATATTTAGTTTGGCAAGCACACAAGGCTAAAGTAAAAGGTTGGTTGTCTTAAGGTCTTGGCGATTATTAAGCTACGCTTTGAGCATAGAAAGCATTCTTTTAATAATTGATTATTATCAATTGACTATTGACTGCAGATTAGATTTTTCATTAACTGGTAAAAAGGACTCTTCAATATTAGGACTACATGCTGCAATTAATTGATATCGATGCCATTCAACCTGGCATGTACGTTGTAAAAGTCACCAAACAAACGGGGCAGTTTACCCTTAAACAGGCGGGCAAAGTAAAACGTCCGCAAGATATTCAATTGCTAGCCACTAAAGGCATTTTGCAAGTGCAAGTTGATTTAAGTAAAAGTGACCATTTGCAAGAAAACCAGCAGCAAGATAATCCACCCCCCATTTATGTTAATGAGGCTGGTTATAGTTACAACCAACAATTAGACCTTTCTTTAAAACTTCGCGACCAAGTAAAAAGTGTGCAAGGCAAACTTATTCAGCGAGTAGCCAATGGAAAAATACATAATCTTGATGAGATCAGCCAAATCACAGACGAGTTAGTTACCTTAGCCTTTGATTGTAACGACGCCATTTTTATTTCTACCATGCTAAAAGATAGCGACCAGTATTTGATTGAACATGGCGTAAATTGTGCCCTATTGCTGGTGATTTTTGGTCGGGCCTTAGGTTTACCCAAATCAGAATTAAAACAATTAGGCATGGGCGGTTTATTAATGGATATTGGCATGTCGAAACTGCCACTATTAATGCTGTTAAAACCCGATACTCTGTCTGAGCAAGAAAGAGCGCGCATGCAACGCCATGTAGATATGGCTTTAAGCCTGCTTGAGTCTATGGAGGGGGTTAGCGACATCACACGCACTGTAGTTGAACAACATCATGAACG
Organism: Paraglaciecola aestuariivivens; assembly: GCF_052983255.1. Classification (NCBI taxonomy): domain Bacteria; kingdom Pseudomonadati; phylum Pseudomonadota; class Gammaproteobacteria; order Alteromonadales; family Alteromonadaceae; genus Paraglaciecola; species Paraglaciecola aestuariivivens. The sequence goes on along the minus strand of NZ_JBRKBA010000002.1, from coordinate 407,396 downwards.
CATAGATGGATCAGGTTACCCTAAAGGATTGCAAGCGACAGACATTTCGATATACGGAAAAATGGCGGCAATAGTTGATTGTTATGACTCATTAACCACCTTACGCCCTTACCGCGACGCATTAAAACCCGACATTGCGTTAAAACAGTTGTCTAAAGAAGAATTGGGCTTAGATAAAACCTTGTTAGCTAAATTCATTCAATGCATTGGCGCTAATCCAGTTGGTTCATTGGTAAAACTTGCCAGCGGCAAACTGGCCATGGTGATGCGACTAAATCCAAGCCAGCCTCTATATCCAGTGGTGATGGTGTTTTATAATTTAACGACTCAACTCGATGAAGTGGCACAAATCGATTTATCTAAAGAGCATGATGAAATAGTAGGCACAGTCGCCCCAGAAGATTACGGCATTGGATTGGCTAGCTTTTTAACTCAAGCGGCATTTAAAAGTTAGCACTTAGATTTAATTACCAATCGGTAAGCGCCGCCATAGAAAATGATTGGCCAGCATAATTTAAAATAACATGCTGGGGATCAATGCGAATAATTTCGACACTGCCTTCAATTTTGTCACCTTCTATCATTCTTGTGCCATTGACTCTTACCCATCTTTCACTCGCATCTGAGGCATACATATGCGCCGAGAATGCCATGCTAGGTAACCTAGTCATAACCCAGGCTGGCAGTTGATCTATTCTTGGTACCTTAGTTTCAAGTGTATCTTTATCTTGCTGAGCAGCGGTTGGTTCGGTTTTTGGCTCGGTGTCTATTGAGTTTATAGCTTGTTCAAAGCGCGCTAATAACTCTGGCGAAATATTCGCTTCAGTTTCGGGTATGATTTCATCAAGCACCTCTAATGCTTGCGCCTCAGTTATTTCATTTTGCACCACAGCAGATAACTCGTTTTGCTGAGTTAGCGTACTTATGGGTTGGGCAGAGTCATTGTTAGTTGTTGTTATAGGCAAAGACTCAACAGCCGTTTGAGAAGACTCTAAATCTGATACTTCTACCTCAACCGCATGTGTTTTTTCTGGCTGAGTGGGAGTTTGTTGGCTGGTTGGTTTATCTACTAAGGTTTTGTTCTGGTATTGAGCAAATAAGCCTGAACTTTTAACAGCAGATAATTGCGTCAGCCCCCAACCTAATCCCAAACCTAAGACTGCCAAAACAACATAACTAACATAGCGATGAAAATAAAAAAGGTATGGCGAAGGTAAGTCTTGTACCGAAGGCAAAAACACATGAGCTTGAGCGGCATTGGCCCCTGACTCACTTGCCTTAGCACTAACCTGAATATTTTGATTTAACATTCTTTGCGTAGGTGAACTAAGGCTAGTTGCAGAGGATATTTCGACACTTTGTTGTGGGTCTATTTGTACTTCTGTTACTCCCATTTCGCGCAAGCCCTGGATCATCTCAACACTCGAGACTAATCCCGATTTTTGAATAGATACTGGCCCTTGTTGTTGGGTGATTTTTACTATCACCATTCCTAGTTTGAGATTATCTATGCTTAGCAACTCATGCATAAAATTGCCCCAAACCGTACCCTAAAAATACACATAGAGTAAAGACTGCCGCTAACTTAAGCTGCCGACCTTTAGTTAAGCGTTGTTTCACTACATCCGCACCTAATATTTGCTCTGCCGCAGCCACCAAAATATGCTCTGGTACCACCGCCATCTGTTTACAATAAGTTAAGGTTAAGGCGCGGTCGGCTAACAAGTTGATCACTCGGGGAATGCCTGCAGAAATACTAAATAAAGTGCGCAGACTGGCGTTAGAAAATACCCGACTATCGCCATTCACCACACTTAGTCTATGCCCCACATAAGCGCTTACTTCTTTGGCCGTTAGCGGTAACAAATGATATCGCGCAGTAATTCGCTGGGCTAGTTGGCGTAATTCGTTTCGTTTTAATAATAACTGTAACTCTGGTTGGCCTATCAACACTACCTTTAATAGTTTTTCACGATTGGTTTCTAAATTAGTCAGCAAACGTAATTGTTCTAAAACTTCAGGCATTAAATGCTGGGCTTCGTCGACAATTAATACAGTATTAACCCCAAACTCATGATTAGTGGCCAATTTAGCTAAAATAAGATCACTTAACACTTTTAAACTGGGTTGTGAGCTGGGTGTAGCAATGCCTAGTTCGTCACAAATACTAGCCAGCAACTCCAATGCAGAAAGCGTTGGATTTAAGATCATGGCCACTTGAGTATTGTCGGGCAATTGTTGCAATAGCTTACGCGAAACCGTGGTTTTACCGGTGCCCACTTCACCGGTTAACATCACAAAGCCGCCACTTTCTCGCAAGCCAAACACCAATTGCGCTAATGCCTCTTTGTGTCGAGGGCTCATATATAAAAAATCTGGGTTAGGCGCGATAGAGAAAGGATTATCTGACAATCCAAAATAACTCAAATACATAAGTGGGCCACTTGTTTCCTAGGGAATAAAATAAAGCCAAGATAAACTAACCAGTTAGCATTATGTTGTCAAAGACTAGCTGCAAAGTTTTGCAAACTGTGTGCTTCTGCATTGCCAATAGGTAAGGCATAATACTGATATGAAACACTATTTAGTAGGCGGCGCAGTGCGCGACAAATTACTTAATCGACCGGTAAAAGACCGCGATTGGGTAGTGGTTGGCGCCACCCCCAAACATATGCTTGAACAAGGGTATCAGTCGGTTGGCGCTGATTTCCCGGTTTTTTTACACCCTAAAACCCAAGAAGAATATGCATTAGCCCGAACCGAGCGTAAAACCGCTAAAGGCTATAATGGTTTTGAGTGTGATGCTTCACAACACATTACCCTAGAGCAAGACTTACTACGCCGTGACCTTACTATAAATGCTATGGCCATGGACGAACACGGCAAGATTATCGATCCTTACCATGGCCAAAAAGACCTAGCCAACAAAGTGCTTAGACACGTATCTGATGCCTTTGTAGAAGACCCACTAAGAGTGCTTAGGGTGGCAAGATTTGCTGCTAGATATCACCATTTAGGGTTTAGCATTGCCCCCGAAACTATGGCGTTAATGCAAACTTTAGTAGAGCAAGACGAGCTAAGTGCACTTAGTGCAGAACGTGTTTGGCAAGAAACCGCCCGCAGTATTTTAGAACACAATCCTGAGGTGTATTTTGAAATATTAAAGACTTGCGGCGCTTTAAAAGTGTGGTTTGCAGAGCTTGATGAAGTTTGGGATACACACACTGCCATAGTACTAAAACAAGCTGTATCTCTGTCTAGCCAACTTCCCATACGATTTGCCTGTTTAGTGCATGCTTTAGTTCCAGACATACAAACACAGCAAAAAACTGGGCTAGATAAGATACGGCAACTTTGCCTAAGACTAAAAACGCCCAATGATTGCCGAGAATTAGCCACTATGGTTGGCCAATATCAACACAAAGTAGCGCAAGCAGTTAGCTTAACTCCACAGGCCATTTTATCTTTGTTTGACCACTGTGACATTTGGCGCAAACCTGAACGCTTCAACGATTTTTTACTCGCCTGTAAAGCCATATCAACCGCATCCAATAAAGATAATTCCTACCCTAACTCAGATTTTATTTGGCAAGCTTATTTGGCTGCCAATCAGGTAGCAGTAAAAGCTATAGTCGAGCAGGGTTATAAAGGCAAAGACATTAGAGAACAACTAAACCAACAGCGTATTGCTGCTATTCAGAGCTTTAAGTTACAGCATACAAAACCATCTTAAATTCTATTTAGATCTAAAAATCATTTTTTTGAAGGCAAATAATCTTAGCCTTAGGTCAATTCTTTAACCTAATGAAAATTAGCACTTTAATTCTAAAACTCGCTAGCGGATCAATGGCTAGGCCTTAGAATCTTTTTGACAGCTAACTTTAGCTAACCTAAGTTTTGCTTAACAATGATTTCAAGGATATGAAATGTCGCTGTTTAGAAAGGAAGCTATCAAACAACAAAGCGAGCGCCTTACAGGTGAAATTAGCTTAGCCCAACCCCTATCAATTCAACTAACAGTGATAGTTTTAGTCTGTGTGGCAATCTCTATTATTGTATTTTTATTTAATGCTGAGTATGCGCGAAAAGAAACCGTTCGTGGCTTTTTAATGCCTGACAAAGGCATGATAAAAAGTTTTGCCAACCAAGGCGGCATCATCGAGAAATTATGGGTAAAAGAAGGTGACAAAGTCGCAAAAGGCCAGTCATTAGCCACTATTGTAATCAAGCAACACAATTTCCAAGGTATAGATTTAAGTAGCCAATTAATCGAACAATTACAACAGCAAAATCAGTTGCTACAAGATGAAATACAGCAACACCAACAATTAAAACAGCAAGAAATTGCTAACTTAGACACGCAACAACAAGCACTAAAAAAACAGCGTTGGGCATTAAAAAATCAATACCAATTAGCCAACGACAAACTCAACATTTTACACATGCAACAACAACAGTTAGGCCAACTGAATGAACAAGGTTTTGTCACCAGCCTAGAAAAAGATCAGCAACAACAAGCCCTGTTAGAGGCAAAGCAAGAAAAACAAAATATTGCTCGGTTACTGTTACAACTCGAAAACGATCTGAATCAAATAGCCTTTAATCACACTAATATTCCGCAGCAATATACCTTGCGTATTAACAACTTAAAACGCCAACAAGCAGATTTACAACGCCAACTAGCTCAGGTTAACAGCAATCACAAATACACTATTACTGCCAGTAACAGCGGCTTAGTTACAGGTATTCAAGTGGTTGAAGGTGAAACTCTCAATTCAACAAAACCACTACTGCATATATTACCCGAAGGCTCTGAGCTAATTGCCGAATTATTGTTACCCACTCGCTCTGCGGGCTTTGTGCAAATAGGTAATATCACTCGTTTACGCTTTGACGCTTTCCCCTACCAAAGGTTTGGGTTTATAGAGAGTGAAATTATACGTATCGATCAGGCACTTATTAGCCCAAACGAAATACAGTTACCTATTGCATTGCAAGAGCCAGTTTACCGCTTGCGCGCCAAACTCAATCAACAACAAATGCTGGCCTTTGGTAAAAGCTTTAACCTAAAAAGTGGCATGTTATTCGAGGCAGATATTATGTTAGAGCGACGCAGCTTAATTGAGTGGTTATTGCAGCCAATCTACAGTTTAAAAGGGCGAGTGAGCTAACGGATATAAAACAAAAAATAACGAATTTTTCTACTAAGGCGGTGCACGAATTACCCATCATCTTTTTAGAAAATAAAGCGGCCGACCTTAGTCACACTTAGCAAGAACAACTAAAGCCGGCCTTATTAATCGCCAGCTTATATAAGTTGGCAATCAACAACCCAACCACTCTTTAGACAAAGAAGGTTGGATACAAGGAGTATAACATTATGCGTGAATTAAACGTAAATGAGTTTAAACAAGTAAATGGTGGTGGTGAAGACGGTGGTGTGGAAGAAAAAGATAGCCCGTGGACTACTCCAAATGCAGAGAGTGGACAAAATTGTTTAAACGAAATGGTTGAGATGGGTGGTGTTGGTGCAATCGGAGGAGCCTTAGGCGGCCCTGTTGGCTCTTTTGTTGGAGCTATAATAGGAGCTTTCGGCGCTTTTGTTGGTTCCGAAGAATGTAAAGACGCCAAAAACGCATAGTAATTTCGAGAGTAATCAAATGCTATAAGTTAAGTTTGGGGAAGCAAGTTCTTATTTTCCCCAAACTATTAACAATAATATATGGGGATTTAATAAATGAACAAAATAGATTTTGTAACAGAACAAAGGTTATTAAAAAAAATCAAACAGAGCTTTACGTTTCATTCTCTAATAGGGTGCTTTGTGGTCATTTTTTTGCTATTTCTATCTATATTTGAGCATTCAATATTTAATTTAATTCCTTTTTTACTTGTAGTTTTAACACTTTCATTAAATTATTTATTTATTAATGACTGTTTAAAAGAGCTATTTAGTATTTTTTCGACAAATGAAAAGGAATAAGATAAAAAGCATGCTTATTCTTTTGAAGAATGCATTTTCAATATGAAAATTGAAAATAAAATTCAATTTAGGTCTTTGAGAAGCCCACCTCTAATTTTGCAGACTGAATTGGCAGAATGTGGTTTAGCATCATTAGCTATGATAGCCAGTTTCCACGGTCATAAAATTGATTTGCCTGCTATAAGAAAGCGTTTTACCTCTAGATTAAAAGGAATTAATCTGCAAAATTTAACTGAGTTGTCTGATTCTATTGGTTTAGCAAGCCGAGCTGTAAGTTGCTCACTTGATGAAGTGCGTAAAGTTCAAACTCCATGCATACTTCATTGGGATATGAATCATTTTGTTGTACTTACAAAGGTTTCAGGGAGGGGAAAATCTGCAAAATATTTAATCAATGATCCGGCAAAAGGTAAGCTGAATTTAACTAATAAAGTATTCAGCAAACACTTTACCGGTATTTGTTTAGAGCTTTCCCCTACTAGTAAGTTTGAAGTCAAACAAGAACAAGCCCAGATGAAGTTCACCCAGTTGTTCAGTGCAATAAAGGGGTTAAAGTCGGGTCTGGTTAAACTTTTTGGTTTGTCCTTGGTATTACAACTGTTTGCCTTAATGGCACCCTATTACATGCAATGGGTGGTAGATGAAGTACTTATTAGTTTTGATAAACCACTTTTAACTGTTTTGGCGTTAGGCTTTGCCTTAATAGCAGTGATTTCGGTTATCACCAACTCTGTGCGTAGTTGGCTAATTTTACGTTTGTCTAGTTTGCTAAATATGCAAATGGGAGTAAACCTACTTAGGCATTTATTACGCTTACCCATGAATTATTTTGAATCACGGCATATAGGTGACATAGTCTCGCGCTTTGGCTCACTTGCTCAAATACGAGAACGTATTACCACAGGCTTTGTTGAGACATTAGTTGATGGGGTAATGGCCATCACTGTACTTATCATGATGTTGTTATATTCAATTAAACTAACTGCTGTGGTACTGACTGCCATAGCTTTATATACCTTAGTTCGCTTAGCTCTATACCGCCCCTTACATCAAGCCACCGAAGAAATGATTCAAAACTCCGCCAAAGAACAATCGAATTTTTTAGAAAACATTCGAGGAATACAAACCATCAAACTTTTTGGCAACGAGCCGCAACGCCAAGGCATTTGGCAAAACCAATTTGCTGAAGTCATTAATAGTGGTATACGTTTAGGGCGGTTAAATATTAGCTTCAATGCATTCAAAAACCTGCTCTTTGGCTTAGAGAACATTTTAGTCATTTATTTTGCCGCCATTATGGTGATGGCAAATAGTTTAACAGTGGGTATGGTGTTAGCTTTTATTGCTTATAAAGGTCAACTTACTAGCCGCTTTGCCAACTTAATTGAACAAATTATTCAATTCAAAATGATGCGGCTGCACCTTGACCGAATTGCCGATATTGCATTAACTAAACAAGAAGCTAATCGCGATGGCAATGCGGACTTTACTTATGCGCCAAAAGGTAAGCTTGAGTTGCGAGACATCTGTTTTAGTTACAACAATGACCAAACACTAATTTTAGACAGGGTTAATATACAGGTGAACGCTGGTGATTCAGTTGCAATCACTGGTCCGTCAGGAGCGGGAAAAACCACGCTAATGAAAATTATGCTGGGGTTATTGCAGCCCACCTCTGGCAAAGTGTTATTAGATGGTAAAGACATTACCCACTTAGGCCTCAAAAATTACCGCAAACACATAGCTGCTGTGATGCAAGACGATACCCTTTTAGCGGGTTCGATAGCCGATAACATTAGCTTTTTTGACCCTCAGCCAAATCATCTAAAAATAGAGCAATGTGCTCATATTGCAGCAATTCATGAAGATATTAGCCAGATGACTATGGGATATAACTCATTAGTTGGGGATATGGGCGCTAATTTTTCTGGGGGGCAAATTCAGCGTTTGTTATTAGCCAGAGCACTGTATCAATCACCCTGTGTGTTATTTATGGACGAGGCCACCAGCCATTTAGACAAAACTAACGAAGCAAAAATAAGCGAACAAATTCAGCATCTTCCAATCACTCGCATAATGATTGCCCACAGACAAGAAACTATTGATATGGCTGAACAGCTGTATTTGCTAAATAAAGGCAAACTTAATAATTTAACCTCCAGTTTGACACAAACTGCTAGCTAAAAATAAAAGTTAATAAGCTGGATGCTTTATTAATCTAAATGGAAATTAGGACATACTTTTACCATGCAAACTAACACAACAACAGCACCCGAAATTAACAGTACTCCATTGAGCTATACCAAAATCATTGGCTGGCTGCTAATTTTATTCTTAGTACCGAACATATTGGGCGTAATGGTTACTCAATTCATTTTTGATATTGATAGTAGCGTAACGGAAAAAATCAATCTTAGAGTTTGGCTTTTCCATAGCTTAATTGCGGCCGTTATTACCGCAATCATTATGTATAGACTAATCAAAATTAGTCCTAATATGATTTGCCTTGAGCCAGTTTCAAAAATTAAAATATTGATGTGTCTTTTGACTTGGCTGGTAATTACACTTGGCTATTGGATTATTTTTAACTACTTCAATCTTCCAAAATCTGACTTTCTTAACGGTATAAATCAATCAAGCACAAATTTGGCGCTTGGTATTTTAGCGGTCTGTACTATTGCGCCAATAATTGAAGAGTTAATTTTCAGGGGAGCCTTTTTTTCATTGTTATTAGATAAAAAGGTGAACAAATATGTAGTTTTATTTAGTACTTCTTTTATTTTTACAATAATACATGTTCAATACAGCGTAGCAGAATTAGGTGTAATCTTTACATTAGCATTATTTTTTGGCTCTGTTAGGCTAATCACCAAGAATGTGTTGCTGTGCATTGCCCTTCACATGCTAAATAATGTGTACGCATTTTTTTATTTTCTAATTACTCAATCTTAATTCTAAGCTTTGCATCAAACTGAGTAAAAACTCAAACGCCTTTAGGTTATTTTAGTCATGTCTCATGGTATAAATGCTAGTCACTTTTTTGTAGTATTAGCCGCAAATTTTCTAATAGGATCACAACAACTATGCTTAACGCCACCCAACTCGCCACTATGTTATCGCTGCAAGACGGCATGAATAAAAAGGTCAACCCAGATTGGTTAAACGCAGGGTACGCCTATTTGCGCGCGGCCATGATTGAGTCGGTTGAGGGGATAGAGCATCACGGTTGGAAGTGGTGGAAAGCTCAACAAAAAGACCTAGCTCAATTGCAAATGGAGTTGGTAGATATTTGGCACTTTGCTTTGTCAGATATCATTATTGGTTTTAATGGTGATATTGAGAAATCAGCTCAAACTATTGCTGAAGAATTAGCGTCTGGGCGTAAGTCAGTCACCTTTGATGGTAAGAATTATCCATTCAGCCAACAGCACATTTTAGATAACTTAGAATTAATGGCGGGGTTATGCGCGGCTAAGCGTTTTGATGTGCCATTATTTTTACAAATAGTTGAGCAAGCCGAAATGACGTCTGACGAATTGTATCGTCAATATGTAGGCAAAAATGTTTTGAATTTTTTCCGCCAAGATCACGGGTATAAAGAAGGCACTTACATAAAAATTTGGCAAGATCGTGAAGATAACGAACATTTAGTTGAGGTACTCGACAGCTTAGATATCGCGTTAGCTGATTATAGTGATCAGGTGTATGCTGGGCTTAAATTAAGGTATCCATCTTAATCATTACAAGATTTTTTACAGTCTATTTAAGGAGAAGATTATGCAGCTATTGGCTCTTAATCAGCGGGCGACTTGGGGTAAATTTAACCCAGTAACTGCTGTAAAAGGCTTAGCTAAAGCCAGTGTGTTTTGGGCAGTCGCCACCTCAACTTTGGTGAGCGTTGCTAGTGTAGCCGCCGAAGACAAACCAGCACAATCAAAACGCTTCACTGCCGAACGTGTATTTGACATTGAATATGCAAATGATCCGCAAATATCACCTGATGGAAAAAGCATTGTTTATTTGCGTCAAAGCATGGATAAGATGACAGATAAAAACGTCGGCAAGTTATGGATCCTAGATCTTAAATCTGGCAGCAATCGCCCACTAATTGCCGATATGAGTGCGTCTTCTCCTCGTTGGTCACCAGACGGAAAAAGTCTCATTTTTACTAGCTACCATGCTGGAAAACCTGAAATTAGACGCGTATTTTTAGATTCTGGCGCAAGCTTTTCATTAGCTCAGTTAGATTCTGGTGCTTCTAATGTAACTTGGTCGCCTAATGGCAAACATATTGCTTTTAATATGTTTGTTGAGTCAGAAAAACCCGCTTTTGCTAAGCCGGTTAAAAAGCCTAAAGGCGCTGAATGGAACGACCCTTTTAACGTAATAGACGATTTCACTTTTAGATTCGACGGTGCAGGTTATTTAAAAGAAGGGGCAAACCAAGTATTTACCTTACCTGTAAATGGCGGAACTCCAAGGCAAGTAACCTTCGAAGAGTCTGGCATGTCTAACCCCGTGTGGCTTAACAACAATAGCTTGTTGTTAACCGGTAACTTAGCTGCCGATCGCGATTTAGATCCTGTTGAAAGTGAAATTTATCGTCTTGATTTATCTAGCTTAGCTATTACGGCCTTAACCACAAGAAACGGCCCAGATCGTTCACCTGTTGTTTCTCCAGACGGTAAAACCATTGCTTATAATGGCTACGACGATAAAACCCTGTCTTATCAACAAAATGATTTGTACTTAATGGACGCTGATGGCAGCAATAGTAGACCTTTAGCTGAGGACTTTGCCGGCACTATAGGTCAAACTTTGTGGGCGCCAGATGGTAAAAGTCTGTTGGTTCTGTCGCAAGATCATGGAGTGTTAAGCCTGTATAACATTAGTTTAAAAGGCAAAGTGACTAAATTAGTGACCAATATTGGTGGCACATCTATAGGTCGTCCTTATGCTGCTGGAAGTTTTTCTGTCAGTGCTGGCAAAAAGCCTATGATTGCATTTACTGCGGGTTTTAGCGAGCGCCCTGCTGAAGTGGCTGTAGTTGATATAAAAGGTAGACACCAAAAGGTTTTAACTAACCTAAATGACGATGTTCTGCCTTATTTAGACTTAGCTAAAGTTGAAGAAATCAAAGTTAAATCATCTCACGATGGCCTAGAAATTGAGGCTTGGGTAGCCTTTCCACCTGATTTTAAAGCAGATGGCAGCTTTCCTATGATCATTGAAATTCATGGTGGTCCTTATGCTATGTACGGCCCTTATTTTGCCAGTGAAATTCAACGCTATGCGGCAGAAGGTTATGTCACAGTTTGGGCTAATCCTCGTGGCTCTACAGGCTATGGCGAAGACTTTGCTCTGGCCATAGATTTAGCTTACCCAGGTTATGATTACGATGACTTAATGTCGGTAGTTGACGAGGTGGTTAAACGTAAATATGCCGATCCAGAACGTCTATTTGTTACTGGTGGCTCGGGTGGTGGCATATTAACAGCTTGGATCACCACTAAAACCCAACGCTTTGCTGCAGCCGCGTCTATCAAACCTGTAATTAATTGGATGACCATGGCGCTGGCTGCAGATATTGGCCAAATGGTACGCCGTCATTGGGTGCGCGCCGATCCTTGGACTAATCCTGAGGTTTTCCTTAAACGCTCACCTATTAGCTATGTTGATAAAGTCACTACCCCTACCCTATTGATGGTAGGTGAAGAAGACTATCGCACCCCAGCTTGGGAAGCCGAACAATATTACACTGCATTAAAAATGCTAGAAGTTGATACTGCCCTGATCCGGGTACCCAGTGCACCTCATTATATTGCTTCTCGCCCTAGCCGATTGATCAGCAAAACCGACAACATTATGGGTTGGTTTGCTAAATACGATCCAGCTAAAAAACAAGACAAAAAAACCAGCTCAGAACAAACTAAATAAACCTTTGGCACTCATAGACTCTGCTCTATGAGTGCCTGACTTTTGTTAGTATTCAGCTCAATTCAGATAAAGCGATCTACTCTATGCGTTATTTATTGATTTTTAGTTTATTCATTAGTTCTACTGCTATTTTTGCCCAAGACAATCCAAGCTTGTCACAGCAACTAATTAAAATGGCTGAACAAAGCCAAGAGATTCAGCAAAAACTGGCGCAGTACCAAGATAAAAAAGCCCCAGAAGCGTTAAGCTTAATTGCGCGCCAAATTGATAAAACCCATACTCAAACCTTAAATTCTATAATCGAACTTCACGGTTGGCCCACCCAAAAACTTGTTGGCACAACTGGTGTGATAGCTGCCTTTACCTTGGTTAATCACGCTTCAAACTTAAGCTTTCAGCAAACTATGTTGCCTTTAATCATTCAGTCTTATCTCGACCAAGAGGGGTTAAGTGGCCAGGATGTAGCTGAACTCACAGACAATGTGTATCTTAAACAAGGTAAGGCCCAAGTATTTGGCACTCAAGCCGACTGGTTAAATGGCCAAGTAGTGTTTTTACCAATAGAAGATCAAGCATCAGTAGACCAATTAAGAGCACAATTAGGATTAGCGCCTTTGGCAGAATACAAAAAGTGGCTTCAAAACCAGCATCAAAACTAAGGTTGCCAATAGTTAATCTAAGCCAATATTTGAGTGAATAAATACCTATGAAAATTCAAAATTCTTGCCGTTTAAGCTATCAGTTAATCACTCAACCTGAGCCTGACTTTTTAATGCAGGTTGATAACGATCCAGAGGTTATGCGCTTTATTAACGGCGGAAAAAAAAGTACAGCAGAGCATATCGAAAAGGTGTTTATACCACGCATTGCCAAGTTTACTCAGGCAGAATTAGGTTGGGGTGTATGGAAAGTCAGCTTACTGGAAAACCAACAAGCCATAGGCTGGGTGTTAGTAAGGCCTATGGGATTTTTTACCGGCATAGCTAACCCCAAAGATCTAGAACTCGGTTGGCGTTTTGTGCGCGACTCATGGGGACAAGGCTATGCAACAGAAGCCGCCGAGCACGTAAAAAACCAGGTCAGTAAAGTGAACCACAATACTCATTTTAGTGCGATTGCGGTTCAACAAAATCATGCATCTATAAAAGTTATGCAAAAGCTAGGCATGAGTTATGTAAAAACCTACCTGCATCAAGATCCATTATTTACGGACGAAGTGGTGTTGTATCAAATGCCAGTGACTTAACGCGTGCTTGGCTAAGCAAGCACGCTAAGTTAATCACTGTTAAGACTTAATTATTCAAACAATTCTTTGTGTAAGGCACAAACTACATCAGAACTGTCTTGGTTACTTACCAACATAGATAAATTATGCGGGTTGGCACCATAACAAATCATACGTAGATTAAAGTTAGCCACGGCCGCAAATATCTTACTAGACACTCCTGCAGCGCTATGCATGTTATTACCAACAACAGTAATTAAGTCGTAGTTTTCTTCAACTAATACATCACAGAATTGGCTTAGCTCTTCAATGGTTTCAAAGTTTAAACGCTCAAGCACTGAGTTAGCGGGGTTATCTAGGGTAAAAGACACCGCAATTTCTGAGGTGGTAATAAGATCAACACTCAACTTATGCTCAGCAATAATAGTAAAGACTTTCTGCAAAAAGCCTTGGGCATACATCATTTTAGGGGTTTTTACCGTCACCATTACTTGCTCTTTACGGCGTGTAATAGCGCGATAAGATGGCTCTGTTTGGCAATCTCTCACAATCCAAGTGCCGCCTTTTTCAGGCTCGCGGCTAGATCCCACAAACACCTTAATATCTTGCCTAAGAGCAGGCTCCATAGTGGCAGGGTGTAAAACTTTAGCACCAAAGGTGGCCATTTCAGCGGCTTCTTCAAAGCTTAACTCGGGCAAGGGGCGAGCAGCAGAGGTAATGCGTGGATCTGTAGTGTAAACCCCTATTACATCTGTCCAAATCTCGCAGGTTTGGGCATCTAATGCTTCGGCTAACAAAGCAGCAGTAAAGTCTGAACCACCACGTCCTAAAGTGGTGGTATTGCCAAATTGATCGGCACCAACAAATCCTTGGGTGACTAATACAGTGTCGGTTAACTCAGGCAACATTAGCTTTTTAGCACATTGACTAATCTGCTCTAAATTAGGGGCGGCTTTACCAAATTCACTATCGGTTTTTAGCACATTGCGTACATCAAAATTATCTGCCACTAAACCAGATTGATTTAATACCGCAGTAAATAATAACGACGACATTCTTTCGCCGTGAGACAACAAGGCATCTTTTAAGTCGTGGCTGTGGTTAAGCTCTTCATGCAAGGCAAGATCAGTTAAAGATGCTAGCAACAGCGCCAGTTTAGGCTGCACCTCATCCGCTTTATCAAGCTTGTTTAAAATCGCCTGTTGAATGTTTTCGACTTCTGCTAGTTTTTGTTTGATTTGCTCTTTTGCCATAGCCGTATGAGCAATATCCACTAACAAGTTAGTCACACCAGCAGAGGCACTGACAACTACCACTTTGGTATTGGGGTTATTGATAACAATTTGCGCGCAGTTTTTCATGGCCGCAAAGTCGGCCACACTGGTGCCACCAAATTTCGCCACATTAATTTTGTTAGGGACTGAATTATTCACTAAGTTATGCTCGGGTTTAGGCTGTTAATGCTGCAAAAATAACAGCTTTTTTACTGTTTTAAAAAGCAAAACCTACGCTTAAAAACTACATTTTTTGGAATAGGTTATGCGAGAAGGTTAAAGCCAATAAAATTTGGCCTAAAGCAGGCTATTCACTTGCTTTGGGTAGGCTTATGCTATCACCCACTTTTATCCCTTGTTTTTCAAACCAGCCTCTGTTCATTTCCCATGCATAAAGCACAGGTTTAGAAGCGCTAGTGGTATTGAGATCGTGAGGTTGCATGGTTTTGATATCAGTGATTGTGCCGTTTTTACTAATAAAGGCCACATCCAATGGAATTAAGGTGTTTTTCATCCACATGCCAGCAAGCCTTTGGTATTCAAACTTAAATAACATGCCACAATCGTCACACAGACTTTCGCGGTGCATTAAGCCTAAGGCTCTTTGTTCAAAGGTATGGGCATATTCTAAGGAATAGGTTTGCTCATTGATTTTTATCTCTACTTGCCCAAAAGCCACATCTTGAGCATTTAACAAAGGCTGCCAAACAACCAATAAAAGCACAAACACAAAGGCAGAATATTTAGCTTGAAACATAAGTTTAATTCTTAATTAAATAATAAAACTTAGCTTACAACTTTTTGCACGAGCATCCCATTTGTTTATCACTGGTTTGCCATTCTTGGTATTCACCAAAAGTACATTGTTGTTGTAATTGATTGCATTTTAGGCGCGAAAACTCTACTTGTGTATCAACAGAGTTGCCAATGGCATTAGCTAATACTTGCCTGACCCCATTTTTAGTACAACTCGCCAACACCACCGCTACCAAAACCACAACAGTGACATTTTTACCCATCTGTTATTCCTTGTAAAAATCCTATAAATAAAAAAGCCGGCATAACTTACGCTATGCCGGCTTATATTTTTACGTGGTTTTTAGCTAATATTCAACGCTGGAATAATATTCGCCTGCGCTGCTTGCTCAGCCTGTTTAAAGGCATCCATACGGTCGAAATTAAGGTATCTAAACACTTCGGAAGACATAGACTCAATCTTACTGGCGTAAGACATGTATTCTTCTGTTGAAGGTATTTTACCCATAATCGCCCCTACCGCCGCTAGCTCAGCCGAACATAAGTACACATTGGCTCCATCACCTAAACGGTTAGGGAAATTACGGGTTGAGGTAGACAAGACGGTCGCATTTGGCTCAACCCTAGCTTGGTTACCCATGCACAATGAACATCCCGACATTTCGGTACGTACACCGGCCTTTGCATAAATATTGTAATAGCCTTCTTCGGTTAGCTGGGCCTGATCCATTTTAGTTGGAGGCGACATCCACAAACGTGTGGGTAGTCTTCCTTCAAATTGTTCTAGTAACTTACCAGCGGCACGGAAATGGCCAATATTGGTCATACAAGAGCCAATAAAGACTTCGTCAATTTTATCGCCGGCCACCTCTGACAAGGTTTTAGCATCATCAGGATCATTCGGGCAGCATAAAATTGGCTCTTTAATTTCGTTAAGATCAATTTCTATGGTTTCGGCATATTCAGCATCGGCATCAGCGCGCATTAGCTCAGGGTTATCTAACCATTCTTGCATCTTACGGGCACGACGCTCTAAGGTACGGGCATCACCATATCCCTCGTTTATCATCCAACGTAACATAGTGATGTTAGATCTTAAGTATTCAGCAATAGAAGCTTCAGACAGCTTAATGGTACAGCCTGCTGCAGAGCGTTCAGCTGAAGCATCAGACAATTCAAAGGCTTGCTCTACGGTAAGGTCGTCCAATCCTTCTATTTCTAATACCCGACCCGAAAATGCATTGATTTTGCCTTTTTTCGCTACTGTTAATAAGCCTTGTTTAATGGCGTAAAGAGGAATGGCATGCACTAAGTCACGTAGCGTGATGCCAGGCTGCATTTTACCTTTAAAACGCACTAAGACAGACTCAGGCATATCTAGTGGCATCACACCTGTAGCAGCAGCAAAGGCCACTAAACCAGAGCCCGCCGGAAAAGAAATCCCTAAGGGGAAACGAGTATGCGAGTCGCCGCCTGTCCCAACTGTATCTGGCAATAACATACGGTTTAACCATGAATGAATAATACCATCGCCCGCTCGTAACGACACGCCACCACGGTTCATAATAAAATCTGGCAAGGTATGCTGAGTTTCAATATCAATTGGCTTAGGGTAAGCCGCTGTGTGACAAAAAGACTGCATAGTTAAATCGGCAGTAAAACCTAAACAGGCTAAATCTTTAAGTTCGTCGCGGGTCATTGGGCCTGTGGTATCTTGCGAGCCAACTGTGGTCATTTTGGGCTCACAATAAGTACCAGGACGGATCCCTTCTACACCACAAGCACGCCCCACCATTTTCTGCGCTAAGGTATAACCTTTGCCAGTGTCTTTAGGTTGCTCGGGTTTGCGGAATAAGTCAGTAGGGCCTAAACCTAAAGACTCTCGAGCTTTTTCGGTTAAACCACGACCAATAATCAGGTTAATACGTCCGCCGGCTCGCACTTCGTCAAGCAACACTTCTGACTTATATCGATATTCGGCTAATAGCTCGCCTGTTTCTGCATGAGTGATTTTACCCTCAAGCGGGTAAATGTCGATCACATCGCCCATATTCATTTTGTCTACATCTGCTTCAAAGACCAAAGCACCGGCATCTTCCATAGTGTTAAAAAATATCGGCGCTACTTTGCCGCCTATACAGATCCCACCACCACGCTTGTTAGGTACACCAGGTAAGTCTTCACCAAAGAACCACAACACTGAGTTAGTTGCAGACTTTCGCGACGAACCTGTCCCTACTACATCACCCACAAAAGCAACCGGATGGCCTTTAGCTTTCATTTCTTCAATTTGTTTTAATGGCCCCACTTCACCATGCTTTTCTGGCTCTAGCCCTTCGCGGGTCATTTTAAATGCGGCACGTGCATGTAAAGGAATATCTGGACGCGACCATGCATCTGGTGCAGGCGACAGATCATCAGTATTGGTTTCGCCTGTTACTTTAAAAACAGTGGCAGTAATTTTTTCCGGTAAATCAGGACGCGAGGTAAACCATTCGGCTTCGGCCCAAGATTCAATTACCTCTTTAGCGTATGCGTTGCCAGCTTTGGCTTTTTCTTCAACATCATGAAAGGCATCAAACATTAACAAGGTATGCTTTAGCTCTTCTGCAGCAAGCTCGGCCAATTCTTCATTGTCTAGTGCTGCCACTAAAGTCACTATATTGTAACCACCGTGCATATTACCTAAGAGCTGGATAGCAGCATCTTTACTAATTAATGGCGAGCTGGTTTCGCCTTCCACTATAGCGGTTAAAAATCCCGCTTTAACATAGGCCGCTTCATCCACACCTGGAGGAACTCGCTCAGATAATAACTCAAGTAAAAATGTTTCTTCACCGGCTGGCGGTGACTTTAATAACTCAACTAATTCGGCAACTTGCTCTGCATTAAGTGGCTTAGGAGGTATACCCTCTGCTTCGCGCTCTTGTACATGTTTACGATAGGCTTCTAACACTTTTTGGTCCTCTTAGTTGACTCCATAAAATACGATTTAACGGAGTGTAGGAAAGTAACCGTACAATTATAAGGGTAATTAATAAAAAGTGGAATGAACTCAGTGACTTGAATTTATCTACAGACAAACTAGAGAAGCTAGCTGAAGGCTAAAATTTGTATTTCTTAACAAAGGCGAGCAATAACTAAAACGCAGAAATAAATTAAAAAAAAAGGTAAAACAAGCCGTTTGGCCTGTTTTACCTTTAGGTTTGACTATACCCTTTAGCTAGGGTCAGCAATTCTCACTGCAGCCGCAGGAGCTGAAGTTAAGGTATGAGTAGGAGGCGCAAAATCTGTTAGATTAATTCCCTCTACTGCTGCTGTGTACTCGTCCATTGTGGGGAAACGTCCTAACATAGTTGACAGCACAACTAAGGGAGTTGAGCCTAACAATGATTCACCTTTTTTCTCAGCTGAGTCTGCAACCACTCGACCTTGGAATAAACGTGTAGACGTAGCGATAACAGTGTCGCCTGGTTCAGCTTTTTCTTGGTTACCCATACATAAGTTACAACCTGGGCGTTCTAAGTACATGATGTTTTCGTACTTAGTACGTGCTGCATTTTTAGGTGAAGCATCGTCAAATTCAAAACCAGAATACTTTTTCAAGATCTCCCAGTCACCTTCAGCTTTTAGCTCATCTACTATGTTGTATGTAGGCGGCGCTACCACTAAAGGCGCTTTAAATTCAATTTTGCCATTTTGCTTTTCGATGTTACGGAACATTTGCGCGATAATTTGCATATCACCTTTGTGCACCATACATGAACCCACAAAACCTAAGTCAACTGGCTTATCTTTGTAATAAGACACAGGGCGGATCACGTCATGGGTATAACGCTTAGATACGTCTTCGTTATTCACATCAGGATCGGCAATCATAGGCTCGTTAATTTGATCTAAATCAACTACCACTTCTGCATAGTACTTAGCAGTGTTATCTGGGGTTAAGGCAGGTGTCTTACCTGATTTAATTCCTTCAATACGCTTGTTGGCAATTTCAATTAATCCTTGAAGCGTTTTGGCTTGGTTATCCATGCCTTTGTCGATCATGATTTGAATACGGCTTTTGGCAATTTCTAATGAACCAATTAAGGTTTCATCTTCAGAAATACAGATAGAAGCTTTGGCCTTCATTTCTGCAGTCCAGTCGGTAAAAGTAAAGGCCTGATCGGCTAATAAGGTACCAATATGCACTTCAATCACACGCCCTTGGAAAACGTTTTCGCCACCAAATTGTTTAAGCATTTGCGCTTGAGTTGCGTGTACCACATCACGGAAGTCCATATAACCTTTCATTTTGCCTTTGAAAGTTACTTTGACCGACTCAGGAATAGGCATGGCCGCTTCACCTGTGGCTAAAGCCAAGGCGACTGTGCCCGAGTCTGCACCAAATGCGACCCCTTTAGACATACGCGTGTGAGAATCACCACCAATAATAATTGCACGATCATCCACAGTAATATCGTTTAATACTTTGTGAATAACGTCTGTCATAGCTGGATATTGACCTTTAGGATCACGCGCTGTGATCAAGCCAAAGGCATTCATAAAGCTCATAAGTTTAGGAATATTCGCTTTGGCTTTGCTATCCCAAACCGAAGCAGTGTGACAACCAGATTGGTAGGCACCGTCAACCAAAGGCGAAATGGTTGAAGCCGCCATCGCTTCAAGCTCTTGGCATGTCATAGGGCCAGTGGTGTCTTGTGAGCCTACTATGTTCACTCTTACACGAACGTCAGAGCCCGCATGTAAAGCGTTTTCAGACGTGACACCTACAGCATTACGGTTAAAGATTTTTTCAACTGCGGTTAAGCCTTGACCTTCGATTGAGGTTTCTTTTGAAGGAGCAAAAACAGCAGGGATCTCAACACCTAAAGCTTCTGCGGCAAAAGTTTGTAACTTTTTACCAAAGACTACGGCATAAGAACCACCGGCTTTCATGAATTCTAATTTTTGCGGAGTAAAGGCTGAAGAAATATCGACTAACTCTTTATCGCCGTTAAATAGTTTTTTAGCTTTAGTGTCGATAGTTAAAATAGTGCCAGTTGCAACAGAGTATGCTTCTTCTAACACAGCGTCGCCATTTTGATCGACAACAGTATTGCCATCAGCGTCCACTTTCTTAACCCAGTTTTTCAGATCTAGACCAATACCACCTGTCACATCTACTGTAGTTAAAAAGATTGGAGAAATACCATTTGTCCCTGCTACTACTGGGGCAATATTTATAAAAGGTACATAAGGACTAGCTTGTTTACCGGCCCAAAGTGCGACGTTATTCACGCCAGACATACGTGAAGAACCTACGCCCATAGTACCTTTTTCAGCAATAAGCATGACTTTGGCGTTAGGGTGTTTAGCTTGCAAGGCTTGAATTTCACTTTGCGCATCTTCTGAAATCATGCACTTACCATGCAGTTCACGGTCTGCACGAGAGTGAGCTTGATGACCAGGTGATAATAAATCAGTAGAAATATCACCTTCACCAGCGATATAAGTTACTACTTCGATTTTTTCTGGCACATCAGGTAATTTAGTGAAGAATTCAGCTTGGGTGTAGCTTTCTAATAGTTCTTTAGCAACAGCATTACCGGCTTTATAAGCAGATTCTAAACGAGCCGTATCAGCGTCGTATAAGAAAACTTGAGTTTTTAATACGTCTGCAGCTTGCTTAGCTAAGGCTGAATCGTCACCTAATGCAATGTCCAATAACACTTCAATTGAAGGGCCACCTTTCATGTGTGATAACAATTCAAAAGCAAAATCTGCTGAAATTTCATCAAGGCTTTCGTTGCCTAAGATAATGTCTTTTAAGAATTGCGCTTTTTTGCCCGCCGCACCTGTCGTACCAGGCAAGGTATTATAAATAAAGAAATGCAAAGACTCTTGGCGATGTTGATGAGACTTATCTTTAATTTGTTCGATAATTTCGGCTAATAAATCTGCACTATCAATAGGTTTTGGCGCAAGACCCAAATCCTTTTTACGACTTTCAATTTCTTCAAGGTATTCTAAAAACAAACTCATATATAACTCCCAAGGGCGATAACATGCTAATTAGCAGGGTAAAAATTTAATCGAACTTTTACTTAACCAGTAAAAGTTAAGTGGTATTTGGTCGAGACAACAATGTTGGTTTAACAACGAGTGTAGCAACGAAGGCGTGGGTTGATCAGACCCAAGCTGAAAATTTAAGGTATTTAATGATTTCGAATTGACTCACTGAATGGCGACTTTATTAGCTAATAACTAAGCAAGTTCACCAGACAAAAACACCAGAACTTCAAAATATAACAAGTAATTATAAAGGTTTAAGTGCAAAAGTTAAATTGGCATAAGTAATTGTTTATTTATAACCAATATTTTCTATATTTATATCCCTTTATTGGGGCCTGTTTTTTAATCACTTTTAGCAATTACCCGATAAAGTGCACCTTGGGCACTATCAGTTAAAAAATAAATAGCCCCGTTACCATCAACACGCACATCGCGAATTCTTTGGCCTAGTTCAGTAAATAACGGAATTTGTTCGACTACTTCAAGACCATTCATTTTTAACCAAAGCACTTGTTTAAACTTAAGCACACTAACGAAAAGATCGCCATTTAGCTCATTGAACATTTGCCCTTGATGCACCGCCATACCAGATGGCGCGATTGACGGGGTCCAATCGACTAAGGGTTGTTGCATATTAGGATAATGGGTAAAAGGGCTAATTCTGGCGCCTATGTAGTCTCGACCATGGGTAATCACGGGCCAGCCATAATTGACTCCCGCTTGGATGATATTGAGTTCGTCTCCGCCTTCTGGCCCATGTTCGTGAGAGAAAATCACTTGGCGTTTCGCATCAAAAACTATGCCCTGATGGTTTCTATGTCCATAACTAAACACATAATTACGCAAAGCTTTAGTATCGTTACTAACAAAAGGGTTATTTGGCATGGCGCTGCCGTCGTCTTTTATGCGAATCGTTTTTCCTAATAAACTATCAAGCCTTTGCGCATCTTCGCGATAATCAAAGCCATCACCACTGGTTATTAACAGGCTATGGTCAGGTAAAAATGTCATGCGCCCTGCATAATGCACAGGCGTGTCTTTATTAGGCATTACCCTTAATAAAACTTGGGTTTCAGTTAGGCTATTCCCAACTAGTTTTGCACGTATCACTTTTAAGCCGTTACTGTTGGCACTGCCGCTTGCATAAGACAAATAAACCCAAGCGTTCTGAGAAAAATTAGGATGCAAGCTAACGTCTAATAACCCACCTTGTCCTTTAACATAGATGTCTTTGGGCAGGCCTTGAATCGCTTCAACCTGTTTGTCTTGGTTAATTTTTAATAATTGACCGCTACGCTCTGTAACTAACCACTCGCCACTTGGCAAAAACGCTAAAGACCAAGGGAAATGTAAATCAGTTGCTAAGGCTTGCAGTTGGTATTTAGGAAAACTGCTTGGGCTAGGATTGGCCAAAATCTGAAAACTCAATAACATCATCAAGGCCCATAGCAGAGTAGGCTTAATCATAACATCCTCCCACCAAAGGCCGTTTCTTTTGGGTTTAAACAGCTACTAATATTGATCTTCACCGGCAGTTCACTCATTATCGCTTTCAATTTAAATAGTAGGTTTATCACACTTGATGAAAATTACATATCTTCTTAGGCAGTGTACGCACTTTTTGGTGGCGGTGATTATGGCATTTGTATTAGCCAGTTTATTGCATAGTCAGTTAGTGATTGCAGAACTTGTAAAAGTTGGCGTGCAAGTGTCTATTGCAGACAGGTTAAGCATGAGCCTGGATGACTTATTGGGCCTGTACCCTACTTACGGAATAGTGATTGCCCTAAGTTTTTTGCTTGGGTTTATTGTCGCGCACCTTTGCCAAAAACGTTTTAATTTAAACCCATACTTGCTTTATGCTGCTGCAGGAGGCACAAGCATAGTAGTTGCACTTTGGGCTATGTACCCCATTTTAAACATTACCTTACTGGCCAGTGCGCGCTCTAGCTTGGGGGTAATTTGTCAAAGTTTGGCTGGATTAGTTGGCGGTTTGATTTATGTTTATTCTCGAAAACACTATACAAATCAACCCCAGCAGAACTAAAAGTTAAGCTGGTGTAATTGCAAAACCTTTTCTACTGCATTTTGTAATTTTTGTACTGTGTGTTTATCTACATCTTGACTAAGGGCAAAGTAATATCTTTTGGCGGGGAAACGGTAAACCACTTCAAAGTCATTGGGGTTTAAATTGGATGCTAGCAGCGATTCGCGCCAACCATCTTCCCCAAATATCCATAAATCTATGCGCCCCATTGCTAACATTTTGCCCAAATTAGTTGAATGACTCAGCAATACTATGCTGCGCATAGGAACCCCTTCAGAAAGCAATATTTCTTCCCCTACATCTCCTCTAACGGCACCAGTTAGGTAGTCTTTCATTTGTTTAGGATCGGCAATAACAAGCTTGCGAGATTTGGCAGCAATTAACACATCACTTTCGGTGGCAATAGGTCCAACCCATTGAAATTTAGCTTCGCGCTCTGAGGTTCGTATGGTACTAAACAATACTTTGTTTGGCCCTTCAATGGCTTGTTTAAAGCCTCTTGACCAAGGTAAAACTAAAATATCATCTCGCTGAATTGGCGAGTTTAAGTATTGAGAAGCGGCCAATAACAGATCGACTGCGGGTCCTTGCAACTTGCCATCACGTACAAAATTATACGAAGCGCTGCTTTCGGTAATAAATGTCAATTGATTTAGCGGCACTGACGCTAAGGCCTGACATGTTACCCACACAGAACAACCTATAAATAGCATTGTATGTAACAACTTGGTTAATTTGCGCTGCATTTAACCCCTTGCAAGTTTGACTGCTAAATTTGTTGCTAAAGCATTGATATGTTTTAAATCAGTGAATGGATCAAAAACACTGGAATGGAGGTTATTTGAGCAAAAAAAGAGTCGATGCATCTTAAAAAATACTTGTCTACTTAGCTCATTTACCTCTAAGCATATTTTCAAAAACCTCGTCAATGTGTCATATACGCAGCAAATTTGCATGGTTTATTTTCGATTTACCACGAAAAACTGCTCAAAATTCACACAAACCTCTTAGAGTGTATAAAAATAGTGCCAATTTGACCTAGGTAAGATACTGGGCTGGAACTATTCTTATGCTTTTTTTATCTTTAAAATAGCAAAATAATTCAGACTAAGACTAATGGACATAAAATGACCACTTCCGCCCCAATTTCTAGTAATACCAGACTCGATAAAGTTCGCGCACATTTAACTTCTATTGGTCTTGAAAATATTAATCAGATTATCCACAACCCCAGCTATGACGAACTATTTGAAGCCGAAACAGATGCTAATTTAACTGGATACGAAAAAGGCACTATTACAGACTCAGGGGCAATTAATGTAGACACTGGCATTTATACAGGGCGTTCACCTAAAGATAAGTTCATAGTGCAAGACCAAACCACCAAAGATACTGTGTGGTGGCGAACTGACAGCAATAAAAATGACAACAAACCTATGAGCCCAGAGACTTGGCAAGCACTAAAGAAAATCTGCCAGTCGCAACTGTCTAACAGCAAGTTATATGTAGTAGATGCCATTTGTGGTGCCAACCAAAACACTGCACTAAAAGTACGTTTTGTTATGCAAGTGGCTTGGCAAGCGCACTTTGTCAAAAATATGTTTATTCGCCCAAGCCAGCAACAGCTAGATGATTTCGAACCCGACTTTGTGGTGATGAATGCGTCTAAAACCAGCGATCCTGACTTTAAAGCCCATCAAACCAACTCTGAAACCTTTGTAGCTTTTAATTTAACTGAAAAAATGCAACTGATTGGCGGCACCTGGTACGGTGGCGAAATGAAAAAAGGCATGTTCTCTATGATGAACTACTTTTTACCTTTGCAAGGTATCGCCTCTATGCATTGCTCAGCCAATGTAGGAAAACAAGGGGATACCGCTATCTTTTTTGGATTATCTGGCACCGGAAAAACTACCTTATCAGCCGATCCAAACCGCGCATTAATAGGCGATGACGAACACGGTTGGGATGACGATGGTATTTTCAATTTTGAAGGGGGTTGTTATGCCAAAACCATAGATTTAGATCCAGCCAAAGAGCCAGAAATCTATCAAGCAATTAAGCGTAACGCATTGTTAGAAAATGTAGTAGTAAATGGCAGCACCCCTGATTATAGCGACAATAGTAAAACCGAAAACACCCGAGTATCTTACCCCATAGAACATATTAAAAACCGTGTTATGGGCGTGAGTAAAGCTGGTCATGCTAAAAAGGTTATTTTTCTAACTGCCGATGCCTTTGGTGTTTTCCCGCCAGTTTCGCGTTTAACTAGCGAACAGGCAAAGTACCATTATTTGTCTGGCTTTACTGCCAAACTTGCAGGTACTGAACGCGGCATAACTCAACCAACCCCAACCTTTTCATCATGCTTTGGTCAAGCCTTTTTAAGCTTACACCCTACCCAATATGCCCAAGTGTTAGAGCAACGCATGGCCGCTTCTGGGGCCAGTGCATATTTAGTAAACACAGGTTGGAATGGCACAGGAAAACGTATCAGCCTTGCGGCTACACGCGCCATAATTAATGCGATTTTAAATGGTGAAGTAGAACAGGCAGAATGCGAAATAATGCCATACTTTAACTTGGCCTTTCCAAAAGCGTTAACTGGTGTGGATAGCCATATTTTAGATCCAAGAAACACCTATGCTCAGCTAGAAGACTGGGATAAAGAAGCACAAAAACTAGCAACTTTATTTATCGATAACTTTACTAAATTCACTGATAACCAAGAAGGCCTAGCCCTAACTGCAGCTGGCCCTCAACTAGGGTAATGCTAACCTAATAGCAAATACCATTATCAACCGTTAGGCCTTCAAAACATTAACAGTCACTTTGTTATAAAGTGACTGTTTTACCCATAAAGCCTAAAGCTACCAAGTTATTCTTTTACTCATTTTGACTACAAAAAAAACCACTAGATATTTAGCTAGTGGTTTGTTGATTTGTAACTAAAAGGCGTAAAAATTAACGGACTTTTCTTCTTTGCCCCTTAGGCTTTTTACTTTTTGCGGCTTCATTGTGAGGTTGGTTGTCACTAAACCGGGTTAGGCCTTTTTGTGCTTTTGCCGCATTAGCCGATTTGCCTTTGGCATAGGCTTTGTTAACCGAACGTTTAGCGTATTCTTTTTGTTCTCGTCCGCGTAATTCATTACGGCTTTCAGCAGGCACTAAACAGGTTGGCGAGTTGCCAATAAGATGAGCTTTGCCCATTTCCTTTAGGGTTTTACGTAATAATGGCCAGTTTGCTGGGTCGTGATAACGTAAAAACGCGCGGTGTAAGCGGCGATGAATTTCACCCTTAGGTACTTCAACCACTTCACTTTTGTGCGTCACTTTATGTATCGGATTTTTATTGGTGTGATACATAGTAGTGGCATTGGCCATTGGCGAAGGATAAAAGTTTTGTACTTGATCTAACTTAAAATTACGGGCTTTTAACCATAGCGCCAAATTAAGCATGTCTTCGTCTTTGGTGCCCGGGTGCGCCGATATAAAGTACGGGATTAAGTATTGGTCTTTGCCCGCTTCTTTGGTGTATTTGTCGAATAGTTCTTTAAATCTGTCATAAGTCCCCATGCCCGGTTTCATCATTTTATCTAATGGAGCTTTTTCTGTGTGTTCTGGGGCAATTTTTAAGTACCCTCCCACATGATGGGTGACTAATTCGCGCACATAATTTGGGTCTTCTATGGCCAAGTCGTAACGTACCCCAGAAGCGATCAATACTTTTTTCACTCCTTCTACATCGCGCGCTTTGCGGTATAGTTCTACCGTTGGGGTTTGGTCGGTATCTAAATGACCACAAATTTCAGGCCATACACAAGACAGCCTTCTACAAGCTTGTTCTGCTTTGGGGCTTTTACAGCGCAATTTATACATATTGGCTGTGGGGCCACCTAAATCTGAAATCACCCCAGTAAAGCCAGGCACTTTGTCACGAATTTGCTCGATTTCGCGAATGATGGATTCTTCAGAACGACTTTGGATCACTCGGCCTTCGTGTTCGGTAATAGAACAAAAAGTACAACCACCAAAACATCCTCGCATGATATTCACCGAGGTTTTAATCATGTCGTAAGCAGGAATTTTAGCTTTGCCGTAACTTGGATGAGGTACGCGGGCATAAGGCAAATCAAATACCGCATCCATTTCTTCGGTTTCTAGCGGGTAAGCAGGTGGATTGATCCACACTATCCTGTCGCCATGGCGCTGCACTAAAGCGCGCGCGCATCCTGGGTTGGTTTCTTTATGCAAAATACGCGAGGTGTGTGCGTAATGGGTTTTCTCAGCGCGCACCACATCGTAGGGTGGCAACAACACATAGGTTTTATCCCAAGGTTTAACTCGTTTAGTTTTAGAGGTAAATGGCTGCACTACTATGGGCTGAGCTTTTTGCGCATCTATGGCCGCTTGTTTGTCTTCTTCCGACGACACCGCACATTTTTCTTCTATGTTTTCGTATGGACTAATAATGGGGTCGATTTTGCCTATGGTATCTAGATGGGTCGAATCTACTCCTTGCCAGCCAGGTAAAGGCTCTTTTCGAATAACAGCGGTACCACGAATATCGTGCATTTGCTCAATGCTTTCTCCAGAGGCAAAACGATGGGCCATTTCAAGCAATGGACGCTCGGCATTACCAAACATCAACATGTCGGCTTTTGAGTCAAACAATACACTACGGCGCACTTTGTCAGACCAATAATCGTAATGAGCAATACGCCGTAAACTGGCTTCTATGCCGCCAATAATAACCGGTTTTTTGTAGGCTTCTTTGCAACGCTGAGTGTAAACCGTTACGGCTCGATCTGGACGTTTTCCGCCTTCGTTATTTGGTGTGTATGCATCATCATGACGTAATTTTCGATCAGCAGTATAACGGTTGATCATGGAGTCCATGTTGCCAGCAGTCACCCCAAAAAATAAATTAGGCTCGCCTAATTGCATAAAGTCATCTTTGCTATGCCAATTGGGCTGCGAAATAATCCCTACTCTAAAACCTTGGGCTTCTAAGGTTCGCCCAATAACCGCCATCCCAAAACTAGGATGGTCAATGTAGGCATCGCCAGTAACAATAATAATGTCGCAGCTATCCCAGCCTAATTGATCCATTTCTCCACGAGACATAGGCAAAAAGGGGGCAGGTTCAAAACATTCCGCCCAGTACTTAGGGAATGAAAACAAGCCACGTTCGGCTTTCATACGGGCCACAGGCTTAGAGCGAGAAACAGGTTGAATGGTTGGCATGATGCCCTCTAAATAAAACAACTAAAACGCAGTAGTAACGAGAAAACTAAAGCTGGTCAAAAAATCGGCGGGATTATAGCAGATATTTCAATATTAAACGATTTTCAATTCAGACAATTATTAAGACATTTGATCGGCGCGCATTAAGTACTGGCAAGTTTTGCGTTACTTTAAACATGTTCTAAGCCTTATTAGTTAACACTATATGTATTTCAATGGCGTCTTGGCCTTTAAAAGCGCCTGGCTTTTTGGTGACTTCGGCATCTGTATTAAAATGCGCTAAACAGCCTTTTATTAATCCTATTGCTAAGTCTTCAAAGTGCCGAGAAGATAGATAATACATGGTTAAATGGTTTTCCGATTGTAGATCACAATAAAAGCGCGGTAACTCAGCATCTGGATAAAGTTTTTTTACTTCTACATGGATATAACTGTCAACGTTTTGTAAAAATGAAAATGGAGTACGAGTAATTTCAAAAAACACTGGATACTTTTGATAAAAACGGCCAAATAGGTGCTGTCCAAAGGCTTCTAATAAACTTGATACTGGCAGATCAACTAACTGACTTAAATGGGTGGTCATTCTGACTATTTCTTGATGACTGTATGTGCCTACTGCTGTATATGCTCCGTCATTGGGTAAGTCGCTAAGTTCGATAACCTCCTCTAATATATCTTCTGAAAAGACCTCGGCCACCATATCCATAAATTCGGTAAAGACTATGCCTTTCATAGTAGCTTTTCCTTTTTAAGGTAATTTTGTAAGGTTTCTTCGATGCGTTTTGAATTAAAGGGTTTTACCACAAAGCCATTAGCGCCACTTTTGATGGCTTGGGTCACATTGTCGGCAGAGCTTTCGCCAGAGACCATTACCACCATCACTTCGCCGTAAATTTGTCGAATTTCTTTTAAGGTCTCTAGTCCACTTTTACCCGGCAAATCAATGTCTAAATACACTATATTGATATTTTGGCTATTGATGAAATCTGGGATCCCTTCTCCGTTAGAAGAATTAAAAAAAGTGGGTTTAATATCTACATCTTGCTCGTGAATACAGGCCAATAACGCAGCACGTAATATCTGCCTGCTATATTCCACGTCATCTACAATCAAAATGTTAAGATATATGCTCATCTAATACTTCCGTTATGCTTGTTCTTAATTTAGTGCAAAGTGTCAAACCTTGCTTATATTCTTTTTTTCTAAGTGACAATAACGCCTGATCGGCCAATTGCCCAAGTTCGTCGTAACCAAATGTAGCCGCAGCACCTTTGATAACATGGGATAAGTGAGTTAATTCTTGATAGTTAGACTGCTGAATAGATTGGTCTAACATTTTGTGTTGCTTTGTTAACTCAGCGTAAAATAAAGCCGTTATTTCTGGAGTAGGCACAAATTTAGATAAAGTCGCGCTTTGACCAACTTTTAGATGTTTATTCAGTATTTTATAGAGCAAAGGCAACTCTATAGGTTTACTTAAGGTGCCGTTAAACCCTAAGGAGTCATAGATTTTAATATCATCAGACATTACATTGGCTGTTAGCGCATAAATAGGTAAGTTAATGCCTAATTGCCGCAGTGACTGCAAGGCTTGTTTGCCGTCCATAATTGGCATTTGAATATCCATTAGCACTAGATCGTAGGCGCCAGACAAAACTTTTTGAATGCCTAGTTCACCATTTTCGGCTAGGTCAACCTGCACCCCTGTTTTTTCTAAATGCAGCATAATCAATTCTTGGTTCAATTTATTGTCTTCAACCAATAACACTTGCCCTTGTAACTTAGGGATGGAAATAAGTTGACTATGACTTTGTTCAGTATCAGTTAAAGAGTGACATTCTCCTTCTTGTGCATGGCATTTTATAGAAAATGAAAATGTCGAACCTTGCCCAACTGTCGAATTAATAGTTAACTTCCCCCCCATTAATTCAGTTAAATTTTTGGCTAAATATAACCCTAACCCTGCGCCTTCTAAATTATGCATTTTGCTTGGGTTATCTTGTTGAAAAGATTCAAATATCAGTGCTTGTTTGTGTTCAGCTACCCCTTCACCTGTATCTATTACATCAAAAGTTAATAATTGTTGCGCTGCGTCAAAAGCAATATTTAAACTCACACTACCTTGATCTGTATAGCGAATGGCATTGCTGAGTAGGTGATTAAGAACTTGGGTTAATCGCAACGGATCGGCTGTCAGCCAGACCGGTACACTAGAGTCTAGTTTTAAACTGAAATCTAATTGTTTATGTAAACAATTCAATTCATAAACTTGCTCAATATCTTGTAACAGTTGGGGTAGATTAAAGCGTTCTGGATTAATGCTTAATCTATCAGTTTCGATGTTA
The DNA here is from genome assembly GCF_052983255.1 of Paraglaciecola aestuariivivens. Taxonomy (NCBI): domain Bacteria; kingdom Pseudomonadati; phylum Pseudomonadota; class Gammaproteobacteria; order Alteromonadales; family Alteromonadaceae; genus Paraglaciecola; species Paraglaciecola aestuariivivens. The sequence goes on along the minus strand of NZ_JBRKBA010000002.1, from coordinate 376,525 downwards.
CTTACGTCAAGTATTTCCCCTAGTAAAGCACTGAGGTGACGTCCACTTCTAATAATAGTATTCAGGTATTTTTGACTGTCTTGGGGATTGAGGTCTTGCTGCAATATCATCTCTGCAAAACCAATTATGGCAGTTAGAGGAGTGCGGATCTCGTGACTCATATTAGCTAAAAATTGAGTTTTGGCATGATTTGCCCTATCTGCATCTTCTTTAGCTTTTTCGACTTCGTAAGTTCTGGCTATGACTTTAAGCTCAAGGTTGTCTTTTAACTCTTCTAACTCTTGATTACGCTTAAATAACTCTAATGACTTTTGCTCAAGCAAAGCCTCGGCTGCAAGTCTCGCCTGCCGCTCTCTGTCATAACGTTTTTTTAATCTCTCTTCATCCATGCAATTAATTTCTGATGACTATTAGGTAAACCATAACAGAGAATTCACTTTTTGATATTCTACCAAAGTAGCTAAGTGTATCGGATCTATAGTCTTGTTTTAGCAGAGGTTTATCTAATGTCAAAAATTCGCGCCAGAAAACCTAGCAAGCCTTAGCAGTACATAATGGAATTTATGTACTGCTAAAACTTCGATCAATGATTAGAAATTTAAGTGTGAAATATTGCTAGCTTAGATATCTAGCTGCTGGCTAATGGCCTGTTTAACTGCGGCAACTGTTGCTTGAGAAGGATAGCCATCAGCAATTAGGTTATGTTTTGCTTGAAAGGCACGTACCCCAGTACGCGTAGCTGGCCCTAAAATACCGTCAGCTACCCCCACATCAAATCCTAAGCTGTTCAGATTTTCTTGAAATTGTTTCATTTCATCTAAGGTATAATTAGGCAGTTCAGGCAAAGGTTTAGATAAACTCGACTTACCTGCTATGCGATCGGCTAAGTGCCCAACTGCGATCCCGTAATATTCAGAATTGTTCCAACCTAGTATCACATCAAAGTTCGAATACACTAAAAAGGCTGAACCTGTATGCCCAGCTGGGATAAGTAATGAAGCTTGAATATCGCTAGTGTCTAACGCTTGGCCATTGGTTTGAGTCACACCTTGCTGTGCCCAAAATGTTAAAGCTTTGGTTTGTTTTTTACCTGCTAACACATAATTAAAATCATCAGGCAATTGTACTTCTCGCCCCCACTTAAACCCAGACTTCCAACCCAACTGCTGCAAAAAGTGTGCAGCCGAGGCTAAGGCATCAAGTTCATTATTCCAAAGATCAATCTTGCCATCGTTATCACCGTCTTTGGCATACTTAATATAAGCGGTAGGCATAAATTGAGTATGCCCCATAGCCCCAGCCCAAGAGCCAATCATTTGTTCTGGAGATAAATTGTCTCGCTCTAATAATAAAAGAGCTTGGACTAATTCTTTAGAAAAGAAGGTACTTCTGCGTTGATCACAGGCTAAAGTGGTTAACGCAGCCAAGGTAGGGATTTTGCCTTTAATTCCGCCAAAATTAGTTTCTAGGCCCCAAAACGCCATTAAATAATGGCCAGGCACACCATATGTCTGGGTCAATTTTGCTAAAAACTCTTTATGCTCAGCTAACTTTTCTCGCCCTTTATTAATACGCCAGTCTGTCACGCGTTTCGAAAAATAGCCTACAAAGGTTTGCACAAACTCTGGTTGATTACGGTCGTACCCTAGAATTTTAGGTAAGGGCTGAATCTTGCCTAAAATATCGGTAGTGGTTGTACTAGAAACCCCCGCCTCTAAAGCTTGCTTTTGCAAACCACTAAGACAAGCAGCAAAGTTTGTTTCTGGGTTAGTGTTGGTTTCTTGGGCTGCAAGCTCAGTAGACAGCAGCATAACAGAAGCAGACAAAAACAAACCTGAAAATGAAAAAATAGATGCCAAAATAAATGTCCTGATGTGAATGAAAGAACATGCTAACCGACTCGATTCACTTTGATAAGTAAATTTCTTTAAGCAAAGAACATTTGCTCCAACATACTTAGTTGATTGAAGGTGAACTCACTAGCTTTTTCCGATTAAATGTTCTTATTTGCTTTAAACATGCCTTAACTAACAAATTGCAATTGGGCAAATTCGCGATACAAAGCATTGCTAGCCAATAAGTCTTGATGATTACCTATGGCCACAATTTGACCTTTATCTAAAACTATTATGCGATCAGCATTAATAACAGTGGCTAACCTATGCGCAATGACCAAAGATGTTTTGCCTTGCATTAGCCTTTCGAGCGCCAGTTTTACTTGTTGTTCACTGCTTGCATCAAGCGAGCTGGTTGCTTCGTCTAGAAGCAGTATTGGACGATCTGCCAACATTGCCCTAGCTATGGCAATACGTTGTTTTTGACCACCAGATAAGCGCACCCCTCGTTCACCTAAATAGGTATCATAGGCTTGAGGTAAAGCCTGAATAAACTCGTCTGCACAAGCAGCTTTTGCCGCTAACTGGATCTCTGATTGGCTGGCGTTTGGTCGTCCGTAAGCAATGTTTTCACTTACACTGGCTGCAAATATTACCGACTCTTGTGGAACCAAAGCATATTGCTGTCTTAACTCGCTAATATCCAATTGGCGAATATCTTGATTGCCTAACAATATTTGCCCTTGGGTCACATCATAAAAACGCAAAAGCAATTGAAACAACGTTGACTTACCTGCGCCACTTGCCCCCACTAAAGCAACACGCTCACCACTTTTAATACGTAAGTTAATATCCTTTAGCACAGTGATATTGTTGGCTAGCGGATAACTAAAAACTAGTCCATTCAGCTGTATATCTGGAATACTCTTGCTCACTAAGGGGTTGCTTTGTGCTAAAGATGAGATGCTACTAGGGGTTTGTAAAAGCTCTAACAACCTTTCGCTGGCTCCAGCGGCTTTTTGAATTTCACCTAGCACTTCGCTAATAGTTGCCACCGCGCCACCAGCTAAAACTGCGTAAAACATAAAAGCCGTTAACTCCCCTGCGCTTAACTTTTGTTGTAACACTTGCTGCGCCCCAACCCAGGCCACAATAGTTATGGCCAATATACTTATGCCAATAATCACTGCCACTAACAAAGCACGGTATTTAATTCTTAATTGGGCAGCCTGCATCACGCTTTCGATACGCGAGGTAAAATGCTGTTTATCAATATCTTCGTGGCCGTATGCTTGTACTGTATGGATTTCATGTAGAGTTTCGTCTACGTATGCCCCTACATCAGCCACTTTATCTTGGCTGTTTTTGGCGTGAATTCGCACCTTTTTACCGAATATTTTAATAGGCAACAAAACCACTGGAACAGCCACCAACACATACAAAGTTAAGATTGGACTAGAAACCAACATTAAAGCTAAAGCTCCAATAAAGGTAATACTGGCTCTTAAGCCCATGGATAAGCCCATACCAACAACAGATTGCAATAAAGTGGTATCAGCAGTAAAACGTGAAATCACCTCTCCGGTACGAGTTTTAGCAAAAAAAGCTGGTGATAAAGTTAATAAATGACTAAACACTTGTAGTCTAATATCAGCGCTAACTCTTTCGCCTAACCAAATCATCCAATAAAAGCGAAAGTAGGTGGCCAAGCTGCCAATTAAAGCAATGCCCAATATCATCAACATTGCCTGATTTAGGTGTTCTGCGTTATTCGCCACAAACCCGTTATCTACGACTAACTTAATGCCTTGGCCTAACAGTAACCAAGCGCCTGCTCCTACCAATAGTGCACTTAGGGCATAAGCAACTTTACTTTTATAGGGGATAAGTTGGCCAAACAGCCACTTCATTATTTCGCTGGTTTTTGCTGAAGACAATAGGGTTCTCTTAGTCATTAGGGCCTAACCACTTTTTGCTATTTGCCCATGGCCAAATGAATGGGAGTAGAAGGTGGGTTAGATCAGTCTGATTTTTGTTTGCTCACCATAAATCAAACGGTCTAAGATGCAAGGGCCTTACTTATAAATTTGTAATTACCCGCTCAGCTCGTTCTTGCATATAAGCGTTAATTTTAAAGTGCTCAGGACTCCAGCCTAATAAAAATCGATAAAAGTCTGCCCAAGCAAAATCATACAGTCTGCGCCACTCAGACTCTAAAGCTGACCAATCTAGATCCTGTTGGTAATGTTCAAGTCCTTGTTTTAAGTAGCTAAAGTAGCAATCGACTAAAGGTTGTTCTAAGGCAAATAAATCTGCCTCAGCTAAACAAGAGCCTAAAAAGTAAGCCAAATCTTTTACCCCTACTCCTTTACCTACATATTGAAAATCTACTGCGGCGAGTCTGTCACTTTGGCGATCATCAGGAAAACAAAAGTTAGCTAACTTAGCATCCCCATGCACTAAGGTTTGAAACTTAGCTTGGTTAAGGGCTTGATCTATTTGCTGCGCATGTTGTTTTAACGGGCCGTCTTGCATGGCAGCCAGCTCATCTTGCCGAGTTGCTAAATGCCAGTAGCAGCCAATAGGCCATAGGTCTTGCGCTTGATGCTGAAAAAAACGCGCGTGAAAATTTGCCAACCATTTGATGCCATGTTTTATATCATCATTTGATGCGGTGCTTTTTCTAACTGAAAAACCCAGGCTGTCTAAATCAGTTAAAACTAAAACTTGCTGCTGATTTTGATTAAAAGAAGTAAGCAGGTTAGGCACTTTACAATCGAGATCACACTGGTCTGCATAGAATTTATAAAACGCCCCTTCCACTTGGTAAGAGTGTAATTTTCGTAAATGACTGGTTTGAGTATTCCAACCTTTAGGATGTTTTGGCTGGCGCACAGGATCGATATGTTTAACGATTATTGACTGATCGAGTCGCGGACTAAAATACCGTGCAATTTCGCCATATCCACTCCATAGCGATTGCACAACTTCCTGTTTGGTTATACAAGGATCTGAAAAGTGCTGTTTTAATAAAGATAATATTTGTAGTTGCGACATTAACTCAAAAGTCCATTTGCGCGTTAAATCAAAAAATATACAAAGGGTATGATAAGCAAACTAGACTGCACAAATAAACTACAAAATGAATTTTATTCGGAATGTATAAAACTAGGGATGGCACTTACCTTTAAAAGTTAAGTGCCAAAATTGAGTAAATTAACTTAAATCCATGCCTTGAATGATTTCATGGGCGATTTCTGGGGTGGTCACAACTGGCTTTTCGTGTAAGTCGCCTTTAAGTTGCCCTTTACGGTGTTTCAGCGCTGCATCTAATTTTTTACAGGCTTGAGAAATGGCAGGATACATCACAGCACCTTTGCCTCGAACGGCTATACTGCTTCCTTCGTATTTGGTAGAGACTTCAGCACTAAACTCTCCGTGCTCTTTGGTTACTATGATATCTAAAGCGATTAAACTTGGAAAATGATTGGCGATTTTAGAAAACTTTTGTTGAATATCTTCTTTTACAGACTCTGTGATATCGCAATGATGACCTGAAACATTTATTTTCATAGAATTTCCTCTTTGCTTTAATTACATTTTTTTTACACTCTCTTTATAGCTTGGGTCATCATGCCCAGAAAACAAGAAAGATCCAAGATAAATAAATTATTCAAGCAAGAATTGATTGCTTAGCCCAAAGCACATGGTATTTTGACTCCCATAGTTTTTGTTTTTATAGGGTTCAGTTTTTTTATGACCATTTACCAGGGCAACATTCGCAAAATGCGCGTTAGCACCAATCAAGATAACCTAGCTCAATACCAATTACCCGTTGGTGACAGCAGCATTAATATGAACGCGCTAATTGGCGAAAATATTCAAGTAAAATATGCTGGCGAAATACATTGTGTACATTGCGCCACGAAAACCAAAAAAAGCTTTAATCAAGGCTATTGCTATCGTTGTTTAACCAAACTCGCTCAGTGTGATACTTGCATAATCAAACCCGAACTTTGCCATTATGATGCGGGTACTTGCCGCGAACCTGAATGGGGCGAAGCCAACTGTTTATCTGATCATTTTGTGTATTTGGCCAATACTGGCACCATTAAAGTGGGAATTACTCGACACGTAACAGACGGGGTATCTAGCCGTTGGATAGATCAAGGTGCCACCCAAGCCATTGCTATCATGCGGGTACAAAATAGATTGACCAGTGGCCTAGTAGAAACTGCCTTTAAAGCACATATTGCCGACAAAACAAACTGGCGCACCATGTTAAAAAGCCAACCCGAGCAAGTTGACCTAGTGGCGCTAAAAGAGTCCTTGCTGGAGCAAGTTGAACCTGAGCTAGACGAAATCATTGAAGAGTATGGCTTTCAGGCAATAGGCATAACCGACTCACCAGCCATAGATATTCATTACCCAGTCAGCCAATACCCCGAAAAAGTTAAGTCTATTAATCTAGATAAAGAACTAAGCTTTGAGGGAACACTAGTTGGCATCAAAGGGCAATATCTGATGTTAGATAACGACAGAGTGATTAATATGCGTAAGTATGCTGGTTATCACTTACACATAGAAACCTCCTAACCTATAACAGGGCCTAAGAACTAAGAATAAGGTGTATTAGATCAAAGGAATATTAAAGCGCTCAGTGCGCGGCAAATAATAATTTTCAGCATCTAAAGATACCAACACCTTATTCGCTTTGCCTTGAATCTCGATAGCTGGCACAAAACCATAAAAACGTGAATCTGCACTGTTATTTCTGTTATCACCTAAGACCAAGTAATGCCCTTGTGGCACCGTCACTTCAGCAAAACTGTGTATGGCATTGGCCACTGGCATAAATTGCACCTTATGTTCAATTTTACCTAAATGTTCGATTTTTCCTTGAGCATGGTTAGTCTTTGTATAACGTACTTTTTTGCCATTTATAATCAACTGATTGTTTCTCATGGCCACTCTATCACCAGGCTCACCAATCAATCTTTTAACTAATCTATTACCGGCTTTTTTTGAAGTAAAAACCACAATATCACCACGTTTAGGTTGACCGGTTTGCATGATTTCAATATCTGTAAAAGGCAGTTCTAAACGATAAGCCATTTTATCCACCAGAATACGATCTCCCTCCACTATAGTGGGCAACATTGAACCTGTGGGAACTACATACCAATCAGCAAAACTACTGCGTGAGGCAAATAACACTAAAACAAAGAGTAAAAATCCTAGGTTTTCTTTTATTACTTGTTTGAACGAAAGTTTAGTTGGCATGGCTATTCCTTGAGTAAACGTCTTGATGCTGAGACTCAAACCATCAATAAAAGTTTATTTTGCCTTTGTAACCTTTTGTTTCGAACATATTGCTTAATACAAAACAGACTTGTATGAATTGTTTTTAAAGCCGTGCTCTATTGCCAGAATATTTCAGGTAAATAATTTGCACTTATGAATTTTTCTGACTAATTTTTGCAGGTAAGATTTATAGGCGATTTATTTTAATATTAGATGAAATTTTTTTGTCATCTTTGTTGTCTATATTGATGTAAGGATATTGAAACAAAAAGGTATTTTGTTTTGATGTTCGTCTTCAGAGAAAACAACTCCTCCCAAGAGTACTTTAAGAGATCCATTTGGATCTCTTTTTTTGCCTAATTGAAAGCGATTATCAGCCAGCTTTAGAGTTCAACACCAGCATATTTTGCCGCCAAATTGTCTAACTCAGATAGGGTGTAATCAAAACCCATGCCGTCAAATTGATAACTTACTTTTACCGACTCTGAGCCTTCAAAGAGCTTGGCTTGTACTTTTGCAACCGGCCAATGTTTTAACTCATTCAAAAATCGATTGGCATTTTGAGCCAAGTTAAATTGATAACAAATATCGGTTTGCATTTAGTTTAAACTCTTTTTATTGCAGGGCTATTTTAATGGCATGGCAGTGTGAGCATTTTTAGCAAAGAGTCAAGGCATTAACTTTAAGTTTGCCCTAGTAAAATAGTTTTACATTCTTGCTTGCCGTATTGGCATAAATACTCGATCATGCCTAAAGATAGCAAAGCGCAATAAGGTTTAAGGACCGACCATGACCTACAACTGGTTTTTATTATTACTGATTCTTATTTTATTTTTAATTACCCGCAGATGGGTAATAGCCGCATTCGAACGTTTTGCTAAACACAAAAAAGCCACATTAAAACGTAAATTAATGGTTAGGCAAATATTATTGCTCACTCACCTTATTGGCTTTTTTATTATTGGCTCTATTACATTAGGCATAGATTACGGTAAATTTACCGTGTTTTTATCTTCGGCTTTTGCCGTATTAGGTATAGCCTTGTTTGCTCAGTGGTCTATCTTGAGCAATGTCACAGCTGGCATTTTAATCTTTTTTAACTTTCCTTACCGAGTGGGAGACACGGTAAAAATCGCCAACAAAGATTTTGATTTGGTGGGCATGATAGAAGAGATAACCACCTTCCATGTACTAATTAGACACGCCGATGGCGACCTCATCACCTACCCCAACAGCCTGATCTTGCAAACACCAGTTATTAAATTAAAGCCCGCTAAGTTAAAAGCCCCAGAAGAAGATGAGCATAACGAATAGGTACTAGCTAGCTAGTTTGGCTCTTAGGTCATTTAACGCTTCAACCGAAAAACCTTGATCGTAAAAGTAAGCGATTCGGCCATTTTTATCTAAAAGGATGACCCGCGCATTATTAGGGTTAAGGTTGCCTGTAAAGCGTTGTACCGCTTCTCCATCGCCATATACAGTGATTACCCCTTGCCACAAAGCTTTGGGAATACCTTTGCGCATACCGTTATCAATTATAGGGCTAAACATTCGCGGAAACATACCTTGAATAGTAGGAATTTCGTAGGTAGGCACTTGAGTTTGGGTCATGTCTAAGGCAATAAGCCAGCGATCTATATCAAACTGGCTATCTTGTTTATACCCAAATAACAACAAGGTATTTTGACCTGAAAAAGCACTAGGAATTTGCACCTTTTCACCGGCTAAACTTTCTCCCTGAAAGTTTATGATAGTTTTGCCTACTTCTACCTCACCCGGGTAATCATAGGTTGCACAACTTACTAGTCCAAGCACAATCAGAAGCGTCAACAATCTGTTTTTCATCGTTAGTCCTTTTAGATTTTTTTAAAGCCTACGATGAAAGTGAGAAAATGGATTATTTTTTACTGATCTTTTTTACTTAGCTGTTATTTAGTTTTTTTTAATAAATAATCTAAGGCCCCAGTTATTGCTGCTACTTGCGCCAAAATACAGTTTTCGGCATCCACTTTAGGGCTATCTGGGTAAACTTCAGTGGTACTAACATAGTCAGCATTAGTTACGCAGGCGCATAAACCCAATTTTTTTAATGGATAGTTAATCACGCCCGGTTGCTGCAAAGCCGAGCCAATAATGCAGCCGTTTTCATCAGCTGGTGCAATATGCGTGACTTTGGCTACCGACTGGATAATGGCAGCTTGAAATCCTTCACAAGGATTTTCAGTATCACCCACAGTGTAAAAGCCATCAGGGATTGCCCATTCTTTATGCTCCACAGCATCGCGGGCCGACAAGGCCGGACGAAACTCCGAATTATCGGTATCTGTGGTTTCGTGTAAATCAATATGCATCAAAAAATCTAAGTCACCCACTAGTTTCATCAATGCTGCAGATTCTTGAGCAGGGCTTGGCGTATAAAAAGAACGATTAGGATCTATGGCATCTGGATTCCAGCGATTAATGGTTTCGTATCCCCAAGGACTGATGCAGGGCACTACCATAAGATTAAAATGCTGGTGATAATCCTGGGCTGCCGATTTTGCAAACCTAAGTGCACCATGTACTCCACTGGTTTCGTAACCATGTACGCCACCCGTTACTAATACATTGGGTTTGTTTTTATCCCAGTTTAAACTACCCAATGCATAAAGATCGTATTGACCTTGCGCGTAGGTTAGGCGTGCATATTCTTCGATATCAAATTGCTTTTCTAATCCTGCTAGCTGGCTCACCACATCATCTTGGTATGAACGTTTTATCTGTTGTGCATTAAGCCATTGTTGCTTTTCTGCCTCTGCCCACTTTTTGCCGGGTGTACCTATAGGGTAAATATGCTGGGTCATTTGATTATTCCTTTGAATTAAGGGTTAGTTGTGACAAACAAGTTAAAGCTTGCTCAGCAGCCTCGGATGGCACAAAAATATGATCGTGAAAATAAGCAGCCACCACATTGGCACTTATCCCTTGCATGGCCAAAGCCGACGAAATTGCAGCAGTGAGTCCCACTGCCGATAAACTCGAGTGTACCTTTAAACTAATCAGCCGAAACACCCCTTGATAATCCCAGCCTTGCTGTTCTGCTTGGCTTTTTAACAAGATAACACTTAATCCTTCTTGTTCTGCAAATGTGCCTAAGGGGTTAAGCTCTGCTAAGTGACTGCTTTGCTCGCGGGTTAGACTCACAAATACATATTCATCAGGCATAATTTCGGGTTGCATACTGCTTAATAACTTAGCTAAGTTGGTTTCGCCAGACATAGTCACCTCGGATTAATTTTGGTTTAATTTAGCCGCTTGTATGGCCAGCCCTTCACATACAGAATTAAAGGCATCGCCTTGCATTAAGGGTAAGTCAGGTAATAACTCTAGCAGCGCTTTTTTCACTATGGGCGATAAACTCATGCCACCGGTTATAAATAACATTTCGGGTGCTTCGCTACTTTTTTGCAAGCACTCTGTCACTAAGCTTTTTACTCGGCGCAGCCAAGACTGCATAGAGCGATTTAATTCTTCGGTGTTTAAATCAACTTCGTAGCCTTGCTCAATGTAATGCAAAGGCAAAGTAATTTGTTCTTTTGAGGATAACAATTCTTTGGCCAATCTAGATGAATTTACTAGGCGAGCCGATAGTTTGTCTTCTTGCACAACCTGTAGACGTTCTAACAATTTAGGCTGTTTAACTAATGATTTAGTTTGGGCAATGTCTAACCAATATTCATCAGAAAAAAAGTGATTAAGTTTAGGAATATCATCTACTGCACACATATCAGAAAAATACGCAGGCGGTACTGGCAAGCCATTGTGCATCAATAAGCCTTGCCCCATAGTAGGTGCGATAGATTTTATAATTAAATTTTTGTCACATTCCATACCACCTAAACGCGTGCCGGTAACCGACATCACATCTTGTTGACGGTCAATATTAGCCAGTTTTTCTGGTGATAATTTAATACAGCATATGTCTGTGGTTCCGCCGCCAATGTCTACTACTAATACATTGGTATGTTGTTTAAGCTCACGCTCTATTTTGTAGGCAGCAGCAATAGGCTCTTCTAAAAACTCAACTTGTTTAAAGCCCGCCATGTTTGCTGCTTGTTGCATGATTTCAATGGCTTGTTGATTACCTTCTTGTCCTCGGGTGCCATGAAAGCGCACAGGTCGCCCAATCACAGCCGACTCAACAGATTGGCCTAATTGCTGCTCGGCACTATTACGAAAAAACGCCAATTGTTTAGCGATTAAGCCAACAAAAGCTTGTTGTTGTCCGGCAACTAAATTTGCCCCAAGGAAATTCTTAGGTGAATAAATTAATCGCCCTTTATCGGGCATTTTTAAATAGCGTTTAAAGCCTTCTTCTCCAAAGGCAAATTCGCCAGTTTCTACCAACTGTTGCAAAGGCAGATCTTGCACTGTCATATCTTCTAAAAGGAATTCAATGGCGCGTTGTTGCAATGCAGGCAAGTTGTGGAATTCGGCTCTTAGATCATCAATTTTATTGCTGTAAATCTTTTGCTCTCTAGGATCTTGCGCGTCGTAATAGCCTTCTTTGGCTTTTTCAATTTTTTCACTGATAGCGCGTTTTATTTGCGCCACTTTAGCTTCAATGACGGGAATGGGCGGCGTAGGCAATTCATCTTTATAATAAATAAAAACCGAAGAGCGAATTTTGTTGACATTGTCTTGACTAGGATCGAGTTTGATAAAATGATGTTGTTGCCCATCAAAATAGGCTACTTCTGAATTAGATGTACCGTAATCTATACCTATTGCTGCCATAACTGCTGAAATTGCCCTTAAAATAAAGCGCAGAATTGTAATGCAAAATATCTAGGACTTCATTAACTCTTTCACCCACTGCTTGCCTAGGCTCACTTGTTGGCAAAGCTCTAAAACCTAAGCAAGGTAAAAGGCAAAAAGCTAGGTAAAGATTCTGGCCTAGATTGTGTTGTGTAGATTTCTTCTATACTGTACAAACCTTGTATATTTCCAACCCATTAACCCACTAAGTTGCTTGCATGATCTTGACCTTTACTACCCCAGAATTAATTGAGTTTACACGAGTTTATCTTGCTGGTTTTTATACTTTTGTGGCCTGTTTTTACACAATAAAAATAATCTGGATGAATAAACAGCAGCGCCGTTTTTTTATTTTTACCGGGGCGCGCTTTAGTGATACATGGTGGAACCATATAGTGTTTCGCATATTTAGAGCCACAATATGGCTAATATGTGTGATGCGATTATTTTACCCCGAGCTAGATTACTTTTTGTTTGAAATTACGCTTATGCAAGAAGTGGCGGTGATAGTAACAGGTTGTATGTTTTTAACTTTAGGTTTTGCCTGGACCATGGCCGTGCATTTTTATATGGGCAAAGTATGGCGAAGTGGCATAGATCCACAAGGTCCGCCTAAGTTAATTACAACAGGCGTTTATAGCTACTCACGTAACCCAATGTTTATGGGCATTATGCTGGCGCAACTAGGCTTTTTCTTAGCATTACCAAGTGTATTCTCTGCCTTGTGTTTGGTTATTGGGGTGGTGGTATTGATTAGGCAATCAAATGCCGAAGAACGTCATCTATCACAGGTTTTTGCTTCAAAATATCAAGAATATCAAGCTCGTACCCCTAAATGGCTTTAGCAACAAGTTGTCAAATGCTCATTGAAGTAAAAGCACTTTATGATTTTGAAGACCCCATATGACATGAAAGGCGACTTGGAAACTTCATCAAAGACGAATGATTACGAAGAGACTCTTGCATCTTGCCATTTGAGATAAACTGCTCAATTTGTTGATTAACAAGGCTATGCACTTCTGGCATGTCTGGGCGCATAATTAAAACTAAATCCACTTCATTGGTTGTAATGGGTGATTGATAAATAGTGGTATTGCAAAACGCTTTATTGGCAAAAATAGCCGCGGCATTATGGTTATTCATCACTACATAATCACAGCGGTTTTTTAATAACATCATGGCCATGTTCGGCTGACCACTAGAATCTACTCTTACTAAAGAATTATTCTCAAAATATTGATTTAACCCAGGATAAACAAAGCCCCATCTTGCACATATTTTCGAATTTTTGATGGAATCTAATGAAAAGTCTTCAGGAAAGGGAGTAAGGCTATATAAGTAACTCTTAAATTTTAAAATTGGCACACTGCTAATCAATTTGTCTGGATTATCTAACCAGTCTGGACTGTTTAGCATCATGTCTGCTTTGCCAGCAATGATAAAACGTTCGCTACGTTTGCGACTAGAATCAATAAATTTAGCTTTTAATATTTGTTGATTTTCTAGTTCTTTAAAAAAATCGACAACTAGCCCTTGGTAAGCGTTTTTGACTTTATTAAAATATAAATAAGGAGGTGCACCAGGAGAGTTGACAACAAACACAAGGGCACTAGAAGCGCTAGACTTTTGACTAAATAATAAAATGGTCGCTAAGCATAGAAACAAACAAATTAAACGTGGCAAATTTACAATCCTTGGAGTATCAGCTCTAGTTATTTTTTATATTTCAAAGTGAAAAGATTAACTCTTTTAACCTTTACACTTTAGCATATAGTTCAAAATTTAAGCACTAAATTTAATTGCAACTATACCCATTAGGTTCACCTTTTTTCATTTCCCCTCAAATAAAATCGACACAGAAAACATTAAAGTAATTTAGAACTCGGCAGATAAAGCTAACGAGGAGGAGATTATTATGCAAATGTTGAATCAACTAACCACAGTTGACCATATATTTGAGCATAAAAGTGAGCAAGAAGTTAACCCTGTTGTTAGTTCACCTAATAGGCCAATTACAGAGTCGCTACAACTTACAGACAAGGCAACTAGCCAAACTACCACTGTGCCAGAAAATGCCAGTGCTGAAGAAGTCACGCTTTCGCCTAAATTACAAATCAATCAAAAGATCATTGAATTATTTGCACGCCAAGCTAATGGCTTAAGTATTGAGCCTAAACAATTTGGCTTAAAATCTTTATATGCAGAAAAATCAACAGAAACCGAGTTTAAACAAGCAGAGTTAAATCAAGCTAAGCCAGCAGGTCCCGCCCCTACAGAACTAAGTTTTACAATTTTGACTGCTACCCAAACTGTCTACGAACATGAACGTTTAGACTTTCAACGCCATGTTCAAGTGATCCAAAATGATGGTACTCAAAGCGAACTAAGCTTGGCCTTTTCTTATCAGCGCGAATTACAGCTTAAACAAGAAATCAGCTTCTCAGTGGCTCAACTAAAAGATCCATTGATCTTAAACTTAGGCCAACAGAGCAGCTTGTTCTCCCAAGACACCCAAGAATTTGATCTAGACGGTGATGGACAAAAAGAATTGATCCCAGTTCTTAGCGACAACTTATGGTTTTTAGCCTACGACCGCAATAACAACGGCATAATAGACAACGGATTAGAATTATTTGGCGCTAAGACTGGCGACGGATTTGCTGAGTTAAACGCCTATGACAGCAATGCTAATGGATTACTCGACTATGAAGATAAAGACTACAAATCTTTTGTATTGCACCATAGCCAAGCCGAACAACAGACTTTAGCCCAAGCTGGGATCAAGGCCATTTCACTCGATGCTAGCCATAGTCCTTTTTCATTTAAAGATAATCAAGGCAATACCCTAGCACAAATGCGTAAAACCAGCGTTTACCTAAACGACAAACAACAACTTGGCGCTATTCATCAAGTTGATTTTGTGGTGTAAATTGTTTGCACCACAAAATTAAAAGCAGAAAATTTTAATAAAGGTGTTAAGCCAGCCCAAAAAACCTCAAGCTTACTTCTATTTTTAGTGCATACTTAGATCACTTAGCGTAAAAATCATCCAGGATTGTTTACCCTAAGTTCTCGCTGTGATTAATAAAATCATCAATATAAAGTCTAGATGCAGTTGACAAGATGCCATTTAAAGCTCTATTGAAAATTTACCTTTGCTTAGTACTTTTAGTGCCTGAACTGGTTTGGGCAAAATCAAGGCATTTTCAACCTATCTCAACTGAATCCGATTTACCTTCACCTTTTGTTAATCATATTGAAGTGTTAAATAATGGTTTTTTATTATTCAGTACTAAATCTGGCGCGAGGTTATATGATGGCTATCAATTTATTCCGGTGCTTTCTGAGTCTAGTGCTCAATTTAGCGTATTAAATACTACGGTTTATATTACTAAACAAGACAGTGCTGGTCATATATGGTTTGGAACAACCTCTGGTTTATTTAGATTAGATCCCAACACATCCAAGCTCAAACGCTTTGCTCACGATCCCAACGACCCTACAACCTTAGTCAATGATTCTGTCAAAAGGATTTTTGAAGACTCCCAAGGGTATATTTGGTTTGGCACCACCAACGGCTTAAGTCGTTACGATCCTAGAGAAGATAGCTTTAGTGAATTTACCCCTAAAAACGACTTGGCATTAACCAATTCGGCCTTCGATATTCGTTTTATTTTAGAAGATGGGCAACAAAGAATTTGGTTCGGCGGCTCTCATGGCAGTTACTTTTATGATTATGCTGAAAAGCATACTTACCAGCCAGAAGCTAACATATTTAAGCAATACACTACATCGGGCATTATTAGTGGTATAAACCAACAAAGCGCGACTAATACTTTATGGTTAGCAAGCTTTCGTAATGGATTGTATCAAATTGATTTAAGCCATGAGCAATTTGCCTACAAGCACTATCAAACTGCAGCACAAAGCCAGAATTCTTTATCAAGCAACAGTGTTTGGCGCCTTTTTGAAGATGAACAAGGCTTGATTTGGATAGGCCATTGGGACTCTGGCTTAAACATACTTGATCCTAAAACTGGCAAGATTGAAACCTACAACCACAACCCTAGTGAACTATCTGGCTTACCTAGTAATGCAATCAGCGCTATTACCCAAGATAAATCAGGTTTAATTTGGTTAGCTACCGCCAACGGTGCGGTTAGCTACAATTCAAATGCCCTTGAAATCACACATTTAACTAGTCAAAAAACTCGAGCATTGTCATTGCTTACCAATGAAGTGTGGAGCATTTTAGAACAAAATGAGCAACAGGTATGGATAGGAACAAGCAAAGGCCTAAATGGGTGGAATACCACCAATCAAAAGATCGAAAGCTTTATTCATTTAGCAGACAACCCCCAGAGTATTTCTGCAGGTTCAGTGTGGGCAATTAAACCACTTAATAACACTGAGCTCTTAATTGCTACTGATTCAGGCTTGAATAAATTTAATAAAATCAATGAAACTTTCACGCAGATTGCCCAAACAGGACAAAGTGAATTTGAACATCAGCCTATTTACGCTCTACATTCAATAGCAGAAGGGCAATTTTTAGCGGGTGGAAAAAGTGGCAATATTTACCATTTTAACGCTCAAACAAATAAGCTAACGCCTTTTATCATTCGACAAAACCATCCTGAATTACATAACCTTGAGTACATCAATACCATCAAGAGCGATGCCAAAAACAATATTTGGTTTGGTACCACTACTGGCTTATATCGCTATGACCAAAAATCTCAAAAAATAATGACATTTAACACTGATAGCTCAATGTATAAGTTAAATGCTAACAATATTGAAAGTTTGGTGATTGATACAAAAAATCAGGTTTGGGTGGCAACACGAGGCGCAGGCATTCAAAAAATCACGCCTACTAATAAGGATTTAAATGCATTTAATATTACTAGCATAACCACCAAACAAGGATTGCCTGAAAACTCTGTAACAAACTTAATCTTAGATAAAAATGACTCGCTCTGGTTCACTACTCGTCGTTTTATTGGTCAAGTCAACAATATTACCAACCAAATAACCACCTTACCTACTCAAAAACACTATCGTTTTGGTTTTACTCCAGGTGCGGCTTATGTAGGGCAATCAGGTCAATTTTATTTAGGAGGGGAAGGTTTGTATCGATTTTCCCCTAATTCGTTAACCTCGTCGACCTTTGCCCCTTCAATTGTCATTACAGGGGTGACAAGTATGCATCGAGACTATGCTAACTTTTCACCCTTAGCGGTAAACCCTAACATTGAGTTAACCGCACAGGACACTTTAGTTACATTCAGCTATTCGGCGTTAGATTACCGCTTTCCTAACTTCAATCGATATCGATACAAACTTGAGGGGGTAGACAATCATTGGTTAGAACCTAAAGCAGAACATCAAGCCACTTATTCGCACCTGCCTTTTGGTGAATTTTTACTGCGCGTACAAGGTACTAATGGTCATGGCGTGTGGAGTACTCAAGAAGCACAACTTAAGGTAAAAGTCATTGCTCCTTGGTGGCGAACAAATCTGGCTTATAGTCTTTATGCCATTAGCATTCTATCGTTCATTTTGGGATTAGTTGTTTATTTCACAGGTAAACGTGCGCAAGAACGCAAACGTAATAAAGCCATTAAATTAAGTGAGTCGAGACTTAAAAGTACCTTATGGGCCAGTGGAGATGAACTTTGGCATTGGGATCTAAAACAAGGCCTTATTCTTCGAACTAATTTGATTTTTGCGCTAGCAAATACGCCAAACCCAGAAAAGCTGAACCAAAAGGATTTTTATACAATTCTTCACCCAGAAGATAAATCCATCTTAGAAAACTCAATTTCAAAGCATTTGCAGGGTGAATCTAAACATTTTGAATGTGAATGTCGGCTTCTCATTCAGAATATTGGCTATCAATGGGTATTAATGCGCGGACGTATTATTAAAAAAGATAAAATCAATCAGCCCTTGATAATAGCTGGCACAGTTAGAGACATAGCTGAATTAAAGAAAAAGGAAGATGCCCTCACCTCCATGGCAAATTACGATCAATTAACCGGATTGCCTAATCGCCATTTGTTTAAAGAGCAGCTAGATCATGCCATTTCTCAAGCTAAACGCTTTGATGAATCAGTTGCCCTGTTATTTTTAGATCTAGACGCCTTTAAACTAATCAATGACACCCATGGTCACGCGGTAGGCGACGAGTTACTCATACAAGTGGCCGAGCGACTAACTGAATCAGCCAGAAAAAGTGACAACGTAGCCCGTTTAGGTGGTGACGAATTCACTGTTATTTTAGAAAGAGTGACAAATCAAAATACCATTATTTTGTTCTTAGAAAGGTTATTACAAGATATAAACCTTCCTTATAAGCTCTCCGAACATACAGTTAATACCGCAGTTAGTGTTGGTGTGGCGGTTTTTCCAGACGATGGTCAAGACGCTCAAGAATTACTTAAAAGCTCAGACATTGCTATGTACGAAGCTAAAAAGGCGGGTAAAGCAACCTTTAGATTTTTTACCGAAAAAATGAATACTCAAATCCTACAAAGAGTAGAGCTTGAGGCCGAACTCAGGTCAGCAGTAAAAAATAACGAGTTTGAATTGCACTACCAGCCCAAAGTTAGTGTAAAAACCAGTGAAATATTAGGCGTAGAAGCCCTAATAAGATGGCAGCATCCAAGCAAAGGTTTTATTCGCCCAGACCTTTTTATTCCTATTGCAGAAGAAATTGGATTAATTAATCTGATTGGACAATTTGTGTTAAACCAAGCTTGTAGCCAATGTGCAAAATGGCGAGAGAAAGGCTGGCTAGGTGTAATGGCAGTGAATGCTTCTGCCAAAGAAGTACAAAATTTACAATATATTGAAAGTATTGATGAAGTGTTAAATAGGTACCAACTTCCTGCACATTCCCTTGAAATAGAAGTTACTGAAGGGGTGTTTATTGCCAACTTACAACATACTCAGGCTTTACTACAAAAAATTCGCGATAAAGGCGTACGCTTAGCATTAGATGACTTTGGCACTGGCTATTCATCACTCGCTTACTTGAAGAACTTACCTATTGATACGCTTAAAATAGACCGTTCTTTCATTGCAGAAATAGAAGCAGGACAACGAACTTACCACTTAGTTAAGGCCATAGTGCAAATGGCCCATAGCCTTAATTTAGAAGTTGTAGCTGAAGGAATAGAAACCCAAAAGCAGCTTAATGTACTAAAAGAGTTTGGCTGCCAAGAATACCAAGGTTTTTACTTCGCCAAGCCCATGAGTGCAAGTGAAATTGAGCGATTAATTTTTAATTCAAACTAACGAGTAAAGCTTCCTTTTCTATAAAGCCTTACGCGTAGGCATTACTACGTTAGCAAATATCAATCCTGCCACTAACGACATTAATATTAAGAAGGTTTCTTGGCCAATGTGGTCAGTTTTTATAATGTCTTGCCCTGAAATAAACGAATTTAAGCCAATGTAGGTTTTTGAACCAGGAACCAATACGATCAAACCATGCATAGCCACTATACTCGAAGGTGCATTGGCAATACGCGAAAACACATTAGCAAACACCCCTAGAGCAAAAGCGCCAACGAAGGCCCCTAACCCATTTTCTAAATAGGCTGAGCTCCAAGTTGAGGCGCTGTAGGCAATAAATGTAGAAGTGACCGCCCATAAAACGTGCTTCATCCGAGTTCTAAATATGGCCACTAGCCCCACACTTAGCATTAACACCCCTAACCAGTTCACCCAAAAAGGTAAAGTTTCGGCTAGGGCTAAGTCTTGTTGGCCAAATAATTGATAACCTAAACTCACCCCTAAAAACGCCCCAAAATACAATTTAAATAATTGCATACAGGCATCCATCACTCGCACAGTGCCCGACACCATATTGCGAGACGACAGCTCTGCTAAGCCCATGGTTAAAGACAATCCTGGCACTAAAATGATCAGAGAAGATAGAATAATTAACCAAATGTTTAATCCAGAAGCTGAATAGTGATTAATTGCACACACTACAAAGCCCACAGTAAAAGAAGCAACAGGCTCTAACATCAGATTCACCCGCTTCGACCGCAGCGCCCATAAGGTCCAAAAATACACCATCACGCCTAACAAACCGGCATAAAAAATTTCAGACCACCCTGCTCCCATTAGCATGGCAAAGGCACTAGTAGACAAACCAAAGGCTAAACCTGTAATGGTTTTACCGTAGGGGCTGGGCATTTTGTCAATTTCATCTAATTTTTTGTCGGCTTCTGCCAACGAAATATTGCCCGAAATTAATTCAAAGGCCAGTTCATCGGTTAACGACAAAGCGTTCATATCCAACTCACCGGGTTGCATTCTGGCTGAGTGGTTATATTCGTCTTCGTGACGATCACTCCACAACACTATAGATAGTGAAGTAGGGGTAGAGATAAAAGACGCATGCACACCAAAATGCGTAGCAATTTCAGTTAGATAGGCTTCAAGCCTAAAAGATGGCGAGCCGTATTTGTGCAACATTTTACCCAATTTAAGGATAAATTTACGTATTTGAATAAACTCTAACTTGTCCATTTCATCACTACTATTATTTGAAGACTAGGCCAATTTTTGCCCAATAAAATTAGCGGCGGATCCTAGTGCGAGTTGCACTGACTTACAAGGTACATTTTTTAGTCATTATGCATTATAAAAACTAATACATAGCCATACTCCCAAAATCTTAGCTCTGATAGACTAAAGTTTTGAATTGTCTAGAAATCATGCTAAACCATAGGGGGCGTTAAAACAATTTTATGATTTATAAAGATAACCACACTAGACAAAGAGTAGGAATGAAATGAAGTTTACTGTTGTATTAATACTCGCGGTATTGGCTCTGCCTAGTCTGGCTAATCCATTACGCACCGACACCAGTTTAACCTTGCTTTATGGTAGCCAATACCAAGTGGGCGATGCGACACGCACAGTCTTTACCCTAGAGCACAGCAGTGGTTTTACTTGGGGTGATAATTATTTCTTTCTCGACCGTATGTTTGGTGAAAATGGTAATCACAGTACCTATTTTGAACTTGCTCCACGGTTTTCTATTAGCGACTATCAAAACCAATGGATCAAAGGCATAAAAATTGCCACAACTTGGGAAAGCGGCAAACACTTTGATCATAGACTCATTGGCTTAGGTACTAATTTAAAGGCCAAAGGCTTTGTGTACGTTGGCCTTAATTTTTATCGCAGACTCAACGACAACCGACCCAATACCTGGCAAACCACATTAAACTGGCGTAAAAAATTCCAATTTAACCAGTGGGATTGGGTATACGATGGATTTATCGATTGGGCTTCGGCCAGTGCTGTGCAAGCTTCAAGTTTTAACTTTACCTCTCAGCTTAAAATTAACCTGGCTCAGCATTTAGGTTTATCTAAACCCATCTATCTTGGTAGCGAAATTGTTATTTGGAACAATAAGTTTGGCATCAACAATGTCAATGAACGTAACCTTAATTTGTTATTTAAAGCACATTTTTAAGCGCTTTAAATAGCCTGGCTAAACTTGTCATTTTCTAATTATTTCAGTAGCTTAAATATCAACAATTAATCAAGTCTGTTCGTTTCTATAAGGAATACCACCGTTGATAGTATCCATTAGTTATTTACCACGCTTAATGTTGCTGGCAACGCTGTTATCTTGTGTTTTAAAAAGTCAGATACTTTACGCTTGTGAAAAAGCCGATTTAGTCATTTACAACACTAAAATTTATACGGCAAACGACCAACAATGGACAGCACAAGCCGTGGCCGTTTTGGCAGACAAGATTATTTTTGTTGGTACTAATCAACAAGCCCAAGCTTATTTATGTGGGGCAGCTAAAACGTTAGATTTAGCTGGCATGGTGCTCTACCCAGGATTAACCGATAGTCATCAACACGTTGAAGGCGTGGGTGAACGCCCTAAAACCCTGAGTCTTTTTGGTTTACCCAGTCTTCAAACTACAGTGAATGCGATTAAAGATTTTGCCCAAAAGGTGCCAGATGGTCAGTGGATACAAGGCCGAGGTTGGATTGAACGTGAATGGACAGATGAACAACGATTTTTAACTAAACATGATGTAGATTTTTTTAGCCAAAACAAACCTTTGTTTATCCCTCGTGCCGATGGCGTTTCTGCGTTAGTTAACTCAAAAGCATTAGCACTGGCAGGGATAAACCAAGACTCTGCTGATCCCGTTGGGGGCAAATTTGAACGGGATGTAAATGGTGAGCCAACTGGTTATGTGCTTGCGACTGCCATGCAGATATTTCGTGATCTGATCCCAGCTAAAAGCCGTGAATATAAAAAACATAGTCTAGAACAAGGCATGCTTGAAAATGCCAAAATGGGCTGGACTAGCACTCATGATGCCGGCATGCCTTTTGAAAATGTTGAATTAATCAAAGAGCTGCATGCACAAGGAAGAATGGCGACAAGAATTTATGCCTCAGCCAATGTCAAAGAAGCAGCCACTATGCTGAAATTAGGCCAGCAATCTACAGCTGATAAGTTTTTTACTTTAGGTGGAATTAAAGTCTACATAGACGGCACTTTGGGCTCTCGCGGGGCGGCCTTAATTCACAACTATAGTGATGCTAATCATAATGGCTTTATGAACCGTACCACTCAAGCTGAGCTGGAACCAATACTGCGCCATGCATTGCGCCAAGGCATACAAATACAAACCCATGCTATTGGAGACCGTGCCCTTCGCTCTGTTCTAGATTGGTACCAACAGGCTTTTAATGATGTGCCTATGGCACAAAGAGCCATACCAGAGCCACGTTGGCGGCTAGAGCATGCCCAAGTCATACCACCTGCCGATCAGCAACGCATGCAAAAAATGGGAATCTTAGCCTCTATGCAACCTAGCCATGCTATAGGCGACCTTAATTTTGCTCCTGCTAGACTAGGCTCAGAACGTTTGGCTTATGCCTATCCTTGGCAACAACTAGTTGAACAAGGGGTAAAAGTATTAGGAGGATCAGATGCCCCAGTTGAAGCCGGTGATCCACGTATCGAATTTTACGCAGCGGTAACACGCCAACGTTTAGATGGCAGTTCAGGTAAAAACTGGCATCCTGAATTAGCGGTTAGTCGCCAAACAGCGTTAAAAATGTTTACCCTATGGCCAGCATACGGAGCCTTTCAAGAACAAGTGTTAGGATCTATTGAAGTAGGCAAATATGCAGATTTTAGTGTGTTTGATACCGACTGGTTAACTGCTGCTGAAGATAAAATTTTAACCTCGGAAAATATCATGACTATAGTTGGTGGAAAAATTACTTATCAAAAAGGCCAAGAGTAAATCCTGCCCATAAAAAAACCAGACCTAGGGTCTGGTTTTTAGTCTCTTGTTAGCTTGGCTTACTGACTGGTATCACAAGTTGGTGCCCAAGTTGCGGTGGCATAGTCGTAACAACCATTTTGCTCTCGATACAAGTCACTGGTTTGTTCGCCTGTGCCATGAGAATCGTTAAAGATCAGGTTACTCGAACGCACGCCTTCAGGAAATTGAAAGTAAAACCAATCATTGCCTAGATTGCTCATGGGCTGTCCAGGCCAGCCCGGACCTGCAACACTGGCATTCCAAAAATAAACTTGTGGATCGTTGCTCCAGTTAAGCGGCTTTTTAAACCAAATTGACATACCAGGTAACACACAGCTATCTGACCAAGTATTAGTGCTTATTTCAAAGCAGCCTTCACTGTCGCGATACAGATTCTCTGTTTGTTGACCATTGTTATTGTTGTTAAATATTAGGTTTGCCGCAGCCACACCAGCAGGGAATTGATAGCTGTACCAATTGTCACCTAGCTCTTGCAATGGCTCGCCCGGCCAATTTGTCGCTCCTGCTGGGGTATCCCAATAGTGAATGCGTATCTCTTGCCAATCGGCAGGCTTTTGCACATAAACCACTAAACCGGGCTCGCTAACGCTGCCCGCTTGAGGGTTACAGGGGTATTCACCCTGAGTGCCTTGCTGTGGTTTAACAAAAACCGCTGCAGTGTGGGCGGCAACAGTATAAGTGGTGCCTTGAACACTGCTGGTTTTAACCACCTCATCAACCCCATTTTGTTGCAAAGGGTGCAGTACTGAGTTTTCGGTTCCATCTAAGGTAAAACTAATGGCACTGTCATCACTGTTAAACAACACCAATATACCGTCGTAGTTTGGATCTAAGTCTTCACCTGCACAGATACCATCACTTAATGTCATAGCAATAAGACCAGTCGTTTGACTAGGACCAGTATTATGATATCCCAGTCTAGTGTTCACTTGTTCAGCCGTATCTAAACGGAACAAGGGCGACGAATAACGTATGGCTAATTGTTGTTTAAATTGTGCTTTGGCTTGAGCAATATGACTAGCATTTACCACTATATTGCCATTGTTAAGCACCTCAGTAATGCCTGAGTAAGAGTTTTGATTATCTTGCGCAGGAGGCAGGCCTTTAGCCCAATTATTATCGTGCCCAGAAAAATCTACCGCGTTATACCAGTCACCAGAATTATAGGAGTTGCGATCCATCGACTTACTACGTAGCAAGTCTGTACCCATTTGGTAAAAAGGTATGCCTTGACCAAAGTTTATTAGAGCGTTACTTAACATATGTACTCTCACTCTGTCTTCCACCGACATAGCAGCAGGCAACTTGCCCTGGGTGTTGTCCCATAAGGTTTCGTTGTCGTGTTTATCTACATAATTTACCGACTCTTGAGGATCTAAGGTGTAACCCACTCCCGCATAGTTAATACCAGTATTGGCATTGCCACTGTTGTCGATAAACCCATAAGTTTGCAAATTACCAACCATACCAATACGTATACGATCTGCTTGATCAACAGAGGAACTTGCTCCTGGAGCCACCCCATTGGCAAAAGTCTCATTGCCATTCACCCAGCCTTGAGCCGCCCCATTACTGCTAAAGTTGCCACCGCGAATAGCGCTTCTTATTCTGTCGTTAAATGTACCTATGCCAGTGCCAGCCATATTAAATTGTGTGGCTTGCTCAAAACGCTGACCACCACCAATTTCGCCAAAGTCCCAGCCTTCTCCGTATAGGTAAATCTTTTCGCCATCAACGCCATCAGTTTGTAATTCTAGTTGCGCCAAAGCTTGTTGCGCGGCAAGCATAGAAGACTTAGGAATATGCCCCATTAGATCAAAACGGAATGAGTCGATTTTGTAGAACTTAGCCCAGTCCACTAAGGTATCGACCATAAGTTTTTCCATCATCTTATGTTCGGTGGCGGTATTATCACAACAGGTACTGTTTTCTACTTTGCCAGTGATAGGGTTAAGTCTTTGGTAATAGCCAGGCACCACTTTGTCGAGTACCGAGTTATCATACAATCCAGATGCCGATGTATGGTTGTACACTACATCCATCACTACATTTAGATTGATATCGGCCAATCCTTTAACCATAGAACGAAACTCAAGTATTTTTGCCGTACCATTCGCATCACTAGCATAACTGCCTTCTGGGGCATTAAAGTGATAAGGATCATAGCCCCAGTTAAAGCTGTCTATTCGAGTCAGGCTATCACCGTCGGCAATTATGGCTGGAATGTCAGCATTAGCAGGATCACCATTGGCTAAGTCATTTAATATATCGCGAATAGGGGTATCTCCCGCACTTTCACAACGACTTTGCACAGCCTCAGTGGTGACCTTGGCACAAAGACTTGAATAACTGTCATCTAAATCAACCTTTTGACTGTCATCTTCGTTAATTGAAGAAATATCAAACACAGGCAACAAATGGAAATGACTTAATCCCGCTTGTTGTAACCCTGTAAGATGAGCCATGCCATGTGATAAAGGCTGACCATTTAAACCTGTATAACTAAAGGCTAGATATTTACCACGATCAGCCGCATCAACACTGAGATCGTTAATGCTAAAGTCGCGAATATGCCCTTCATACAAACTAATGTCTTTGTGCTCAGGCAAGGCCTTTTGAATGTCGTCCCAGCCTTGAGGTTTTAAGCTTTCATCATTAGCTAAATCAACCATCTGACTGAACTGCCCATTCGCGCTTAAATTTAACGCATAAGGGTCGGTGACTTCATAGGTTTCTATGGCATTTGTTTTAGGGTGGTATACCTTAATTTCAAATCGATAATAGTTTTTATCCCAGCTAGTATCGCCAGCAAACAGGTATAAACCATTGTCAGCTTGAGTAGCAGCATGCGTGGCCAACAAGTTACCGTTTAGATCGTAACGTTTAAGCCAAACGTTTTGCGCTGTAGGCGCCCATAATTGTAGGCTAGGCGCACCATCTTGGTAGCGCACACCTTGCCAATCACTGCTGGCAAATAATTCATCTACCACTCTAGGAGCTTGTACTTGAGTGGCTTCTACTACATTGCCACTGCTATCCATAGCTACTGCTAACAATTGCGATTGCAGTATGTTTTTAGCGCTTGGCGCATCAAGCTCTAGTTGAAAGGCAGGCCAGCCAGCTAAGTGAGGATCTTGTTGGGCTAACTGCCCATCTACCGCACCATTGGCTGCCATTGTCACAAAACCATCAAAACCATTGACTACCCCATTGTCTAGGCTTAACGCCGCATTGGCAGAAAAATACAGGCGATATTGACTGGCGCGACTGTCTGCCACTTGCCAAGATAAAGTGTCGGTGGCTAACCAATGTGCTGCAACATTTTGCACCCTGACATTATTTTGTTCAGGGGTAATACAAGAGTTGCGCCAGAAGTCACCAAACTCGCCATAACACCCACCTTCTTGAACATATAAATCGCCAGTTTGTTTACCATTACCATCGTTAAAGATTAGATTGGCCGCATCGACGCCTTGCGGAAATTCAAAGCTATACCAACCGTCACCTAAAGCCGTCATAGGTAAACCAGGCCAACCCGGAGCCCCCTCAACATTCCAGTAATACAGATTAACGCTTTGAGCCCAATCTTGCGGTAACTTAAAGTAAACTTTCATTCCTTGAACTGGCAGATCACAGCTATCTGTCCAGTTAGTATCAAAGCTAAAACAGCCCTGACCTGCTCGGTATAAATCTGCGGTTTGACCGCCATTGCCACCATTATTAAAAATAAGGTTTGTGGCCTCTACTCCAGCTGGAAATTGATAGCTATACCAATTTTCGCCTAATTCTGTCATCGCTTCGCCAGGCCAAGCTACAGTACTGGCTGGTCCTGGGCTAGGCTCCCAAAAATAAGTATGAGCGGTATCCCATTCTTGTGGTTTTTGAAAATACACAGTAAATCCAGGGATAGCGCAAGTGTCTGTCCACTCTTGGCTTTCAATATCGTAACAACCGTCGCCTTCGCGATATAAATCTGCGGTTTGATTGCCAGTTAAATCATTAAAGATAAGGTTGGATGCATTCACCCCATTAGCAAACTGAAAGCTATACCAATCGTCACCCAAAGCGGTCATTTCTACGCCTGGCCAATCTGGCGCACCAGGGTTTTGCCAAAAATAGATATTCGGCACATTCCAACTTAATGGACGGCGCACATAAACTGTCATGCCCTCGGTTTCTGGTGGTGGTGAAGTATCACAGCTATCGTACCAAGCACCATCAGCATAACAGCCATTGGTATCACGATATAAATCTGCAGTTTGTTGGCCATTGGCATCGTTAAAAATCAGGTTAGCTTGTTGCACATTGTTATCAAATTGGAACTGATACCAATCATCATTAAGCTGAGTCATGGCCACACCAGGCCAGCCTGTTGAGCTTTGTGGCTCGGCATTCCACCAATAAATATTGGCCGCCGCCCAGTTAGCTGGCTTTTTAAAGGTAATAAGCAAACCAGGAATAAAGCCTTTTTCCACCGAAATTAAGGTTTCATTGGCTTCTTCATTGTAGTTATCTACTGCAGCTTTAAAGGTAAACACTGTGCCATCTGGGTAGTTTTCAGTGTTAAAAAATACCTTATAGTCGGGGTTATAATCTGTGCCTAAAGGCTGAAAATCACCGCCATTCACACTTACCGAAAAATGCACTCTGTGTAGAGCAATGGCACGCTGGTCGCTATTAGTTAACTCAGCAGACAATTCAAGCAAACCCGATACTTTTGAGTCAGGGCTTAGTCCACTAAATTGGATCTCAGGTACAAGATTCGAGGGTTGAACCTTATCTTTTGACACTAAAACAACTGTACTAAGAGGAGCAACATCAAAGGCTAGCTGACCTTGCATAGTTTTAACTTTTAGCTTTTCTTCAGACCATAAAACTTTGTATTTGTCGGCCATAGCCGGCAAGTTCAAAGCTTGGCTTTGGGTGCTAGTATTAAACACCACTATGGCTTCTTCTTGTGATGCAGCAAGATATTTAGATAACACCAACAAGCCAGGTGTATCTTGCGCTACACGCACAAACTGTTTGCCTTGAGTTAACACCTGCGACTTTTTATACACTTTATTGAGGTCGCTTAAATGTTGGTAAATTGGATGCTTTTTATCAAAATTGTCTTCTGCAGTAGTCGCATTGGTGCCAATTAGCTGATTGTCGTTGTAACTGGCAACTTGCGAGGCAAACATATCTTCGCGGGCATCAGCATCGCCACCATCACCCGTAAATCCTTGCTCATCACCGTAATAAATCACAGGAATACCACGCGATAAAATCATCATAGATTGAGCGAGTTTTGCACGGCTTAATTGATCTTCTGCACTTTGAGTTGGCATATCTTGAATGGCCTTACCAATACGCCCTACATCATGGTTACTGATAAAATTCATAAGCTGGTTGGCGTCACTGTCGGCATCTGTGTAATAGTCATCTTGACTAAATACCCAGGCTAAACGATCGGTTCCTTGATTGCCGGTAACCGCATCTTTAATGGCAAAATACAAACTAAAATCTAACACCGAAGGAAATCCAGCATCGCGAGTGTATTGACTTAAGTTAGCGGGCAAGCCATCAAACATTTCGCCAAAAATGAAAAAGTCGGCATTACCTAAACTTGCGGCATGGGCCTTAATTTCGGGCACCCATTGTTGCCAAAGTGACATATCTACATGTTTAATGGTATCTACTCTGAAACCATCAATGGCAAAGTCGCTGATCCATGTTTTGAAGATGTCTGTCATTCCCTTCACCACTTCTGGGTTTTGGGTATCTAAATCATCTAAACCGTAAAAATCGCCATAAACCGCTGATTCACCACTAAAAGTTGAATCACCTTGGTTGTTGTAATATTGAGGATCGTTTAGCCAACTTGGCTGTTTCACCGCACTTTCGGCAGCGGGAACAAAAGGGCTATAAGGGCTGGTTTGTTTTTCTTGTAAAGTTTTATAAGGACATTGGCTTAAGCCGTCTTTTAGGTTGCCATCGGCATTGTGGCATTCTTCATATAAAATCACGTCTGCGGTGTGATTGATCACCACATCAAAAAACACTTTTATCTTTTTGTTATGGGCTTTTTTAATAAACTCAGCCAAGTCTTTATTGCTACCCCAATGTGGGTCAATCTGGGTATAGTCTGTAGCCCAATAACCATGGTAACCAGCCGAGCTGCCCTGCACTGGTTTATTTTTAAATGGCGGCGTAAGCCAAATAGCCGTCACCCCCATTTTATCTAGATATTCTAATTTTTTGGTTAGGCCTTTAAGATCACCACCGTGGTAATACTTACTATCTGTGGCATCAAATCCAGTAATTGATTTATCGCCTTGTAATCCACCTGTATCGTTGCTCGGATCGGCATTGTTAAATCTGTCTTGCAGTACAAAATAAAATACCTCGTCTTCAATACTGCTGGTCTTTTTAGCTTGCACTGCACAGCTCATTAGCGCCGCACATAACAAAGCAGCAAGCAAAACAGAGCTTTGTTCGAATAACCTTTTCATAACGTCCCCACTAGCCTTCTAGCCATAACATGTTTTATAGATGGACTGCTGAGCATAACCATCACTTTTTCCAAGCACAAAATATTAACATTCCATTTACTTAAATAGGCTGATTCAGGCTGCGCAACAAAAACCACAGGTAATAAAAACTTGCAGTTCAGCTTCACGGAATTTAAATTTAAATTGATATAATTCAACAGGTTATAACTAATTTACAACCGAAAACTAAAGACTAATAGTTAAAATGAATACGATTGCAAAGCTTTATTGAATACGTTTGCAAGGTCCTTTAATTCAACTAAAGGTTTGGCCAAACAAGTTGAAAATTTTGTTGATATATTGTTTATGGATTAAGCGATATGACTTGCTTTATAAGCTGCCACTTTTTTTGTTGGTAAGGTAACACTGAGCCACTATCAATAGATTTAGCCACAGCTTGAGCAGCTTTGATTTGCTCTTGAGTCGCATAAAAATAAGCCAAATCAATTTTTGCATTGAGTATGGTAGAGTTTTGATTATCTTGTTCAGCATACTGCAGGGCGTGATTAAAATGTTGTTGCGCCAAGTCAAGTTGTCCAACTAGGTGATACATTCGAGCAACATGA
Source organism: Paraglaciecola aestuariivivens (assembly GCF_052983255.1). NCBI lineage: Bacteria > Pseudomonadati > Pseudomonadota > Gammaproteobacteria > Alteromonadales > Alteromonadaceae > Paraglaciecola > Paraglaciecola aestuariivivens. Next base: position 346,136 of record NZ_JBRKBA010000002.1, on the reverse strand, counting down.
GTATGTAGTACTGAAATTTGTTGTGCCACGGCCAATTGCATAGCGCAATCAAGCGACATTTTATAATAGTCTAACGCCTGTTGATGTTGCCCAAGAAAGCGATAGGTGTGACCTAAATTGCCGTATAGCTCTAACTTTAGGTAGCTGTCTTTACTGTTTTGATAGTCGACTGCCACTTGCTCTAGTAGCACTTTCACTTGTTGATACTGTTCTAAATCTAACATTAAGTTAGCGATTCTGACTAATCGATTGGGGCTGTAAAAAGCTTGGTTTAACTGTTGTAAATCTTGTAGCGATAAATTAATTAAAGCCTTAGCCTGCTCTCTTTGACCATTAATCAACCATAACTTGGCTTGATAGATTTTAAGTTGAGTAGCAAAAACCTGAGGTAAATTAGTTTGATTATTAAATTTGTCTAATTGCTGCTGCAACTCAACAAAGTTTTTAGTGGTAGTCAGGGCATCAAACTGTAAGAGTTTTAGTTTATACCAATACTTAGATTGAGCTGAAGCATTGGGCAGCTCTGTTTCTAACCAGGTTAAACACTCTTTGGTTGGAAGGTCACATTGTGCTATGCCTTGTCCTAAGACCAATGGCGAATAGTTTAACAGTAAGATGACCCATAAATAACGATAAAGCATGCGGTAATTTTTGCTCCCCGTTAAGCCACTACTGACGCACATCAACCAAGGATAATAACAAAATCACTCAGGCTAGGTCTAAACTTTTTTTGCACAACCAATACAGCCGAGAAGATAAACACCCCAAACGGTAAGCAAAAAAAAGAACAGAATAACAAACTTACTTCACCCAAAGATGAAGTTGCAGCGGCTAAAGTGGGGAGTATGTTAAGCTAAAAACTTAACCAGCATCTTAAGATAAAATGAGCAAACCTAACAAAAAAGCCCCAGTCACCACTGTTGATATTTATTGCAGCCAATGTAAAACCCAACTATTTAAATACCACAAGGGTGGGAAAGGCCAATTGGTAAAATGTTTTAAACAGCGGATCAGCCAAGACTTTACTCACACAGCTTGTACTTGCCCTAAATGCCACAGCGTATTTGCCAGAGATACCTTAATTCGTGGTACCCCAGCGTATAAAATCATAGGCGCTAAAGTGTTTTGTAAATAAATACGCTGGTTGTTGGTTAGCCTAACATGTGCAGCACTAAACCAATTAACCCACCTATAACCAAAGCAAGATTACTAAAAAAAGTTAAAGCAAAACCTAAAACTCTAGACTCTGGCGCCTTAACATAAGTAATGGCATAAATTTGACGTCCAAGAATAAAAGCAACACCAGGCACTAACACCCACAGGTGGCTAATATATTGGCTAAAGATCAATACTCCAGGGATAAATACAATCAGCTGTTCTAAGGTATTTTGCTGTACTCGAAACAACCTTTCCCATATATCGTTGCCGCTGGTTTTTGGTGCAGGCATATCCATTTTAGGCCGCGATACTCCGGCTTTTAAGGTAAACCCCATATATTGTAATAACGCAATTAAGATTAATAACTTTGAAATTTCCATTGTTGCCTCGTCAGTTGTAAAAATGCTTTATGTCTTCTTAGCAGTATTGCCAAACTAAGAGCTGTTATGCAAAATTTTTGTTCACAATCAAAATATTTAGCGACTAAATGAATCTTTAAAAATCCGCGATTTGTGTATGCCAAAATCTGCCAATAATTGCTCTACCTCTTGCATCATTGCCTGTGGACCACACAAATAAAACTCGCAAGTACTACGCTCAATACCTTGTTCTAACAAGGCTTTGAGTAACACTTGTACATAACCTTTATGCCCCGACCATGCTTTAGTTGGCGAAGACAAAGTAGGCAAATAAGTAAAGTGTGGGTTTTGTTGTTCAAGTGCCTGTAATTCAGTGTGATAAAGCAAACTATCTTGATTGCTAGCGCCATAAATAAGCGTAATAGGATTGGTTTGCTTGAGCCTGTAGATTTGCTCATAAATAATTGACCTAAGTGGGGCTAACCCCAATCCTGCTCCAATAAAGAAACGTTGATTAGTTAAGCTGTTAGTGGCAAAAAATTCCGAGAACGGCCCTCTTGCCAAAATTTTATCACCCACAGCTAAGCCACCTAAATACCCCGAGCCTATACCGCCATATTCGCCATTTTTAGTCAGTTGCCAGCGAACATTAAACCTAAGGCTTTGGGATTCTTGTGCATAATTTAGTATTGAGTAGTTTCTTAGCCCACCAGCATGTGTATAAGTTTTATCTTTAACATCTTGCCAATACCCTAAAAAACCCTCGGGAATATCAGCTGGCCTTAGCTTATTGTTAGCTTTAGGGATCACAAACTGCATGTAAGCCCCTGCTGCATAATCTAACGCCTGACCACTAGTTAAAGCAAAGCTAACTTCTTTAACAAAAGGGCTAATAAATTGACTGTGAGTCACCACTAACTCATGTTGCTGGGCGCTAGTTTGAGCAGAAATATCTAAATGAGTTAGATCAACAACCTTTTGCTGACAGCCAAGTCTATAGCCTTGTTCTAACTGAGCTTGGCTTAAATGTTCGTATTCACTGGCTGTAACTTTTATCTGCGCCGAAGTTTTAAACACACATTTACCGCAGGTACCACCACCTCCACAACTTGACGGCAAGAAGATATGCTTTTCGGCTAAGCCATCTAACACTGTGGCATGCTTAGTTAAGAACAAATTGCTAGCATTGGCCTCTGTGGCAGTTTTAAGGGTAATACTTTGTTTAGCTTTAGAAAACTTGATGGTTAACATGCCGTTTTTAAATAATGACAGCAGCCAAGTAAGGCCAGTCATTGACAACAGCAAAGTGCCAATTGCAAAGCTAATGATCAACCAATGGTTAAAACCTCCAGTGCCAAAATAGTCCATAAAATGCAGCATTAACATAAAATCAAATAAACGCTTGTCGTTGTTGATATGGGCTATCACTCTGCCCAAACTGCCATCTATATATACATTGGTCTGATTGGCATCATCTAAGCTAACCTGCCATAACGGATTTTGTTGATTCACTAATTCGTCTATAGGTGGTTTAAGATATTGGCTTTTAACTACTTTGGCATTACCGGCATAAGACGCTAGGGCAATACGTTCGGCCATATCAGCCTCTAACATATAGGGCTGTCCTGTCACTGCATCAAACAGCTCTATGTGTTTGGCTTGATAATCATGCTCAGCTGCTTGATACACCACTTGATAAAACGGTTTACCTAAAATAAATAGCAGATTCACACTTTGTGCGGGAGCAATATTTAATTGAGTTGGCTCAATCAAGGGCGTCAACTGCGAGTTACTATTATGCTCTACACTTTGCCTAAATTCGTTACCACCTGCAGTGCTATGATCCATTAGGTTAAAATACAAACCGCTAATTAACCAAATAAGCAACTGCCCGCCCACCAGCACAGACAACCACTTATGTACCGACTTATTTAATTTAAACAGAGGCATGTTGTTGCTCCTGTTGTTCCGCCTTTACCACCCTAAAATAGGTCAATATCACTCCAGCCAAGGCGGCCAATAAAGCCAAACAGGCTATAACTAACAAAAACCAATTTGCGACATTTTCGCCATCGTCATAATCCATAATATGAAATCGCCACATCCAATCAAAAGCCCGCCAATAATCGTGTCTTTTAGTGACTATGGCCCCAGAGTCTTGTTGAATGTAAAAGGTTGGATTGGCAAAGTCAGCAAAGGTCACTTGCCAAAAAGGTAAATGTCTTGGGGATAACTCGGCTGGCATGTCTTGCATTTTGGTCATGAGCTTAATGGACTGAATCTCTTGATTGCCGGTGTAATAGTATTGGGCAATCTGTTTAGCTTGGTTTTGGTCCACTTTACCTAATGGCTTTCCTGTACTGGCATCAATTAATTGTTTGCCTTGACCGGCTAAATTAAAACGATACACAGGCTGCCCCATTAAGCTAGTTAGCTTAATTCCTGTGGCACCAGGAAAATCAGCCAAAAGTGCGTTAATCGAATAATGCACTTCAGCTAAATTTAACTTTTGTTGTTGATGCTGGGCTAGATTTTCGCCATGAATAAAGTGAATATTTAAACTCACCATATACAAACCCGTTACTGACCAAATCAAAAACTGCAGACCCACAAAGGCCATTAACCATTTGTGGTATTTTCTTATTGTCTTAATCATGCAAACTTAACTCTTTATGTACTGCTTTAATTTGTGGCCATTTCACTAAACTATAAATGGCAGGCAACACTATTAAGGTGAGAAGCACAGCGCTAGTCATACCGCCTACCATAGGCGCTGCAATTCGGCTCATCACTTCTGAACCTGTGCCCGTGCCATACAAAATTGGTAACAAACCAATAATAATGGTGGCCACTGTCATCATGACAGGGCGTACGCGCAGACCCGCACCTTGTAACAACGCTTCTTGGTAAGCCTTGAGGGTAATGGCTTGATGACTGTCTTGAGCTTGTTGTACAAGATCTTTTACCGCTTGGTTGAGGTACACCAGCATAATGACCCCAATTTCCACTGCCACCCCAGCTAAAGCAATAAAGCCCACTCCTACTGCCACCGAGAAATTAAACCCTTCAAAATACATTAGCCACAAGCCGCCTATCATGGCCATAGGAAGGGTCAGAATAATAATCGCCACTTCACGCATATTGCCAAAATTTAGGTAAAGCAAAATCACTATAATGGCCAAAGTTAAAGGCAAAACATAACTTAGCTTTGCTTTGGCGCGCTGCATGTATTCATACTGCCCCGCCCAAGTAATTGAATAACCAGCAGGTAAATTAAGATGCTGCTGTAAATGCTGTTTGGCATTGTCTACATAAGTGCCCACATCTACACCGTCTATGTCGATAAAGGTCCAACCGTTAATGCGGGCATTTTCACTTTTAATGCCTGGGGGGCCATTTTCAATCCGAATATTGGCTACATCCCCTAGTGCAATTCGCTGGCCATTTGGAGTAACAACAGGCAGCCTAGCCAATTGCTCTGGCGAGTCACGGTAGTCTTGTGGGTAGCGCAGGTTAACCGGATACCTTTCTTGGCCTTCAACGGTTTGCGTCACGTTCATCCCCCCTATAGCGGTAGAGACGACTTGTTGCACATCGGCAATGTTTAAGCCAAAACGGCTGGCTTTATCACGCGAAATATCTACTTTAATGTAACGCCCACCTGCAACTCGTTCTGAGTACACAGAAGCAGTGCCGGTTAACTCTGGCAAAAGCTTTTCAATTTGCTGACCTATGTCTTGGATCACAGCTAAATCTGGCCCCGCTACTTTTATGCCCACTGGGGTTTTTATGCCTGTGGCTAACATATCAATTCGGGTTTTAATTGGCATAACCCAAGCATTAGTTACCCCAGGAAATTTAACCAATTGATCAAACTCGGCCTTTAAACTGGCGGTGGTCACCCCTTCACGCCATTGATCTTGAGGCTTTAACTGAATAAAGGTCTCTATCATAGTTAGCGGAGCTGGATCAGTCGCGGTTTCTGCACGGCCAACTTTGCCAAATACCGATTCAACCTCTGGCACTGTACGAATTAACTTGTCGGTTTGCTGTAACAACTCGCGGGCTTTACCAATAGAGATACCTGGATAGGTGGTAGGCATGTACATTAAATCGCCCTCATCTAAGGGCGGAATAAACTCACTGCCAATTTTATCAATAGGGTAAAAACCAATTAAAGTGACAATAAAAGCCAAGACTAAAGTGGATTTAGGGAAACGCATCACTTGCCTTAACGCAGGCATATAGATGGCAACCATTAAGTGATTAAGGGGATTTTTCTTTTCAGACACCACTTTACCGCGAATAAAATACCCCATTAACACTGGTACAACTGTAATGGCTAAACCTGCAGCCGCCGCCATAGCATAAGTTTTGGTATAGGCTAAAGGCGCAAACATACGCCCTTCTTGTGCTTCTAAAATAAACACAGGCATAAAAGACACGGTAATAATTAACAAACTAAAAAATAATGCCGGCCCAACTTCAGATGCCGATTTGGCCACAATTTGCCAACGGTTGTGCTCGGTAAGCGGCGTTTTCTCCATATGTTTGTGCATGTTTTCAATCATGACTATGGCACCGTCTGTCATGGCCCCTATAGCAATGGCAATGCCGCCCAAAGACATGATGTTGGCGTTAATGCCTTGCATATACATAATGATAAAAGCCACCAGAATACCCAAAGGCAAGGTAATAACGGCCACAATAGATGAGCGTAAATGGAACAAAAATGCCACACAAACTAAGGCAACTACCGCCAATTCTTCTAATAGTTTGCTCCAAAGATTATCAACTGCCGATTCAATTAATTTTGATCTGTCGTAAACCGGAACAATCTCTACGCCCTCTGGCAATGAGTGTTTTAATGTTTCCAGCTTGGCTTTTACTCCATTAATGGTGTCTTGCGCATTTTCACCAAAACGCATAACTACTACGCCGCCTACCACTTCGCCTTCACCATTTAATTCGGCAATACCACGGCGCATTTGCGGCCCAAGGTGCACATTGGCTAAATCACCAATACGTAAAGGTGTGCCTTGTTCACTGATCCCCAATGGAATTTTTTCAATATCGGCCACAGATTGAATGTAACCTGTTGCCGTCACCATGTACTCGGCTTCGGCCATTTCTACCACAGAAGCGCCGGTTTCTTGATTACCGCGCTTTAAGGCATTTTGAATATGGCTTAAGGGCATGTTGTAAGCGCGTAGTTTGTCGGGGTCTACTTGCACTTGATATTGTTTAACCATGCCACCAACGGCCGCCACTTCTGACACCCCTGGCACAGTTTGTAATTCGTACTTTAAAAACCAGTCTTGAATGCTGCGTAGTTGACTTAGATCGTGTTGGCCAGTTTTATCTTGTAAAGCGTAAATATAAACCCAGCCCACCCCTGTTGCATCTGGCCCCAATTGCGGTTTAGCCGAATCGGGCAAACTAGGAGCTACTTGACTTAAATACTCTAAAACCCGGCTTCTTGCCCAGTAAATGTCGGTATCATCGTCGAAAATTATATAAACGTAAGAATCGCCAAAAAACGAATAACCGCGTACGGTTTGCGCCCCAGGTACAGACAACATGGCTGTGGTTAAAGGGAAAGTCACTTGGTCTTGCACCACTTGCGGTGCTTGGCCTGGGTAACTGGTTTTAATTATTACCTGCACATCCGATAAGTCTGGAATGGCATCTACAGGGGTATTTTTTAGGGAATACAAGCCCGCAAAGGCCAACATAATAGTCACTAGCAACACAAAAAAGCGATTGCCCACCGACCATTTAATTATTGATTCAATCATACTTCTCTCCCTAATTAATGCTGAGAATGATCAACAGCTGTAGCTGCTGGCTCAGACGGTTCGGCATTAAGTGTGAGCGAAGTGATCAACAAATCATCATGCACTTCAAAGGTAAAAGTGATTTTTGCCCCTGCATATAAGGCGTCTAAATCTATAGTTTTATCCGCCACAAAGTCCATGGTGGCAGCCGCTCGGTTCCATTTTTCTATTGGCCCACGGCTAATGTTTAACACTCTGCTGCTTTTATCATTTGAATGAATTTCTCCAGACACAGTTGCACTCGATACCTGCGGCTGTGCTTGCGGCTCTGACTGCATAATATGTATGCCAGTAATTTGATAGTCGCTAGTATCGGTTTTACTCACTTCAAAGTGCAAAGATTGGCCGGCTTGTAGCTGGTTAATGTCTACTTGAGGAGCTAATACAAAGTCCATGGTCATTTCAGGCCAATCCCATTCTGGTGCAGGTCCATGGGTAATATTCACCATCTTATGTGCCGCCATGACAGAATTTATTTCACCTTGCATCCACACTGAACTCGGTACTTGCTGCTGGCTCATGCGTTTAAAGTCAGAGCTTTTGCTTGATTCAGAATCAATTAAAAATTGGGCCGAAGTCACCACTTTTTCGTCTTGCTCTAGACCAGACAGAATTTCAATATAATCTGTACCTACTCGGCCAATTGTCACAGCTATAGACTTAAATTGCCCTTGGCCTAAATCCAGCACTACTCTGTCTTGTTTACCTGTACGAATAACCGCTTCTTTAGGCACTAACAAGCTTGGCTCTGCAACTGCGGCGTGTATGCTAACCTGTGCAAACATATTGGGTTTTAGTAGATAGTCTGCGTTATCAAACTTTAACCTGACTCTTAAGGTACGGGTTTGTGTGTTTAAGCTAGGGTACACATAATCCACTACCCCAGACCAAGTTTTGCCCGGAAGATAGTCGAGCTGCATGGTGACAGGTAAGCCTTTTTGTATAAGTGCGGTGTCGCGTTCAAACACTTCAGCTTCTACCCAAACCTGATCAAGCTTGGCAATGCTTAACAAGGTATTACCAGGTTTAACATAAAACCCTTCACGCACTTGTAAATTGTCTACCACCCCAGCTTTAGGTGAGTAAAAGGTAATGGTATGTTGCACTTTTTGCTGTTGGGCTAATTTGTTTATAAAATCGGGAGCGAGCTGCAAAGCTTTAAGGCGCTCTTTAGCTGCACTGATCAAAGATGCATTATTGCGCTTAATGGCAATTAATAATTCTTCTTGTGCATTCACTAATTGCGGTGAATACAGGGTATAAAGCGGCAGACCTTTTTCCACCGGGTTGCCTGCAGCTGTTACGTATAGTTTTTCAATCCAACCATCTACACGTGGATGAATATGAATTAATTCATCTTGGTCGTATTGCACATAACCAACTGTGACAATATCGCTAGGCATGCTTTTATACTCAACCGCGGCGCTACGCACCCCTAAATTATTCACCACATGCGGGGCTATGGTCACTGCACCTGGGCCCACATCTGAGCTGTCAGACTCTTCATAAACTGGAATTAAATCCATACCCATGGGCGACTTACCCGGTTTATCACGTTTGTAGTTAGCATCCATGGGGGCGACCCAATACAAAGGTTGTTTGTCAGTGCTGGCCTGACTTTCACTGTTAGGCTTATCTGATTGCCAAAACGCTAACAAACCCGCCCCTAACAATACTCCAATACTTAGCCCAATGGCCGTATGTTTAACTGATGACATTAGTATTCTCCCTTTGGATCATGTTTGGCTGATGAGGGTTGAGCGCCAAGTAAAAAATAATTAATTCGGCTGATGGTTTTAAGTCGGTCAAGATCAATTTTTAACGCCGATATGTGGGCATTGAGCTCTGCCACTCTAGCGCGCACCACCTCAGAAAAATCGCCATCATCATTGGTATAAGCGGTTAACGAAGCTTCGGCCTGATCATGAGTTTGTTTAAGTAATTGCTGCCGATACAGGCTTTGACGTTTTTCTAATTGAGTTAATTGCTTAAGATTTTTTTCGAGCGCACTGAGCATTTGTTTAATTAGCAGTAACTTTTCGGTTTTCACTGCTTCTGATTCGGCGATAGAAGCACTGACTTGTTTATCTTGGCGATTTTCAGTAAATAAAGGTAAATCCACGCTCACCCCTAACGAAAACAAATCTGCCCGTCCTTCTCCCGAAGGCATATTGTCGCGATACCCATAACTGGCATTCACAGCCCATTGTGGTTGATATTGTTGTTTAGCCAGTTCCACCTCAGACAACTTCACTTTTTGCTCTACCTCTACCGCTAATATGGCCGGGTGATTAGCTAAAACACTGGCCATTTTGTTACGAGAATAATGTGCTGGACTGAGTAACTCGGGCGTTAATAAAGCAAGACTTGGCAAACGACTAGAAACGGTTAAGGCAGATGTAGAGCCTTCAAAATTAAATTGGCTATCTAAATTTTCTGGAGCAAACACATGTAACCATTCATTCAATGCCGCCAAGGAAGTATCTAACTTTTGTTGCTCGACAGTTAACCTGTCTTCTAATTGGATAATTTCAAGCTGCGCGCGGATCACATCTTGCTGCTGAGTTTTACCGACAGCATTTGAATAACTGGCATTGGCTACATCAGCCATTTGTTCAAATAAGGCGCGGTCTTGCTCAATTAAGGCAATAGATTGTTGGGCGAGATAGGCGTTTAACCACAACTCAGCCACAATAGTGGCCAATTTGGCTTTGCGGTCTTCACGTAATAACGGAAACTTGCTTGAGGCTAACTGCAATTGTTGTTGTTTAATTTGCAAACTACTGCCCCGCGGAAACATTTGGGTTAAGCCTAAACTAAACTGGGTCATGGCCTCTTGCCCAAAATTAAAGGTATCTGTGGGCATATTCATTAACCCAATAGACAGCTTAGGATCGGGCAACTCACCCGCAGCCACACTTTTATCTTGAGTCGCTTGTTGCTGCAATTGACTGGCATGCAACCAAGGATCGTTTTGTTGAGCCAAGTTTATAGCTTGCGACAAGGTGATGCCTTCATCGGCTTTTACCACAGATGCAGATAACCCAAGTGAGATTACTAGCAGTTTTACAAATTTATATTTCATTTTTGCCCCCAGACTAAGCTGGATAATACTTTGCGCAAAGGCGCTTAATTAACAGGAAAACTAACGAAAAGTGGCAATGAGCCTGCGGTTAACTAAATTGCAGGCGCACTAACCCTAGGTTAGGCAAAAATCGGTGGACGAAATAAGCTGCTAGAAATAGCAGTTAGGGGAAAAGTCAGGTAACTAATGGTTAAGCTGCTGGTTGGCAGAATGCTAGTTATGCCTGAGTTTGAAGTAAAAACCACAACCGATGAACAGGCCTGAGCTGGACAAACACAATCCAGTTCACAACACTCTTCAGCACTGCTGTTTTGCATCATGTTGCTATGATCCATGCCTGCATGATCCATAGTACTGTGATCCATTTGTTTTGCCGCATGAGACTCAGAGTTTGCATGTACCGACATTTCACAAGACATAGCCGAATACGCCAGAGCTTGCCCTACAAAGGCAACCAGCATAACAACTACCAGCAAAATGTGTGAAAAAGGTTTAAACATACCAAGCTCATCAACTAAAACGCCCACGATACTAAGCCAGATTAGCCCCTAAGTAAATATCTGGCTGAATAACAAACCACCAGCTAATTGCTAGGGAGCGGATTAGTTTGGTTAAGCATTCCTGATATAAAGCGCCAGCCTTAGTTTTTTTATAGAGTGGTAATTTTGGCTAATAAACTATGAGCTTGGGTCAAGTCTGGCTTTATTTTTAGTGCCTGTAAAACATCTTGATGAGCCAAATCAAGCTGCTGAGTTTGTAAATAAACTTGTGCCCTATTAAGCAAGTATTGAGCATTAAAAGGATGTTGAACTATAGCCGACGAAAACGCTTGTAAGGCTTTCTCTAAGTTTTCTAATTTTAAGTGAGCCTGACCTAGCCCTTCATAAAAGCCGGCTAATTCACCTTTTCCTTGCAAAGCCGCTTGGTAAGCTTGGCTAGCTGCTAGCCATTGTTGTTGAGCAAATTTAGTATGGCCTAACCAGCCGTAAGCATTAATAGGACTAGTTGCAGAGTCCACCAGTTTTAACAAATGTTGTTCAGCCACTTGCCAGTTTTTATTTGCAAAGGCAATCAAACTGTTGATCACATGCGGCCAATCGCCTTCTTTAGCTGCAGCTGGAAAACCCTCACAAAGTTTTCTGCAAGCCTCTATTTGCCCACTTTCAAGTAACTGATTAGCCAAACTGATCCGCCAATTCAAATTATTTGGTTGAATTTCGAGGGCTTTTTGCAGCACATTTATCGCTTCGCTTTGGTTTCCTTTGGCATATTTTACCGCTGCCCATCCAGCCATAATTTCAGCTTTAACTTTATTAACTATAGGCATCAGTGGATCAATGACAGCTGGCTGGTAACCATGCTCCCTTAACCAGGCCAAACTGGCATTATCGATTTTTGGCTGTATGAGTAAATCAGACAAGCTTAAACTGCTAACTGATGAATCCGGATTGTCAGCACAAGGCTTGATGTCTTTAAATAAGCTTTTGCCTGTCATTGTGCTTGGTATAGGTAATTCAAGTAACCCCAAAATGCTAGGGCATAGGTCTAAGCCACTGCTATCGGGTAACAAAATATCTTGAGGAATATCTGGCCCACACGCAATGATGGTACCTGCAGATTGTCGCGCAAATAAATGCTCAAAATCGCAATCTTGATGCAAAGGCACGCCATGATCAGACACTATTATTAGATTTGCGGCTGGACCTGCCAATGCCATATAACGTCCAATCATCAAATCTACATATTGGTACCAAGGCTGCATTAGCGCGTGAAGATCAGCATTTTGCTTTGCGTAGGTACTGACTAAAGTGGGCAAAAAGCTAAATTTTACTGCAAGTAATGCCCAATCAGAATGCTCAGCCCAATGCGTACCTATATTATGTAAGCTGGTGATTTCGGCGAGTAAACCCGCGGTTAACTGACTCAATTCAAGTGAATTAGAATTTGCGGGTAAAAGTGGTTGCAACATTTGACTGTCGAGGTCGGTTGGGTGCACCAGCAAAGACAAAATAGTTTCTCTGTCTGCAATTGGGCTTACCAGTTCAGGCGCGAGAGGCCAACAATGATCGCCAATGGGATGCGCCTTTTCTACTCCTTGGGCAACAATACAACTGCCTTGTGCATTAGCCAAAATGGTGGAATTTGACGATGCGGGCCAACCAGCCACTTTTACTTTTTTACCTGCTTGCATGGCGGTTTGCCAAAACGTTGGGGCTTTAAGTGATCTGGCGCTAACGCTTTGCGCAGTCAAGCCTTCTTCTCTAATGGTTAGTCCATGGCAAATACCATGTTGGTCGGCGAGTAGGCCAGTGGCAATAGTGCTCCAAACAGCCGCATTGCTGTGAGGGGGCGGAGTATTTAATCTTCCACTTGCTCCGTTTTCTATCAATTTTTGACAAAAAGGCATAATCCCTTTATCTATGCCTTGCTGTAGTATTTGCCAGTCTAATCCATCAATAGCAAGGACAACCAAAGGGGCCTTAGTTGAACTCATGAGTGCGCGCCCAGTTTTAACATAAAGCTACGCCTGATATCGGTTAACTCCGCACCAGATTTTTTGGCAATATTTAAGGTAGCTCTGGTTGTATGGTTACAAGAGTATGCGCCTTGCTTTATACCTCTTGCGTTCGCTTGGCTTACAAACTTCTCTAAAATTAAAGCGGCAGCCCAACCTTGTTGATAGTTTTTCCCCACAACCCAATATTTAACCTCTGGAATGTTTTGACTTTGCTTTGCAAGTAAAAAGCCTACAACTTGCTGGCCGTTACATAAGGCCAAGGAAATTTCTTGGCTCATGGGCTCGTTTAAAGCTTGTTGCATTTCGTGCACAGCATGTGCAGATGGCACATGAAATTGCTCTGCAAATAACGCAGAGACCTGCGCTATATCGGCATCTACCAAGGGTTGTAATTTGTAGCCATTAGGTATGCGATTACGCCTATACAAAGCTTTAACTAACCTTTGCAACATAGGTAAAGTTGTAGGCATTTGGCTCAAAAAATAATGCATTTTGCTACTTGTTTGAAAATGCTGCTTGAGTAAAAACTGCGCGAGAGGACTATTGCTCGCAATGTGTTCGGTTACATGCAAATAATCCACATTCCAGCTTTTAGCCTCAACTTTTATTTTTTCGAGCAAGGCGCTACCCACTCCTTGACGCCTAAACTTAGGAATTACGTTTAAAAGCAAAGCAAAGCCTGGCCATTTAGTACTAATAATATGCGGCACACAGGCGGCAACACCGAATATATGTGATGGGTTATCTCGACAGCGCGCAATAATAAATTGAGTGGGCAAAACCTGAGCTGACATTAAGCTAGGCAAAAGAGTTAGCACGGCTAGGGTTTGCGAAGGCCGTGCTATTTCAACCACAAAATTTAATGTTTTTGTGGTTGTGTTTATTTCCATACTAAATTTTAAGCGTTAACTTGTGTAGTTTTGCGACGACGCGACACAGCAATGCCTGCTGCACCTAAAGCTAACAAAGCCAAACCTGTTGGTGCATTTACATCAGTAGCACCTGCAACAATAGATTTTCCAGCTTCAGTTTCGTATCCCCAGCTATCTACAAATACAGATGCTAAAGGATTTGGATCAGTAAAATCACCGTTAACTATGTTAATTTTTATCCAACCAAATTTAGGATTTAAATCAGATCCGAACTTAAAACCGAATAATTTGGTAAAATCAGTAACCGGAGCAGGTCCACTTCCAATGGTTAACGGTACTGCAGTTGTAAACACTGTAGCAGGTCCTATAGTTGTTCCTGGTAATACATGGGATACAACTGAATTCGCAATGGAATCGCTTCTTAATTCTGATTTGACGTTGCTACTAAAAGTAGTAGTTACAGTATAATCAATGGTCAGGCCTGTCACACCGCCAATATTGGTCAGCACTTCCCCTGGCAAAACTTCTTGATTTAAGTCTGTTTGGCTAATAATGGCAGCATTGGCACCATTGGCAACAAATACCGACGCACTTGCTAAAGCAACAGCTGGCAATGTGACACGAGACGAGTTAGTTGAATTGAGTGCACTCATACATACTTCCTAATAATTGACAAAATTTAACTTGGGCTAGGCCAGTGTCAAACATTTTGCCATTGGCTATATTGCCCCATTACATCAATCAAGCAAAATGTAAGCCATAAAATCGTTTAAAATAGTAGGCAATTGTTTTCAAGGGATAAAAATTAAGTTTTTTAATTATAAATTAGATTTTTAGATTTTAATAAAGACCTAATTTGTAAAAATATCTGACACAAACTGTAAGTAAATGGTAAGGGAAATTCGCATTGACAATTATTGCCTTAAAACTAAGGCAACGAGTAGACAAGTTGGCCTTCAATGTAATTTTTTAACACTTTGATATCTTTTATTTTTACTGGATCTATTGCTCTGGGATCGTGAGATAAAACAATAAAATCTGCCAGTTTTCCTTTTTCTAAAGTGCCATGTCGCTGCTCGCTGTTAAAGGCGTAACTGTATGGGCTAATCGGGCTTGAGATAGGGCAATTTTATATACATCCACGCTCTTAACGTCGAGTCATTTTTCACCTTTTCAGAATAACAACCAAGTAAAATTGTATAGATATCAAGCCTTTCTTATACTTTCGTTATCAGTACAAGGCTAGGAGCTTTTTGTATGTCGTTGAGCAACCTTGATTTTAATACCTTTATTCGTATCTGGGTGTGGGTGTCTTTAGTTTTGATGTTTGTAGAAGCATATTTAACAGTCAATAAAATATGGAGTCGAAAACACGAAAAGGTGGTGGCTGAAAGTATATCAATAAGCGCACAATTACTGGCTCTGTGCACAGGCTTGCCCTTTGTGGCTTGGTTTTATATTGAAGGCACGTACGAAGGCATGATTGCCGAAATGATATTTTTAGGGGTGAACCTGCTATTTATCGCCATAGGCGCTGGCATGTGGTTACAAGGCTATCGTTCTGGTGTTTTTTGGCGTAATTTTCGACAAGCCATACGCTTAGACCAAAAAGAAGCAGGCAACTTACTTAAAGATATGTTTAGACCTGTGGCCGCAGAAGAATTGGTTGCGGTGTTAGATGCCATGGCACGTTTAGACGATCACCTCGACCCCAGAGAACAAGCCTTAATTAACGACTTTGCCAAAACCTGGGACGTACCACAAAAGTCGCTACCTAAACCCGATCCTAGCCATTGCCAAGAACCACACAGCTTATTGCGCAGCCGATTAACTCAATATCTTCATCGACACCCACCGCGCGAGCAAATATTACAAGTCGCTGATTTAATGACAGTGATAGCCCAAGCCGACAATGATGTGAGCTTAGATGAACAGCTGGTACTTAACGAAACTCGAGACTTACTCAACGCCCACCTTGCTGGCAGCAAGCTAGCCCAACATCATGTGTTATTAGTGCCGCAATCTAAAGCCCAAATCAAAGCGATAAGCGACCTGCACCCTCACCTGCCCTTAGCCACAGATCATATGGGCACTGTATTTAAAGTAGGTTGTTACCACACTCGCGCCTATGCTCGAGTAGTTAAGCAATGGTATAGCGACAGCGGTTTTTTAAGCTTAGTGGTAGACCAAACCGAAGCCAAAGATTGCACTGAGTTAACCCCCAACCCCAATAAACCGGCCTTAGCCTAAATTATTGCTTTGAGGTGAATGGCAATAGTTTATAACCAAGTCCATTAGGCAATGGCTCAATTAAATATGGCAGTATAGTTGCCCTAGACTATAGTGTTTTTTGTAACAGCAAATAGCTATTACAAAACCAAGGACATATTTAAATGCATTCCAAACGTATTGAGTCACTAGATATGCTTAGAGGATTAGTGATAGTCCTAATGGCCTTAGACCATGTACGTGACTATATCCATTTGGGGGCGTTTTTATATGATCCAACCGATCTTGAAACCACTACTGGGCCAATATTTGCCACTCGTTGGATAACACACTTATGTGCACCAATATTTGTTTATTTAGCCGGAATGTCGGCCTATTTATATGCCAGTAAAGTAAAAAGCCAAGGCAAAACGGCGCAATTCTTACTGACCCGAGGGTTATGGTTAATATTTTTAGAATGTACCTTAATTACGTTTTTATGGACCTTTGATCCTAGTTACAACTTTATAAATTTACAGGTTATATGGGCGATTGGCTTCAGTATGCTAGCCTTGTCTGCTCTTATTTATTTACCCATTAAATGGTTATTGTTGTTGTCTCTGGTCATTATTTTTGGGCACAATTTACTCGACTCCTATACAGCCCAAGGTTCGGACTTTTCGAGCATCCTTTGGTACCTTTTTCATCAAAGTAACTTTATTCAGTTTAGTGAAAACTTTGCTGTGGCATTCTCTTATCCGGTATTACCCTGGATAGGCGTAATGGTTTTAGGTTATTGTTCGGGGCAACTTTATACCCACTTCTCCAACACTCAAGAGCGTCAAAAAATGCTCCGCTGGATGGCGCTAGGCATGTTGTTGTTATTTGTGCTAGTTCGTTATTTTAATCTTTATGGAGATTTGAAGCCGTGGGAAGAGCAAGCCTCTACATTATTGACCTTTATGTCTTATATGAATGTGACTAAGTATCCCCCCTCTTTGGTTTTTATATTAGTTACACTAGGTTTAGGTTTATTGTTTTTGGCTTATTTTGAAGCAGCACAAAACAAAATCACTCACTGGCTTGTGGTTTATGGACGAGTGCCGTTTCTTTTTTATATTTTGCATTTATTCTTAGCTCATTTCCTTGGCAACATTTTGGCAATTTTGCAAGGAGGTTCATGGAGTGATCTAGTCATGACCTCAGAATTATTTGAAAGTGGAAAATTATTAGAGCATGGAGTCAGCCTGCCACTAACCTACTTAGTCTGGATAGCTGTGGTACTGATCTTGTACTGGCCATGCAAGCAATATCATGCCTACAGAGCCAACAATCCACAAAAATGGTATTTGAAGTATTTATAAATCGACTTAATTAAATAGGTAGATTTGTCACTAGTCCAGTTTGTTAGGTCAATAAGAGCAGACGTAGACTTTATTGACCTGGTATTTCCCCTGTGTTAATAATCTAATAACTTTATATAAATCAACGGATTAATGTGCCTTCCGTCGTTCAGCGTTTCACCTCAAACAAGTTCATTTTTATCACTGGCTTAATAATAGGTTGCTATTTATTACTGCGTGCCATTGCGTATTATCAGCACCAAGATTTTTCATTTTCGGGTAACTATTTTAGTTATGAGGGCAAGCAAGTTAGATACTTATGTCAAGGCCAAGGTAAACCCTATGTGTTTTTTGAAACTGGGTTTGGCTCAGATTCAGAACAAAGCTGGAATGAAATTGTTCAATCACTACCTAGCACTTTTACCGCTTGTTATTACGACAGATTAGGCCACGGGGGGAGCGACAATGTCCCTACTACTTTTAGCACTGAACAAAAATCGCAACTTCAAGCTGCGCTTATTCAACATATTGCTGGCGACCAACCTGTCATCTTAGTTGCACATTCTTATGGCGGCATTATTGCTCGAAGAACAGCTGCTAATGCCAAGATAAACTTAGCCGCGCTAATTTTGTTAGATTCGGCGCACGAAAATCAGCATGGCTTATTACAAGGTAAACTCGAACCCATAGCTGAGTATGTAAAAGTATGGCATTACCTAGATGCGGTATTAGGTGTGTCTGCCATTAAAAATATGTTTAAAACTTACACCTCAGCAACCTCTAAACGCCTAGACCAATATTATGCCAGTTTACAATACGCTCAGGTGCTTTCGACCTACAGAAACGAAAAAGGCTTTTATACTCCCTTGGCCCAGTTTAACTACGATTTTGGCGATTTAAGGCTACTAGTGTTAAGCCACGACAGCGCCACCTATGCCAATAACCCAAGGTTTTTTAAGGTGACAAACCAGTGGCAAAAAATGCAAACCAGTATTGCCAAATTATCGAGTAATTCAGAACATATTATTGTCAAAGGAGCCACTCACAACATACCTGCCGATGCACCTGAGGTTGTGATAAGCAAAATACTCGAAACAGTCGATTATGTGGCTGAAGTGGGTCACTAAGGTAAAAAAAACTTGGCACTTTAGTGCCGAATCTAAAAAACCAGAGGTGTTGTATTAATTATCGTAATAAAACACCACACCATCAGGGTTATTGCCTGTTGGGTACTCAGCGATAATTTTTCTAGCGTTAATATCAATGGCCACTATTTTATTTTTTAAATTTAATGATAAAAACGCCACGTCCAATTCTGGGTGCAAGCTAATACCTTGAGGCCCTGCTCCTTGCTGCAGGGTTAGTGTTCCTAGCTCTTGAAAGGTATTGCTATCAAAAAAACGCACTTGGTGGCGGCTAAAGTCAGGCACTATTGCTACTTTTTCGTGTTGCGAAAATAACACTCTATAAGGAAAGCCAAAGCCCTTAAATTGAGCTAATTGAGTTTCGGTGTTGGCATCAATTACCGTCACCAGTCCTTGTTTATTTGCCCCATACCAAAGGTGCTGGCCGTTAGACCTAATATTAATGGCTTCGGGCATGGCATGGGTTTTTATCTGCTTGAGCAAACTCATAGTTGCCAAGGAGATCTTTGAAATACTGTTTGACCTAATGTTGGTGGTAAAAGCAACGTCTTCTTTAGGACTTATTGCCAGCATATGGGTGGTTTGTTGTTGGGTGTTCACTGCTGCTTCAATGTGGCCACTTTGAATATTCGCTATCACCATATGTTGGCTCTTACCTGAGGTAAAAGCCACGCGTTGTTGGTCTTTTAAAAACCTAATACCATGTGGTCCCGGATACTGGGTTAAGTTGATGGTTCGGGCAACTTGTTGTTTTGCCAAATCGAACACAGTAAGACTGTCGCCACCCACAAAATTAGTACTAACGGCCCACTTACCGTTTTGGCTAACAATTAATTCGTGCGGCCCTAATCCGGTTGGTAAGGTGTTGATAATTTTACGTGTTTCAAGATCAATTAAACTAATTGAGTTGTCTGACTTATTTACTACCGCCAGCTTACCCTTTAAGACAGCTAACTCAGATGAGGTTTTTGCCACTGATATTAGAGGGAATAGGGTCAGCGCCGAGAAGGTTAAAAACACGGTAAATAATGATTTTTTTAGCATAGATAATTCTCTTTCAATTATTTAAGCCTTGTAGGCTTTAATTTCTATTTGTAGCACTAGGAATTGTAAGTCAAGTATCCGCAATTACTAGCTTATAACTAATACGGCAGTAAGGCCAAAATCGTTATATTTTGAGTAAAATACTTTTGCTGCAACTTGATACCCTAGTTACTACACCTATAAGCCTTATCAAAACTATTATTTACAAAACCCTTAGTTTTAATTTATGCATGTTCAGGATTATCGCTCAGAGCCTATAACCTAAGAGATTGAATTTAATGCAAAACTTACGCACAATTGAAGGCATAGATGGTCTACTGGTTGAATAAGTTTTATGAAAAATTTTGTGCTGTTTGTCATATTATTAGGGCTACTACCTAGGGTAGAAGCAAAGTGGGATCCACAAGCCTTAGATGAAACGGTAGAAAATGCCTTAGATACTTTTCATACCCCAGGCATGAGCGTATCAGTTGTGCACCAAAACCAATTGATATATGCCAAAGGCTATGGTCTTGCCAACATTGCCACACAACAAGCTGTAAACGAAAATACTTATTTTCGATTGGCCTCTACCAGCAAGGCCTTTACCGCCGCAGCATTAGGCGTACTTGTCGACCAAGGAAAACTTAATTGGGATGACTTAGTTATAGACCACCTCCCCAACTTTAGAATGCAAGACGACTACGCCACTAAACATTTTACTATAGAAGATTTACTCACCCATAAAAGCGGGCTAGTTGGCGGCGCAGGCGACAGTATGATTTGGCCAGAGCCAAGCGGGTTTAGCCGCCAAGAAGTGGTCAAAAACTTGCGTTTTTTAACCCCTAACTATCAATTTAGACAAAGCTACGCCTACAGCAATGTGCTTTACATAACTGCCGGTGAAATTGTCGAAAAAATCTCGGGAAAAAGCTTTGAAGACTTTGTTGACCAACAAATTTTTAAACCTTTAGGCATGCAATGCTACGCCGGTGATATGCCCAAAACTGAACTAACCCAAAGTGCCATGAGCTATGGTCACAACGACGAGCAAGGTATTTACCCCATTCCACGTAACGCCATTTTAGGTGATGCACTAATGTCTGCTGCAGCTGGGGGTATGGTGTGCAGCGCCGCAGAAATGAGCAAGTGGGTTAGCGCACTCTTGCATGACGCAAACATGAATGAC
Organism: Paraglaciecola aestuariivivens; assembly: GCF_052983255.1. Lineage (NCBI taxonomy): Bacteria > Pseudomonadati > Pseudomonadota > Gammaproteobacteria > Alteromonadales > Alteromonadaceae > Paraglaciecola > Paraglaciecola aestuariivivens. The sequence goes on along the minus strand of NZ_JBRKBA010000002.1, from coordinate 325,399 downwards.
GAGGCTAGCGACTCAAACGAACAACAACTAGGCCAGCAACACTTGCCTTTTTCTCGCCAACAATTAGAAAAAATGTGGCAACCGCATACCATACTAGGCGTATCAGACACAGATACCGAATGGGACTCTACCTATTTTCGTACCTACGGCCTTGGTTGGCGCTTAAGCAATTATGAAGGCTATAAACGTATTTCTCACACTGGCACTTTGTCGGGCTATCAAGCTTTTGTTGCCTTAATTCCAGAATTAGAGCTTGGGGTAGTTGTGCTTAACAACGGCTCTAACTACGGTGCCCGCGGCGCGGTAATGCAAACCATTCTAAAAATGTTTATGGATACTGAGCAAAAAGATTGGGTAGCCGAATATGTGGCTTATCAAGACGAGCGAGAGCAGGCCTATCTATCACGCCCCGACACCACGCCTAAAGCCACAGCTAAAGGCACACTAACTAACAACCAAGTAGTGGGCACTTACACAGATCAATGGTTTGGTGACTTTGTCATTACCCAACAAGCCACCAATAAAAAGGCTGGTAAACTTCGAATAAAATCATCGCGCATGGCGAATTTGCAAGGCACCCTTAGCGCCTTTCAGGATACCAGTTACAAAATTGAATGGGACAACAAAAATGCCGCATCCGACGCTTTTATACATTTTGAGTTAGATGTTAAGCGCAATGTAATTGGCGCTAAACTGCACCCCTTTACCACCAGAGTTTTAAGCTCACATGAATGGCGTGATATGCACTTTATAAAAGTTGAGTAATGGCAACACTACCTTTTTAAGTGAGTATGGCAGGCGAACCCAGGCAGACTAAAATTAGCAACTCAAGCCTGCATTCTGAACGTTGGAGAAAATATTTTAGAGATTTTTTGCATATTGCCCAATCACTATTATGCTTGAGCACATAGCAACTCACTTAGATATTAGATCACGAATTAGATTAAGCCTATGGTGTTAAATGACCCTTACTAAAATTAATGTATTTCTTATTTTATTAGGTCTGTTGAGCCCTTTATCGAATGCCCAAAAACTGTCTGTGGTTATATTCGACTACCCTCCCGTCATGATTATCAATAATAGCGATAGCTCCGGATACTGCTATGAAATAATTGAGCATTTATATTCCAAGCTAGGTTATCAAGTAACTAAATTTGAATTAAATTTATCTAGGGCATTGCGTTCGGTAGAAGCACAAGAAATAGATTTAATCTGTGCCATTAATACCTTTAACAGCAAATATTTAGCTGTGAGTAAGCAATCTCTAATGAGTATAGTTTTTTATTTTTGGGCTCGTAACGATAGCTCTTTTTATTATGATGGAGTGAGCTCATTAGAAGGGCAAAGAATTATAAACATCTCAGGGTTTAACTATTCATCCACTAGCCAAGCTTATCAAAACTACCTTGAACAATCGGACAACATAATTAAATTAGGCGGCGAAATAGCCATCAAGCGTGCCTTTAACATGATCAACTTAGGCCGAGCAGATATCATTGCCATAGACAAAGACAACGCCTACTACAATCTCAAGCAGATTAACTTACAAGACAAAATAAAAATGGCTGGGCGCCTACCAAACGCCCTTCCCGCCTACCTAGGCGTGAGTAAAAAACACCCACAAAAACAACAATTATTAAATCAGTTTGATACTGAATATCCCAAACTCATACAGTCAGGGTTTGTTGATAAGTTATTGAAAAAATACGATATTCAGATTACTGAATCCACTACCCAATTTGCCAAACCTGCATCATCTTGTACTTCTGATTGTTAGCCAGCATAAACTGTAGTTAATCATTTACAGAGTCAACCATCATGATTTTTAGAGAATTAGGATGGGTGACTAGTTCATTTCTGTTATTTTTTAATTTAATTTAAACTATTGGCGAGTTTACTTCGACTTAGGCAGTAAAGTTCAAACAAAGCAGTAAATAAAAATGGAAATAACAATAAATAAACGGGTAAAACAAATAGGGTGGATACTAGGATTAGCAGCGAGTATTAGTACGCCAAGCATGGCTGATAATAGCAAAATCATTCATCAATTAGTGCACGCCAATGAAGTAGTTAAGGTAGATGGCGTATTAGATGAAAGTGTTTGGCAACAAGCCACCCATCTAAATTTACAATATAATATTAACCCCGGTGAAAATACGCCCGCCCCAGTAAAAACCGACTTATACCTATACGAAAACGGTGAGAGTTTATTTGTTGCCTTTAAGGCCTACGACCCCGAACCCGAAAAAATTCGCGCTTATTTTCGCGACAGAGATACCCTGTTTCAAGACGACTTTGTGGGCATAGTGCTCGACACCTTTAACGACAATCGTCGTGCTTATGAGTTTTTTGTTAATCCCTTTGGTGTACAAGGCGACTTAATAAAAGACGATACCCAAGGTGGTAACGAAGACTCTAACTGGGATGCTATTTGGAGTAGCGCAGGCCAAATCACTAAAGACGGCTACATAGTAGAGATGGAAATTCCATTTTCTGCTTTGCGCTTTCCTGCCGACCAAAGTGACATGACCTGGGGTATACAAGCGCTGCGACTTTACCCGCGCGATAGTCGTATGGTGATGTCTAATTCAACGGTTCAACGCGGCGTAGATTGTAGCTTGTGTCAGTTCGAAAAAATAAAAGGCTTATCGGATTTAAGTCAGGGCAATAATTTTCAAATTACGCCCACCCTAACCTATAGTCGCTCAGAAAATAAAGACAGCGTACCAGGCCCTTGGAACGACGCACAAGACGATACTCAAGCCGGTGTTGATCTGCGCTGGGGAATAAACGAAAACCTCTATTTAAATGCCACCATCAACCCTGACTTTTCGCAAGTAGAGGCAGATGCCGCGCAACTCGATATCAATAATACATTTTCGTTATTTGTTAACGAAAAGCGTCCATTCTTTTTAGATGGCCGCGATTACTTTAGTACCCAGCGCATGAACCTTGTGCATACCCGCAACATTAACGCGCCAGAGTACGGTGCTAAATTAACCGGTAAGCAAAACCAGCATACTTATGGTTTATTGGTTGCCAACGATGAAGCAACCTCATTTTTAATGCCTGGCAACCAAGGCTCAAGTGTGGCCACGTTAGACCAAAGCTCACAAGTGCTTGTAGGGCGCTATCGCTTAGATATTGGTAAACGCAATAATATAGGTGGCATAGTCACCTCACGTAAAGCAGATGGCTACTCCAACACAGTGGCTTCAATAGATGGTTACCAGCAATTTACCAAGGCTGACTCCCTTAGTTATCAAGTGGCTTATTCTGACAGCAGCAACCCACTAAGTGTACAAAACGATTTTGGTTTAGCTGCAAGCCAACAAGATCTCTCTTATTCATTGGGTTATCGGCATAACACCCGCGATTATGGATTAAGAGCCTCGCATATGAAAATGGGTGAAGACTTTAGAGCAGATTTAGGCTTTGTAGGGCGCACGGGTTACCACATGTCTGTGATTGGTGGTAACTACGATTGGTATGGTGATGAAGGCAGCAAATGGACACGATACGGAATATTTGGTGATTACGACAAAACTTACGCGGCCGACGGCACTATGTTAGAAGAAGAAATAGAGCTACACGGCAATGTTCAAGGTCCTAAACAGTTTTATACCAACTTTGGCATAGTCGCCCGAAAATCCTATTGGGCAGGTGAATATTACAAAGTAAATAACTTTATGATGTATGCCCGCTTTGACCCTTTACGCAATCTACGATTAAGTGCGTTCACCCGCATAGGTGATCAAATAGATTATGCCAACAACCGTTTAGGCGACAGCATATTTTTAGACTTAGGTAGTGAATTCAAAATTGGCACCCACCTAAACGGCAGAATATCCTATGTACACGACCGTTTAGATATAGACGCTGGCAATGTTTACACCGCAAACCAATACGATGTGCGCATCAACTACAACTTCAGCTTGTTGTCTTACTTACGCTTAACCGTGCAATATACCGACATAGAACAAAACCAAGCACTGTATATCGACAGCGTAGACAAAATGTACAAAGGCATGCGCACCGAACTCCTGTACGCTTACAAGTTAAACCCGCAGTCATTACTTTACATAGGGTATACAGACCAGGGTTACCAAGATGACAACTTACAAAATATCGAAAAGAACAATAGAAAAGTATTTATGAAGTTAAGTTATGCGTTTCAGATGTAGGTTTGTTACAGGCTAAATAGCTGCGATTGGTGTAAAAGTATCAAGAACCGACGCAGTTTATTTTCTTAAATGAACTGCGATAGGTGCTTTGTTAATTGGGAGATAGACGAGATTATAGCTGTTTGTCTATACCTCTATTTTCATGGTTCACCCCATTGATAATTGTTTACGACTCTTTCAGGGTTAAATGACAACTAATTTTTATAGTGACAGTCCTTGTAATTCGTCCTTGTAATTCTCTGACCTCTCTTTAGCCAATCGCCACGCTATAAAATAGCCATCGGCCAAGCTATTTTAAGCTACTACTATCTTTCGACGCTTTTGTGCTACTGGACTGATTCTTACCCATTTAAATAAAAACATAATGATGACTTTAGTAATAGCACTGGTAATAGCCAACACTAACAACGGCCAACCTAAGCTTAGCCCCATGCTTAAAGCAAAAGCTATAGTCGAAATATCCATCATAAAGATGAATTGACTCATCTTTAAATCGACTGCTCCTGTACTACCTGAGTTTATAATTAGCTTAATTTGATGGTAATAGCCTTGAGCTATCAAGATAGTGACCAAAACAATAATAGTTGTAGAAATATACTTTCCTTGATCGATAATTGTTTCACCCTTAATCAATCCGGCGATAGCAATTAGCAAAGTTACACAGGCTAAACTAAAGCAAACCCTAGCATTTTTAGATTGTCGGTCTTGCCAAACTTCAAATAAAATAAATGCTACTAATACCGACGCAAGTAACCTCGGCCAGACTATATAGTGATTAAACGGTTCTATTGAATACCCGTATATAAAGAACGACAAATATGCCAAGTAGCTAACTGTAAATTGGTTTAATGATAAAAGTGCAGTCGGCCTTTGGTTTTCACTACCAGACTCTTTTCTTTTCCATATCATTCTCAATTGAGAAAACACGCCATACAAACTAACAATAATAAAAATAGTATTGATCGTTCCGAAAATATTATATGAGTCCAAATTAACCTTCTTCTACTTTGTCGCCCGCCAAATTGTCGACAATAGTAGATTTATGGTAGTTGAAAATCAATTAAAATTAATTATCACCACCAAATTGTCGACATGCTGGGTATTTTTAGAAGGTGTTGATGTGTTTCTATTTAGCTACGATAGGCAAGTGTCATCAGGTAAAATTGAACAAGGCACCCATGTTAATTTTTAGTGAGTTACGATGGGGAGTTACGATGGGTGTCTTGTTAATTAGTTAGTAATAATTTGGGGAAATAAACTATCAAATGTGCCGAGTACGAGGTTGCTTGGTAAATCATAAGCATGGAAGTTCGATTAGTTGTGCTTGGCGTTTTGAATGGTTAGGCCCTTGATTAACATGCGTGTCTGGATAGTGTTTATCGGTAAAGCCGATTGTCTTGTTCTCTTAAGGTCATTTCCAGTTAGCGTTGTTAAATAATTAAATTTTGCGAGCCGTTTTGAATTTATGTTTTTCTTAGCCAAATTAACGACTTGAACACATTTTGAAGCAATTGTTAAGTAGACCTTTGCGATGCAGTTAGTTAGGTTTAATAAATAACTAGAACATGGCTGCGCAGCCATTATTTTAATAAAAGAAGTGACTATATGTTTGTGAAAATACCCACTCGGTTGTCGATAATTTTTTTAATCTGTTTATTTTCAGCATGCTCAATTCATTTAGGGCACAAGCAAGTTGTGCACAACGATGGCTTTTCTTTGAGTATTCAGTCCCCAAATGGCGATAGCAAAAGCGGCATTCGTTTTAACCAAGATGAATCAGCAATTGCGGTGTTACCTACTAAGGTGAAAATCGAATTGTCTGATTACAGTGACGGAATAAAACGCAAACTCACCATCTACAACCCCGACGATCGTACATTATATGATTACCAAATAGATGGCCGCTCAGCACCTTACGATGCGGTAGCGCAGCAATGGTTTGCTACGCAGATACCTAAAATATTAAGAGAAACGGGCATTGATGCTAAAGGGCGTATTAATAGAATTTTTGCGCGTTATGGCGCCCAAGGATTATTTGAGGAAGTGAGCCATATCAGAAGCGATCATGTAAGAGGTATTTATCTGCAAACTGCTATTAACACTTTACCGTTGCAAGAAAGCGATTTAGCACAAAGCATTTCATTGATGTCTTCAATTGATTCTGATTATCAGTTACGCACGCTGTTACAGAACGTTGTCGACAGTCACCTTTCACAAGAAAGGCTGATTCAATTGTTGGAAGTATCTCGCAATATACAATCTGATTACGAGTTATCTACTTTTTTAACTCACTTTCCTAAACGCTACTTGGCAAATGATGAGATACAAATTGCGTTTTTTAACACCAGTCTGTCAATACAATCAGACAATGAAATTAGTAAGTTATTTGTTGAGCAAGTGCAAAATATAAAGGTGTCAAACAATGCATTTGCGGCCATGTTAGCGTCACTTCAAACCATTCAGTCTGATTACGAAATGCACAAGGCATTATCTGCTTTATTGAGCTCGCCAAATTTTACAGCAAACAAGCCTGCGCTTATTGAACTGGCAACACAAAATATCCAATCAGACCATGAATTATCACTAGTTTTAATTGCGACAATCAACAGCGCTGATTTCACCCCAGAATTGCAAAGCGCAATACAAAATGCCGCACTGAATATGCAAAGTGAGCATGAAAAAGGCAAAGTGTTAATTAGCCTAGTTGAGGCTTTAAAGAAAGATTAACTGTTATCCAGGGTAAATCCAGGTAACAGATTTCAACGGCTCTGACCCCGCTGATTCATGGGCAACCAAGCTTCGTGTCACCAAACCCTTTAATAAAGTGGTAGTTGCCGTAGCTCATCGCTTAGCAAAGGCTTATCGAGACATCCACTGTAACAAAAAAGATAAAACGTTATTAAGAAAAAAGTAATACACAAAAGCAGTGACTGATTCACCCTAGTCGTTATCGGCGAAGCCGATGCTCTTGTCTTTTGATTTACCCTCGAGCGGCCCTTATAGCTTACTTTTTGCGGTTGTAGGTAAAAAGTAAGTTGGGGCTCATGGATGAGGCTTGAAAAACGTTATGGAGGACATAAGTGCAGTGCATGCATTAAGAGTAAAGAGATTCCGGCTCAAAAGACTGCCGGAATGACGGTGTGGGTGGCACGGAATTACGGTGTGAGGGTCAAGGATTGTCGATGTGGGGTTCACGAAATGTCGTAGTGATGGAGTGAAGGAGTGACAGGAGTGACAGGAGTGACAGTTTGATGTAATAACCTAGTCACGTTGCACAAAAAAACGAGCCTAAGCTCGTTTTTCATAATACTAAAGAAAGTTTGAAATCCTTTTCAAAAACCAAAACTACTCTTCAATATAACTCTCAATCGAAGGACATTCGCAGAATAAATTTCTGTCGCCATATACATCGTCAATACGGTTTACTGTAGGCCAGAACTTATTTTTAGCTACGCTTGGTACTGGGTAGGCGGCTAACTGTCTGTCGTAGCTGCGATTCCAGTTGTTGTCGCAGATGTCGTCTAGTGTGTGTGGTGCGTTATGTAATGGATTGTCGATGGCATCCCATTCGCCAGATTCTACTTTGGCGATTTCGGCGCGTATCGACACCATAGCTTCGATAAAGCGGTCAAGTTCGGCTTTGGCTTCTGATTCTGTTGGTTCAATCATTAGCGTGCCTGCTACTGGAAAACTCATAGTAGGCGCATGGAAGCCGTAGTCGTTTAAGCGTTTGGCTACGTCCATTTCGGTTACACCTGAGCTTTCTTTCAGTGGGCGTAAATCGATAATACATTCGTGGGCAACACGGTTGTTACGGCCACGGTATAACACTTCGTAATGGCCAGATAATTTATTGGCCACGTAGTTAGCGTTTAACATGGCCACTTCTGTGGCTTTTTTCAGCCCTTCGCTGCCCATCATTTTGATGTACATATAACTAATTGGCAAAATTGAAGCGCTGCCCCAAGGTGCGGCCGATACAGCACCGTGTTCACGTACTTGGTTGTCACCTGCGTTTTCTACCCCTACCACTTTGTGATTAGGTAAAAACGGCGCTAAGTGGGCTTTTACGCCTATTGGTCCCATACCTGGGCCGCCACCGCCGTGTGGAATACAAAAGGTTTTGTGTAAGTTTAGGTGCGATACATCTGAGCCAATATAACCTGGTGAGGTAATACCTACTTGAGCGTTCATGTTGGCGCCATCTAGGTAAACTTGCCCGCCAAACTCGTGCACTATGTCGCACATTTCGCGAATGGTTTCTTCGTATACACCATGGGTAGATGGATAAGTGATCATGGCACAAGCGAGATTGTCGGCTACTTCTTCGGCTTTTTTGCGTAAGTCGGCTAGGTCAACATTACCGTTTTTATCGCAGTTTACTACTACCACTTTCATGCTAACCATTTGCGCTGATGCTGGGTTAGTGCCGTGCGCTGAGCTAGGAATCAAACACACATTACGGTGCCCTTCGCCACGGCTTTCATGGTATTTTTGAATAGTGATTAGGCCAGCGTACTCGCCTTGCGCACCTGAGTTAGGTTGCATCGACAGCGCATCGTAACCGGTAATGTCGATAAGCCATTCACTTAGCTCGTCGATCATTTGTTTGTAGCCTTGGGCTTGGTTTAAAGGTGCAAAGGGGTGCAGTTGCCCAAACTCAGGCCAAGAAACTGGGATCATCTCAGCTGTGGCGTTAAGTTTCATGGTGCACGAACCTAACGAAATCATTGAGTGATTTAAGGCTAAATCTTTGTCTTCTAAAGACTTAATATAACGCAGCATTTCAGTTTCTGAATGGTAACTGTTAAATACTGGGTGCGTTAAATAATCTGAAGTACGCACCAACTCGGCAGGTATGGACTGACTACCGTTTTCGATAATTGCTTTGTCAAAGGCTTGAATATCAAGCTCTACATTTGCCCCTACAAAAGCTTGGTACAAGGCTTGTAGATCTTCACGGCTAGTGGTTTCGTCTAAGCTGATAGCCAAAACCCCGTCTATATCTGTGCGCAGGTTTAATTGGTTTGCCACTGCCGCTTCAATAATGGCTGATTTTTTATCTGCCACTTTTACTGCAATAGTGTCGAACCAGGTTTGATTGACTAATTCGAATCCGGCTTTTTGCAAGCCTGCAGCTAAAATATCGGTAAAACGGTGAATACGCGAGGCAATAGTATGTAAGCCTTTAGGGCCATGATACACAGCGTAAAACGACGCCATATTGGCTAACAATACCTGAGCAGTACAAATGTTTGAGTTGGCTTTTTCGCGGCGAATGTGTTGCTCGCGAGTTTGCAATGCCATACGTAAAGCTGGACGACCGCGGGTGTCTTTAGATACCCCAATAATGCGCCCTGGTAAAGAACGTTTGTAGCTATCACGCGTAGCAAAAAACGCCGCGTGTGGACCACCATACCCCATAGGTACACCAAAACGTTGGGCACTGCCTAATACTACGTCTGCACCCATTTCACCTGGTGGCTTAAGCATCACTAAGCTAAGCAAGTCAGCGGCCACTGCCACTATACCTTTGTTGGCTTGTACCGCAGCAATAATATCGGCAATGGCGTTAACTGCCCCAGTTGAGCCTGGGTATTGCAATAAGGCCCCAAAAATATCGTGCTGACTGGCGTCTTCAGCTTTACCTACAATAATATCAAAGCCAAACATATCAGCGCGGGTTTGAATGACATCTAAGGTTTGAGGGTGAACATCGTCGGCCACAAAAAAGCTGTTGGCTTTACGGTTTTTAGATACACGCTTAGCTAAGCCCATAGCTTCGGCAGCGGCTGTGGCTTCGTCTAACAAAGACGCCGAAGCCAATTCCATACCCGTTAGGTCAACTGTGGTTTGCTGAAAATTAAGCAAGGCTTGTAAACGCCCTTGCGCAATTTCTGGCTGATAAGGGGTGTAGGCGGTGTACCAACCCGGATTTTCTAACACATTGCGCAAAATAACATTGGGAGTAAAAGTGTTGTAATAGCCCATACCAATAAACGAACGCATCACTTGGTTTTTGCTGGCAACATTTTTTAAATAGGCCAACGCATTGGCTTCGGTTTGCGCTTCGCCCACTTTTAATGGAGCAGGCAAACGTATGCCTTCAGGCACGGTTTGTTGCATTAAATCGTCTAGCGATTCAGCGCCAATGGCAGATAGCATTTCAGCCATTTCTGCATCGCTAGGACCAATGTGACGGCGAACAAAGTCTTGAGTTTGTTCTAGTTCTGATAATGAAGAATGCGATAATGACATAGCTAACTTATATTTCCCGATGTAAAGCAAAGCTAAGGACAAGGCTTATGTCCTTAGCAATGTATTGCAATAATGTGTAAAAGAGTTAAAAACTAGAGGCTAAAACGCCTGTATTAGGCGCTTCAACGAGTGGCTATTACTCGTCGTCTATGCTGCCTTCGTAGCCTTCTGCATCTAACAAGCTGTCTACTTCTGAAGGATCTTCAGCTTTAACTTTAAATAACCAACCGTCACCATAAGGGTCAGAGTTAACCAACTCTGGGGTGTCTTCTAGGTCAGGGTTAACTTCAAGTACTTCACCACTAATAGGCGCGTAAACATCAGACGCGGCCTTAACCGATTCGGCAACGGCTACGTCATCACCTGCGGCGATTTCGTCACCCACATCTGGCAATTCAACAAAAACCATATCGCCTAATAATGCTTGGGCGTGATCGCTGATCCCTACGGTAAATACACCATCACCTTCTGGACGAACCCATTCGTGAGTAGAGGCATAACGTAAATCTGCTGGAATATTGCTCATAATTGTTCCTAATTGTTCGTTGTTTTAATGTTTAATTTAGCTGTTATTTTTATAAAACACTTTTGCCATTTCTGACAAAACTAGGTTTAACCACATTGACTGTAACCCACTTTTTGCGCATTTCCACTTCGGCGGTGCTGCTAGTGGTAGCTGGCACTCTAGCCATGGCAATGCTGTGGCCTAAAGTTGGCGAAAAGGTACCTGATGTAATCACCCCTTCACCTTCTGGTACTTTTACCTTTTGACCGGAGCGTAATACGCCTTTGTCGGTCATCACTAGGCCCACTAACTTTTCTGTTCCTGCGGCTTTTTGTTGCTCAAGTGCTGTACGCCCTACAAAGTTACGATCTTTTGGTTGCCAAGTAATAGTCCAGCCCATGTTAGCGGCAAGTGGCGAAATAGTTTCGTCCATGTCTTGGCCGTAAAGGTTCATGCCTGCTTCAAGTCTTAGGGTATCGCGTGCGCCTAAACCACAAGGTTTTACCCCTGCGTCTAGCAGCTTTTGCCAAAAAATGCCGGCATCTTCTTTGGGCACCATAATTTCGTAGCCCGCTTCACCAGTGTAACCAGTAGTGGCAATAAATAAGTCTTCGGCTTGAACCCCAAAAAATGGCTTCATACCAGCAACCGCTTCGTTTTGCGCATCAGAAAAAAGCGTGGCGGCTTTTTGTTTGGCGTTAGGACCTTGCACCGCAATCATGGCAAATTGATCACGCTCGGTAATTTTAACCTCAAAGCCTTTAGCTTGGGTATTTAGCCAGTTCATGTCTTTTTCACGAGTAGCCGAGTTAACCACTAAGCGATAATTGGTTTGGTCAAAGTAATACACAATCAAATCGTCTACTACGCCGCCTTCTTCATTTAACATGCCACTGTATAGTGCTTTGCCTTTGTCTTGTAACTTGGCTACATCGTTGGCTAGTAAAAAACGTAAATAGGCTTGTGCTTGGCTGCCAGTTACGTCAACTATAGTCATGTGAGATACATCAAACATACCTGCATCTTGGCGTACCGCGTGATGCTCTTCTATTTGAGAGCCATAGTTAATTGGCATTTCCCATCCGTGAAAATCCACCATTTTGGCGCCCGACTCTAAGTGTTTAGCGTGAAGAATTGTTGTATTTGGCATGTAAGACTCTGCTTGATAAAAATAATAGTGGCAGTATAGGTAGTGACATCACACACAACAAATTGAAAGTTTTAATGTTTACATTTGAATTTCTTATGTATTATTAAAAAATCATTTGAAATTCTTATTTAAAGCTAGTCATTTATGAAGCAACTTTCGTTAGATAATTTACGCACCTTTGCTGCAGTCGTTGAATTAGGTGGTTATGCCAAAGCTGGGGAGTTTTTGGGGCGCTCGCAACCCGCGGTTAGCTTACAAATAAAACGCATTGAGCAACAACTTTCTACTCGCTTGTTTGATAAACAAGGGCAACGACATTTAATTAATCAACATGGCCGTAAACTCTATCAAACCGCCAAACAAATGTTGGCCTTAAACGATCAACTATTTAGGCAATTTCAACCCACAGCCTTAAAAGGCCGTTTACGACTTGGCATACCCAGCGAATTCGCCACTACTTTGTTGCCCAGCATTATTGGGGAATTTGGCAAGGTTTATCCTGATGTAACCTTAGAAGTCACCTCTGCATTGAGCAAACACCTGCTAACAGACGACAACCAAGGCGGCTTTGATTTAGTGCTGGCCTTAGTCGACCCGCACGTTCAAATAGATGGGCAAGAAGTATTAATAGATGAGTTAGTTTGGGTGGGCGACCAAGGTTTTACCGCGTCAAACAGTTTGTCTTTGGTGCTGGCTCCAGATGGCTGTGTGTATAGAAGCCGAGTGATCAGCAAACTCAAACAACAAACCCAACAATGGCGTATTAGTTACACCAATGCCGATTTAAGTGGCATTACTGCTGCTATCAAACAAGGCTTAGGAATTAGCGCATTAGCCAAAAGCAGTGTGCCCGAACAATTGCACATTATTCAGCATAATCACTTACCCAAGTTAGGTAATATTAAAATATGTTTAATTAGTAAAAGCTCGCAACATCCGCAGGCGTGTAGCAAGTTGGCCGAGTTTATTACTACGCGTTTAACCCAAGTGCAGTAATGCTTTTAGTGAATGGCTTTATTTCAGACATAAAAAAACCGCTAATGCTGGCCAAAGGCACAAATTAGCGGTTTTTAACTATGTATTAGCTTAGTTAGACGCCTTGTTTCATTATAAAAAATAACAAACAACTTGCCACTAACAACAACGAATACATACGCTTAGAGTACTTTCCATGATAATAAGCTTTGCGTCGATCCTTGAACAAAGGGCTTTCTGGATTAAATCCAGAAGTTTGCCTTCTCTCATCAATCAAACGTTTCATTTTAAACCCCAAATGTAAAGGACTGCTTATTATTCATTTTTTATACGCCGCAACCCTCAGATAAGATCTTAACTTAAAAGTTCCTTTATTACATCGGCTTTATTAACAAAAACTTAACCTAAAGCGAGACAATTATTTACCAAAGATAGGGTTTTAGCAAAAAAATAGGGTTAATCGTCTGATTTTAAGCGCACATAAGTTTTGTATTTCTTTTGCAATAGGCGGTCTATGTAACGTGTGAGTTTAATTTTTTGACTGATGGCGTTATCTAGCGCATCTACTAACTCAGTGAGCATAGTTTTATAATATTCTACGTCTTTAACTTGGCCGTCTTCGGTCGAGTCATCCAATATACCTGTTGGTTTAGCTGGCACGTTGGCCGCTTTGGCTTCTTGGGCTTTTTGCTCAGGTGTCTTATTAGGTAAAAACATTTCTTCTGAAACTTCTTTCACCACATTTTCTACTGCTTCTTCATCTAGGGTGGCTAGATCTTCTAAAAATCCAAATAACAAAATGCGGTCCATTAGGGTGTTGATTTTACGAGGAACCCCATGGGTAAATTGAAAGATCCGGTCGTAAGCCCCAGCCGAAAATAAGGCTTTTCCATCCCAACCTGCTTGTTTCATGCGATATTCAATATAGGCTTGGCATTCTACATCGGTTAACGGGGCTAAATGGCAAGAAGCCACAATTCGTTGTCTAAATTGTTCCATATTAGGCGCACGTAATATGGGTTGTAACTCTTCTTGGCCTAGCAAAAAGCTTTGCAATAAAGGTTTTCCTGCGGCCTGAAAATTCGACAACATGCGCAATTCTTCAATGGTTTCTAAGGGTAAGTTTTGTGCTTCATCGACTAACAATAAGGCGCGTTTGCCGTCTTTGTGTAAGCCCATTAAAAAGGCTTCTAAGTCATTTAAAATATCGGTTTTGGTGCTGCCTTTTACTGGCACGTTAAACTTACTGGCTACCATTTTTACCAGTTCATCTGGGCTAAGTTTTGGCGAAACAATTTGCGCAGCCACTATGTCGTCTTGCATGTCATCTAAAAGGCTATTAGCAATAGTGGTTTTGCCGGTTCCTATGTCGCCGGTAATGACAATAAACCCCTCTGCTTGAGATAAGCCGTATTGCAAATAAGACATGGCGCGTTTATGCCATTTACTGCCAAAGAAAAAGCTAGGATCGGGTGTTAATTGAAAAGGTTTTGAAGTTAGTCCGTAATAATTTTCATACATAATAATGCGTCACTCGATCCGAAAAAATGAAAAGAAAAATCCAATTGCTAGCTTAAGCCATCCACTGGCTGCCTTGCAATCTCATCGCCCTAGTTTACGTTAACTGCCAACAGATTGGCAGCAAGATATAAGCTAGATAAATATAAGGCGCTTAAATAACAAATAAGTAGATGGCAAAAAAATGGCAAGCGCAACCTGCCACTACAAACATATGCCAAATAGCATGGGTAAATTGCCGACTTTTAGCCACATAAAACCCCACGCCTAAGGTGTAACTTAAGCCACCGGCTAACAGTAAATAAAACCCCGCACTAGGTAAAGCTTGATACAGAGGATAAATATAAAATACCGCTAACCAGCCCATCAGCAAATAGGTTAATACTGATAATTTTACTAGCTTTTTATGCGCCAAACTTTTAAACACTATGCCTAAGCCAGCAATGCCCCAGATTAGCCACATGGCCCAAAAGCCTGTGCTTCCAGATACAGCTAAAAGCATAAAAGGCGTGTAAGTACCCGCTATCAACAAATAAATGGATATATGGTCGATTTTTTTAAGTTTGGCTTTGAGTAAAGGGCGCTCAACACTGTGATACAAAGTAGACGACAAAAACATCAAAATTAACGAACAGCCATAAACCCAAACTGTCCCTTGCGCATAGGCCCCTTGGGCTTTCATTAACATAAAAACTAACCCCACCAGCGCGGCAACTAAGCCTGCCCCATGGGTTAAGGCATTGTATTTTTCTTCTAATAAAGAATAGGAATTTTGTTGCGAGTTAAGGTGATTCATCTGGGGCGATATGGTAAAAAAAGAGACTCATCATATATTTTCAGCGTACACATGTACACTCAAAACCTAAACTAAAAGGTAAAGTGTTGTAATGCCAAGTTATTTAAGAGTAAAACAGCTGTGAGCAAGTGGTATGTATATATAATAGAAAACAAACTGTCGCACTTTTACACTGGCATATGTACCGATATTGACAGGCGTTTTTCAGAGCACCAAGCCAGTGGCCCAAAATGTGCAAAGGCGCTAAAAGGCAAAGGGCCACTTACCTTAAAATTAACCGCCGAAGTTAATAATCAATCTGAAGCCCTACAAGCCGAAATCTGGGTGAAAAAACTAACTAAAGCGCAAAAGCTCAAGCTACTCAAAAATGAATTACAAGACGCGCCAATCGTTAACACTTTAGCTATAGGATAAGTTAACTGTGGATCAACAAACTGTTTCATCTTTTCCTGCATCATTACAAACTCTTGGTGCCTCTCGTTGGCAAAGCTTTTGCGAAAGTTACTCTGAATGGCCCAGCTTAGACACATATCAAGCCGATATTTGCCACGCTTTTGGTTTAAGCGATTTTATTTTTGAACAAGCCATGAAACACCCGAGTTGGATAGACGAGTTGTTAATTGACAACCAACTCAACGAGGTAAAAATAGATTACCAGCAGGCGCTACAAGACGTTCTAAGTCAGGTAGAAAACGAGGTGCAATTGCATCAGCGCCTTAGGCTGTTTAGGCATTTTCATATGTTGCGTATAGCCTGGTTAGATTTACTCAACTTACAGCCTATTGAAGCCTCGTTAGTACAAGTGTCTGAGCTTGCTAAACAATTAATAGTGCAAACCAATCAATGGTTATATCAATCATTACAAGTAAGGTTAGGCACCCCTTTTGGCCAATTTGGCCCCCAACCTTTGCTTATTTTGGGTATGGGAAAACTAGGAGGAAACGAACTTAACTTTTCTTCTGACATAGATTTAATTTTTACCTACCCAGAAGCAGGCGAAACCCAAGGCGGTAAAAAGACTGTTGAAAACCAACAGTTTTTTACCAAACTCGCACAAAAGTTAATTAGCGCTTTAAACCAGATTACTGTTGATGGTCAGGTTTATCGGGTTGATATGCGCTTACGACCTTTTGGTGATAGTGGCCCGTTAGTGATGCACTTTGATGCCATGGAAGATTATTACCAAGAGCAAGGACGAGACTGGGAAAGATACGCCATGCTAAAGGCGGTTATTTTGAATCCGCCTTGCCAGCATAGTAAAGAGTTATCGGCTATTTTACGGCCCTTTATTTATCGTCGTTATTTAGACTTTAGTGCCATAGATTCGCTGCGCAGTATGAAAAACATGATAGTGCAAGAAGTGCGTAGACGTGGCCTTTCTAACAACATCAAACTGGGCCAAGGCGGGATCCGCGAAGCAGAGTTTGTGGTGCAAAGCTTACAATTGATTAACGGAGGCAGAGAGCCAAGTTTACAAGTACAAAGCTTACAATTGGCCCTAACCGAGTTGGTCAATTTACAAATATTGCCACAAGACGGTGCCAGCAATATAAGAACTAGCTATTTATGGCTGCGCAAAGTCGAACATTGTCTACAGCAATTTGCCGATGCTCAAACCCAAGAATTACCTGACGATCCATTAAACCAATCACGCTTGGTTTATGTGTTGGGGCTAAACAGTTACTCAGAATTTTTAAGCCATTTGCGCGAGCATTGTGAACAAATTCATCAGCAATTTTCGTTGTTAGTTAAAGAAGAAAAAGTCCAACTTGAACCAACCAAAAATGAAGCACAACAAGCCAGTATAGATTTATGGCAATTAGATCTCGATCCGCCGCATATTCAAGAAATTTTAAGCCACTGGGTCACCACTGCCACCACCGAAAAGCAAGACACCTTATTTTGCCAACAATTGGCCGAATTTAAACAAATACTCAGTCGCAAGCGTGTTGGGCAACGCGGCTTGATCAGTTTAAATCAATTAATGCCTGCGTTATTAGACTGTATTCGCCAGGCCGGATTTAAACGTTATGGCGAACTTCTTAAACGCTTATTAAATGTGTTACAAGCAGTGTTAGGCCGTACCGCCTATTTACAACTTTTATCAGAAAACCAAGGCGCCTTAGTACATTTAGTTAAGTTATGTGCCGCTAGCCCTTGGGTAACAGAGCAAATTGCGCGTTTTCCCTTGTTATTAGATGAGTTATTAAACCCCGCGCTTTTATATCAACCTGTGCCACTAACTCAATACAGTGATGAGCTTAGGCAGGCGTTGTTGCGGGTAGAGCCAGAAGATCTAGAGCTACAAATAGAAACCTTGCGCCAGTTTAAGCTCAGTCAGCAGTTGAAAATTGCCGCTGCCGATATTGCTGGCCCTTTGCCCGTTATGAAAGTGAGCGACCATTTAACCTACCTTGCCGAAGCCCTGATCAGCCAAGTTGTTGATATTGCCTGGCAACAAATGGTGGCTAAGTATGGGGTGCCAGTTTGCCAAACCAAAGGCGAAAAAAGCATGCAAGACAAAGGGTTTGCTGTAATCGCTTACGGCAAACTCGGTGGGTGGGAGCTGGGCTATGGCTCAGATCTTGATTTAGTTTTTGTGCAAAACTGTGATGGCGCATTATTTACTAATGGTGACAAGCAGTTGGAGTCTAGGCAATTTTACCTAAAATTAGCCCAGCGCATATTGCACATATTTACCATAAAAACCGGACTGGGCGAATTGTACGAGGTAGACATGCGCTTACGGCCTTCGGGTAATTCAGGTTTATTGGTTTGTCATATTAATAGCTTTAAAGCCTATCAAACAGACGATGCCTGGACTTGGGAGCATCAAGCCCTAGGCCGTGCTCGATTTGTGTACGGCTCAAAAGACCTTTTTAGGCACTTTAATCACATTCGTCACCATATTTTAGCTAAACCAAGAGATATCCAGAGATTAGCTAAAGAAGTGCTAGAGATGCGCGAAAAAATGCGTGAGCATTTAGCCGAACATAAACTCAATAAAATTGACTTAAAACAAAGTAAAGGTGGCATAGCCGACATAGAGTTTTTAGTGCAATTTATGTTGTTAGCCCACACTCAAGAGTATAAGAGTTTAAGCAAGTGGCCAGACAACGTGAGAATTTTAGCCGAATTGTCCAAGCTGTCTTTGTTAACGCCAGATGAAGCCAACGACCTGACTTTAGCCTATTTAGATTATAGAAATCAGGCTCACAGGTTAGCGTTACAAAATACCAAGCTGGCTAAACAAGATGACAAACTTATTGCTCACCAAACTAAAGTAAGTGAGATTTGGCAAAAGTATTTGGTCGAGCCTTATCAATAGGCTTAAGCTAAGGTTTAAGCAAAGTTAGCGCGCACTGGTACAATTTTTTTCTAAATACTCAGTGGGCTTGGCAGTAATCACTAAAGAGCGTTGACGCGGGCACATGTAGGCTTTTACTTCTCCGTCAAAACTGGTGTCTATGGCAGTGGCGATGGCATCTAAACTACCTAGAATAGAATCGTCTAGTTGAAAGGGATGCTTAACAATAAAATCGCGATTAAGCTCCCAAATCACCTGCATTCCTTCTGATTGTGCATAGTCTGTGATGGCCGTTCTTAGGGTGCTGCCAGCTTTAAATGAGCGATGTTTATGCTCTCCTACCCAACGTCCAGAAATAGGTTTTTGTAAACTTTCCATTTTTTTAAGACGGTTATCTAGTGGCTCTTCATTGACTTTAACTTCCATCACAAAATCACCTAAGTCTTCTTCTCGTGGATGGCGAGACGACAATCGATAGTCAGAATAAAAGTTAGCCATATTTTGCTCTATGCTTTTGCCTTTACTCTGCCCCTCGGGTTGCACACTAGAGGTGTTTTTTTGTTGCATAAAAATCACAATTCCAGCTATGACCATAATCAAAATAGCCAAAGAAACATGCCTCACCCACAAATAAGACTTTTGCTTTTTGCTTGCTTTTTTCATTGCTGGTTAGATAACCTCTTAATTATTTATCGTAAACCGATGGCGCTTTAGGGTCTGGCCTAGTTTTAAACCTTTTATGCATCCACAAATACTGCTCGGGGGCAATTTGTACCATTTCTTCAATCTTTTGATTGATACGAGTCACATCTTGTTTATCGTCACCAGAGGGGAAATTCTCCAGTCCTGGCAACACTTTAATTTTATATCCAGTTTCTGTGCGTAGCGACACTAAAAATACGGTTTCGCAGTTTGCTTGTTTAGCAAAAATTAACGAGCCTGTGGTGGTGGCCGCGTCTGGCACACTAAAAAAGGGCACAAACTCTGATTTACGCCTACCGTAATCTTGGTCGGGCAAATATAAACACAATTCGCCTTCGTCTAAGGCATTTAGCAAGCCTTTAACATCGCGCTTATGCACCATGTATTTATTACTTTGCTTACGCCCATGGTATTGAATGTATTCCATTAAAGGATTGTTATGTTTGCGATAAAACACCACAGATGGATACATTAACCCGGCAATTCTACAACCAAACTCTATGTTCATATTGTGAATAGCATAAGCCAACACACCTTTACCTTTGGCTAAAATTGCCTCTATATGTTCAAAGCCTTCAAATTCTGCTTTACGTTGCACACGCCAGGTAGGCCACCACCAGCCCATGCTGGCTTCTAAAATAGCCATGCCAGCATTGTCTAGGTTTTCTTTAAGTAATTGCGCACGCTTTTGTTCAGACAATTCAGGGAAACACAAATCAATATTACGTTTGGCCACCCAATAACGTTTTTTAGCTAACCTTTTCAGGAGTTTGCCTAATATTTTTCCCAAGCCAAGTTGCAAATTGTAAGGCAACCACGAGATTGTGTATAAACAAGCTATACTCAACCAAGTTAGCCAATATTTAGGTAATAAAAAACCTAGCTCAAACTTAGGTGCAGCGATGATGTGTGTGGCCAAACTTTTCTCCAATTCATTAATTAAGGCTATTCTAATACGTAATGGCATTGGGCTAAACGAAAAAAGCAAAATGCTAAGGTATAAGTCTATAAATCATACAATTAGGCAATCTGATTCAGGACTCCACCAAGAATGAATAAAACCCCAGACGAGTCTAACTTCCCAGTAAATTTTGAACAATTACAAACAATATTAGATTGTGTCTCTAGTGCAGTATTAGAAATATCCAAACAAGGTCAAATACGCTATGCCAACCCAGCTGCAGTGCATTTATTTGGCTATACATCAGTAGAGTTTACTAAGCTGCAATTTTGTGACTTGTTAGTTGACTCTAAGCTGGGCCAAAGTGCAGAAGACATAAACACTTGGTTACAATCTTGCCTTAAACACCAAACCACCAAAACCCAAAGGTTTCTTGCCAAAAGTAAATACGATTTAAGCTTTTACATAACGGTAGATTTAACCCCTACCTTCGACACCACTAGTGAGTCTATGGTGGCCACTATTTTAGAATCTACCGAATTGCAGGCCATTCAACATAATTTGCAACAAACCAAGCTCAGCTTACAAATGGCCAAAGAGGCTTCTCGCATTGGAGTGTGGGAATTTAACTTAGATACTAAACAGTTGATTTGGGATAAAGAGCTGTATTTACTTTATGACGTAGATCCAGATGAATTTGTGTTGACTGTGTCAGCATGGGAAAAACGCGTGCACCCCGATGATCTTGGCATTTTATTAGATGAAATAGATCATGCCCTGCGCAACAAAGAAAAACTCGACACTTCTTTTAGGATCTTAGTTGCCAACAATAAAGTAAGGTATCTAAAAGCCTATGGCCATGTGATTAAAGATCAGCAGCAAGGTGGCTATAAATTCATTGGGGTAAATTATGACCTAACCGATTTTAAAGCGACTCAGGCCAATCTAAAAGCCAGTTTTCACGAAAATAAACTCTTAGCTAAAGTAGTAGAAAACACAGTAAACGCCGTCATCATTACCGATACAGATGGAATAACCACTTGGGTCAACCCCGGTTTTGAAAGGATCACAGGCTTTTCACTACACGAAGCCGTAGGTAAAACACCTGGTAGTTTGTTACAAGGAGAAAAAACCGATAAAAAAACCATTCAGTTAATGCGTGAGGCCATACTAAATCGCGAAAACTTTGACGTGGAAATTTTAAATTACCACAAAGATGGTTCAACTTATTGGCTACTTATTAATTGTCAGCCTTTGTATCAAGATGACGAATTTATTGGCTTTATGGCTATAGAAACTGATATTACTGAACTGAAACAGCTTGAGAATGAAAGGCAAGATCAACAAGAGGTACTCAAGCGTACAGGTAAAATTGCCAAGTTAGGGGGCTGGCAATATAACCTCATAACTAATGAAGTAATATGTTCAGACATGGTGTACCACATTCATGAACTGCCAGTGGGAAGTAAAATCAATTTACTCACGGTAAGCGAATATTTTGCCCCGGAAATGCGCCCAGTAATTAACCAAGCAATTGAACAGGCCATGAAAAATGGCAGCCCTTGGGATTTTCAATCCCGCTTTATTACAGCAAAAGGTAGAGAGATTTGGGTAAGAGCAGTAGGTTATGCAGAATATTCAGGGGGCAAAGTCACCCTGTTAAAAGGCGCGATCCAAGACATAACAGAATTAAAGCAGGCTGAAGAAGCTGCCAAAGAAGCAAGTCGGTCTAAGAGTGAGTTCTTGGCCAATATGAGCCACGAAATTCGTACGCCTATCAATGGCATTTTGGGTATGAACGACTTGCTTATTCACTCTTTACTAAATGAAAAGCAGCTGCATTATGCCC
Organism: Paraglaciecola aestuariivivens; assembly: GCF_052983255.1. Taxonomy (NCBI): domain Bacteria; kingdom Pseudomonadati; phylum Pseudomonadota; class Gammaproteobacteria; order Alteromonadales; family Alteromonadaceae; genus Paraglaciecola; species Paraglaciecola aestuariivivens. The sequence goes on along the minus strand of NZ_JBRKBA010000002.1, from coordinate 303,254 downwards.
AATTAATTAAATTAAGCGGCCAATCTTTATTGCATTTAATTAACGATATTTTAGATTTTTCTAAGATTGAAGCAGGGCAACTGTCGATTGAACCCTGCCTTACGAATTTACCCGAGTTGTTGTCAGACACTGCAGATTTAATGGCCTTACGCGCTCAAGAAAAAGGCTTAGAATTAGTTTTAAATATTGCTCCTGATTTACCCACTTGGGTAAATATTGATCCACAAAGACTTAACCAAATTCTTAACAACTTGTTAAGCAACGCCATTAAATTTACCAGCCAAGGAGAAGTGGTTCTGCGCGCCGAAACAGCCGGCGAGCTACTGCAGTTTTCTATTACAGACACAGGCAATGGGATCCCCAGCGCTTCGCAAAACCAATTGTTTACCCAATTTATGCAAGTGGATGGCTCGACCACCCGAAAATATGGTGGCACTGGTTTAGGTTTAGCCATTAGCAAACAATTATGTGACTTAATGGGCGGTAGCATAGAACTTAAAGAGTCATCACCTAGTGGTTCTACTTTTAGCTTTAGCATAGGTTATCAAGCAACGGATTATGTTGAAAAATACACCAGACAAAACCCCGCGGTTTTGGCCAGCAAAATATTAGTGGTAGACAATCATTTTAGTGTGTATTCGGCCATAAAAAATATGTGCAGCTTGCATAATGGACAAGTTGAAAACGCCCAGAACGCTCAAGCCGCATTAAAAATGCTGCAGCTAGCCTTAAACAAAGGTACTGCCTTTGACTATGTGTTAATTGATGTAAATTTAACAGGTATAAATGGTATTGCCTTAAGCCAGGCGATTAACGCTGACAAGAGCTTAGCAAAGCTAAAAATCATCTTGCTTTCATCACCTTTAGGGTTAACTGATGAGCAAAATCTGGCATTACCCAATGTCACTGCTGTTTTAATTAAACCTGTTACCCTTCATCGACTGTTAAGCGCGCTGTTAAACACTAAACAGCCCAAACCAGAGGTTGAGCAGCAAACTCAATTACCAAGCACTAAACTTAACACTCAAGCTCATATTCTGGTGGTTGAAGACAACAGTATTAATCAACAAGTGATTACTGGCATGTTAGAAAATTTTCACTGTCACTATCAGCTTGCCAACAATGGCAAAGAAGCATTAGACATTCTGGAACAAACAACTTCACCCTTTGATCTAATTTTAATGGATTGCCAAATGCCGATTATGGATGGCTACGAAACCACTAAACGTATACGCGCCAAACAAGTTAAACAAATAGATGCCAATATTCCAATCATTGCGCTCACCGCAAACGCCATGACAGGGGATGATATAAAGTGTAAAAAAGCAGGAATGAGTGACTATCTAAGCAAACCAATATTATCTGGTAGCTTAGAAAAAATGCTCAGTAAATGGCTTTCAGTTAATTAACAAAAGAATAAAACAAGGTGAGTAAATTTAAGCTTGGATAGCCGATAAGCTAAGCTAAAACTCACTCACCTATTTAGCTGCCATTATAATTTAGCAATCAATTCGTTGTAATTAATATTGCCTTTTTTAGCAATAAATTTAGCTGAATTTTCTGCATTGTTAATCATAGCAAATGTAACTGCATCATACCCATTACACACTAGGCCTTTACTAATGGCACGAGCTTTAAAGCCGCTTTTTTTAATGGCTTTATGTACTCTTATTTTGCTATCGCTTTTAAGGGCTTGGCAAATTTCCACTAATTTTGCTTCAGTTTGTTTATCAATATATTTAGCTTGTGCTGTACCAGTTAATAAAACACCCGCTGTAATTATGCTGCCTAAAATAAGTTTTTTCATGACGTTTCACCTTTTTGTTGTTAGCTTTGCAATATTGCAAGTTCAGATTGAATGTAGGGTGAAAAGCCAAACAAAGAGGGCTAAAAGCGCTTAAATACGGCCAAATGCGACCAAGCGATAAAGTGTCGAATCGCTGCGGTAATTGAACCAAATAATTAGTATTTTAATCGAGAATTTAGATAATTTGTTACATTCAGCGGGTTAGACTTAGTTAAAGTCCTCTGCTCTAACTAGCCATTGAGCATAAAAAAGCCCTGCAAGCAGGGCTAATTTAAAACTAGGTTTACCTATTATTTAAAAGGCGTTTTCTTGATGAATTTTAATAAATAAGGGGGTGCCATATTTGCTGTAATCAATTTTATATTCTTTGCCGTTAATGGTTTGAATAAACAATAAGATTTTTTCTTCGCCAAATACATCTAAGCTAGTCACGTCTAACATTTCCATGTCGTTTAGTTTTGCTTCACGTTTGTTCTCTGGCACTTTGCCAGTATATTCTTTGATGCTTTTGTGGGTAACAATAATAGGCGGATGATCTTCCCCATTAAGAACAAGTAAGTCTAACTTTCTTATTTTATGAATTAAGGTATTACGACCACTTACTAAAAAGGGTTTCTCAGTCATTTCTCTCTCCGTGCGTGATGCGCTAAATATATTTAGTCTAGCTTTTTTTAGAAGATATCAAAGTTCTAATAAGCTTGCACCTCTTAGTTTGGGCGCAATGGCCTAGATTTAACCGCTTGCAGGCGACTTTTTTGTACAAATTGTGGGTCGGTCAGGCTTTGTAAAAAAGCAATAAGGTCTTGTTTCTCACTCTCTTTTAATTCAAAGCCTTGCACAAACACACTTTTAAGCGGGCTATGTTGCCCTGCTGCTCTGCCACCTTTGGCATAAAAATCAATCACCTCTTCTAGGCTAGCTATGCTGCCGTCGTGCATATAAGGCGCAGATAATTGAATATTTCTTAGGGTTGGGGCTCTAAACTTGCCCATGTCTTGGGCTTGCAAAGTGATTTCAATCAAGCCTTGATCCTGTATTGGAAATGCCCCTTGGCCATCTTGATTGTATAAACCAGTATTATGAAAGGGCCTTAAGTCGAGTTGCTGATTTTGATGCTGGCTTGATTGTGTAAAGTTCACCCCGCCATGGCAGTGAAAGCACTCCAATTTTTCTGAGAAAAATAATTCCATGCCACGTTTAGCCGATTCTGACATGGCCGCATCATGGTTTAAATAAGCGTATTGATCAAAAGGTGAGTTAAAACTAATTAAGCTGCGTACATAACTAGCTAAGGCTTTAACTATAAACTCAAAACTGGGGGCAGACTGACCAAATGCTTGCTGAAATAACTTGGCATACTCAGCACCAGTAAAACGTGATAACACGGCTTCTTCGTGCCCTGTAATGCCTAACTCTATGGGATCTTCAGAAAACATAGGAATTAAAATTTGTTGTTCTAGCTGATGCAAACCCGAGTGCGCCCATGTTAAGCGGCTGTTGTAAGCCACATTCACTAAAGCTTGAGAATTGCGTCTGTGTGCTTGCCCTGTTGCTCCAATCGCGACTTTTTTGGGCTCGGCAAAAGCAAAGTCAGCTTGGTGACAACTGGCGCAAGATGAAGCTTGATTAAAAGATAAGTTTTTATCAAAAAAAAGCGCTTGCCCCAGAGCAACTTTTGCCTCTGTCATAGGATTATCTGCTGGTACTAAAGGCTCAGGAAAGCCTGGAGGTAACGACCAGTTGTAATCTGGCGTTGTGTGTGGCTGACAAGCTAATAAAGTCACTACCCCCAGACCAGCTAAGCCCCATTTCAAGCAAACTTTTAATGCCATTCAAACACAGCCAGATTATGTAAATTATGCACTAGGGTTTGACAGCTGCTTTGCCCAGTATTAAATAAACAAGACTGCTCATTTTGCAGTACTAAACCATTAAACAAGCGGTCTAGATGCAGCACTAGCTTAGTGCCTTGCTGCATTTTATTTAACTTATATTGCACTCTATTGGGCTGCAAACATTCAGCTTTAGGCCCGCGCATGACACTAGCAGACTCACAACCTACACTGCCTAAATGAAACACCCAGTTATCTTGTGGATTATGTAAATCTAGCCGAAAAAATTTATGCCCTGCCCGCCACGACCAAAACATAGTAGGCAGATTAAACGGTGACTCTTGCTGCAAAGGGTTTTGATGATTTAACGCAAAAGGTACTCCTAAACTAAAATGCAGCTCTGTTACTTGCTCAAGATCAATAGGCTCAGCAAAAACGATTGCCTGACTGCTTGCAGCTGAGATTGACTTAACTGCTGCCGTTGCATCTGTTTGTTTAACATCGCTACATTTAGCCAAATTGGGCATTAATAAACTAACTTGCTGACTTTGCCACTGAGAATTTTGAAGTGCTGGCTGCAGTATTTTTTGCTCAGTAGTAAAGCTAAGTTGGCTTACAAAAAAAGCAAAATGACGAATGAACCACTGCTGCTCTTGGGTTTCAAAACTTTGACAAGTTAAAGGTTCGCCATTAAACCACAGCTCAAAGTTAAGTTGATTAACCGGATTGGATTTTGAGCAGCCAGTTAATACCAACAATAGCGTACTAATAACTAAAACCAAGCGGTGTTTGATTAAATTCGAAAAGGCTAAATATTTGGTAATATTTAGCGCAATAGGTAAGGTATAAAACAACTTCATGAAATACGAGAACATCCAATGCAGTATATAATGGCCGTCATAATGATACTGAGCATAGCTTTTAGTCAAGGTGTTCAGGCGCATGCAGAACATGACAAAGCCAGATTTGTGGCTGCCAATGGCACCAATAGTGGCTCCTGTAGTAATAGGTTTAGACCATGTAAATCAGTAAGTTATGCTGCTCAGCAAGCAAATAAAGGCGACACTATCTTAGTCGCCCAAGGCCGTTATGCCATTGAATCTGAACAAGACCTACTTTATTTAACTGGCGAAGTCGTACCGGTTTTAGGCGGCTTTAATCAAATAGACCAATATCAAAACCAAAATCCAGACCGTTATCTCACCACTATTAGTGGTGTGCCTTTGCAATATGTTAATCAACTTGAAAACCAAGGGTTTAAGGTTATTCGAGACAGCAAAGGCGCCGCAGCTTTAAGCTTAGCCAGCAAAGGGCTTAGCAGCGGCCACTTAGCTTTAATGAAACAATCTCAGTCTAACCTAGCTTGTGTAGATGGGCAGGCCGATGGCTATGAGTGTTCGAATATTGATTTGTTGGCGCATATTCCTTTGGATGACTTTCCATCTAAACCCAGCTCAGCCAACGACATTTGGGGCTTTGTTGATTTAAACAACCAAAAAGAATACGCCATTATTGGCTTAAGAAATGCCATTGCGCTAGTGGACGTAAGTGAGCCAAGTGCGCCAAAAATTACCGGCAGCATAGACGGTTTACCCACAACCTGGCGAGATATTAAGGTTTACCAGTTTTATCATAAGCCAACATTAAGGTGGCAAGCCTATGCCTATGTCACCTCAGAGGAAGAAGAAGGCTTAACTATTCTTGACCTTAGCATTCCAGACCAAGGCATGACCTTAGTCACCCAACAAACCACAGATAAAAGCGCCCATAACATTTACATTAGTAATTTAGATTATTCGCTCAATATTGCGCTGCCAGACCAACAGCCTAACGTGCACATTATGGGGTCAAATAACTTTTCTGGCGCGTTGCGTTCGTATTCATTGGCCGATCCCTCACAATTAACCCCAACCTATTCGCTGACTGGTGCCAGTGCCAGCGACTATAGTCACGATGCATCGTCGCTCAACCTTACAGATGAGCGCGCGCAAACCGACTGCCAACAAACAAACCAACCAAGCTGTTTAGTAATATTAGATTTTAACGAAGGCTCTTTACGTTTATGGGATCACACTGACGCCAGCCAAGTCACTGAACTAGGAGCCGGCACTTACCCCAACTCAGCCTACACTCATTCGGGATGGTGGAGCGAAGACAAACAATATGTGTTAGTGCACGACGAATTAGACGAACGTAATTTTGGCCTCAATACCACCCTAAATATTTTTGATATTAGCCAGCTCTCAAACCCTAGCTTAGTAGGAACCTGGACCGGAAGCACTCAGGCTATAGATCATAACGGTTTTGTACGAGGCAATCGTTATTACATGTCGAATTATGAAAGAGGCTTAACGGTTTTAGATATTAGCAACCCAAGCAATCCGCTTGAAGTTGGCTTTTTTGATACTTATCCGGTGTCGAACAACACAGGTTTTAATGGAGCTTGGGGTGTGTATCCCTATTTACCTAGCGGGCATATTTTAGTGAGTGATATCAATAGCGGCCTATTCATTTTACGCGACCAAAGCTTAAACAACGACATAGGCCAGGTTAGTTTTAGCCACTCAAGTGTAACGGTTAAAGAAGGTGATACAGCCAGCATCACAGTGAACAAAACTGGCAATGGCGCCACTAGCCTAAGTTATCAAATATTTCCCGGCTCTGCCGATCTCAGCGACTTTAGCTTTAACCAGCACACTCTTAGCTGGCCAGCCAATAACAATCAGCCGCAAACAATTGACATTGCCACCCTAGTTGATGATGTTGACGAAATTACCGAAGACTTTTATGTGCGCTTATTTAACCCGCAAAACGGTGCAACTTTGGCTGTGCCCAATATCATCAAAGTCCAGATCACCGACACCCTCAACCAAGGAAAAATCGTATTTACTCAAGCCGAACTTGAAGTAAAAGAAACCGATGCTTCACTACAAGTAGCTGTCGCTCGCCAAGGTGGCAACGATGGTGAAGTAGAAGTGAATTACCAACTGCATTCGGCTAGCGCCACTGTAGGTCAAGATATACAAGACACAAGCGGCAAACTCGTTTGGGCAAATGGCGATACCAGCCACAAGTTAATAGAATTGCATTTAATAGACGACCAAGAACAAGAATCTTTAGAAAGCGTTAACCTCAGCCTAACCGCAGACAATAGCCAAGTACTAGGAGACCAAGTTAACCTAACTATTAATATTCGCGATGATGAGTCAAACCAAGCGCCCGCAGTAAGCACCACAGCTAACTTTGAGGTTAATACCAGACAAAATGTTAGCCTAACTGCCAGTGCAACCGACCCTGAAGCTAAACCTCTTACCTATGAATGGACACAAACCTCAGGCACGCCTGTCACCATTAATCAGGCCAATACACTCAACGCAAACTTTACTGCCCCAAGTGCCGCAACCAGATTAATTTTTAACTTTACCGCCACCGATGACTTTGGGCTAAGCAATACCGCCACAGTAACGGTCAGCGTAGTGGCCCCGCCCACTACAGATACGGTAAGCCGTTCAGGCGGAAGTTTTGCAATTTTAATGCTTGGCTTAGCAGCACTTTGTTTAATTGGCAGCCAAAACTGGCGAAAATTACACCAATCAAACACATTAGCCGAATAAGTAAGATGACAAGCTAAAAAAAACTGCTTATACTGCGCGTCGTTTTCAATCGACTCGATTAAAAACATCTGTAAGCCGTTATTCAAAACTGGCTTACAGCAAAATCTAAAATGGCCCGATAGCTCAGTTGGTTAGAGCATCCGACTCATAATCGGCAGGTCCCCTGTTCAAGTCAGGGTCGGGCCACCATTTTTTTCATTACAAATCATTGAGTTACCCCACACCCGCCGACTTATATTACTTTGACCTGTTTAGTCTCATTTCGAGAAACAGTTTTCTATATTAAATAACCTTTGGCAAATCAGTTTAAATAATTCAGTTGGCCCTGCGTTATTAATAAATAGCCTCAAATTACGATGGGTGTCCTTTTAGTACTGCATTGTTATATACCTATGAGTGTCTCATTAAGACATTTTAAAGAAACTTTTTTACCATAATTTGACCGTTTGGCGTCACTCACAATAATGAATGACGCCTACTTTTTCTGAAGTTAACTAGTTTTCAATCAAAGCAGCTGTAATAGCAATTAGTTCATTGTCAGCCTGGAACAACACAAGTTTAGTATCAATCCCCTCTATTGTTCCCGCGGGGATAACAGAGGCTAAACCTTTATATGTTCCGTTACCGTCTTCACAGTTTTCTACGATAACACTCATTTCATAAACATTGACATTAACATTGGGAATAGTCATTTCACCTGAATAGACGCAACTATAATCATCTACCCCGTTGATTTTTCCATCAGCATCAAACGAGATGCTAGTGGAAAAGTCAGGTGTTACATAGTTCCCCGTTAATTTATCAAAACTAGCGCCAAATTCAGTCAACTCCTCTTCCTTATCTAAGACAAAGCTAGCCGTGTTGCCATCTAGGGTAGTAGTACCAGATAATTTACCATTATCAATTGTCCCAGTTGCAGAGCCATTTGTATTAAATACAGAAGCATAATAATCGTCTGACAAATAACCATCAGAGATAAATGAACTGAGTGGGTCAACTGAAAAGCCAGAATCGGTAATTGTAATGATTCCTTTTAGTTGCTCATCGAGAGAGGTAATAAAACGAATCTCTCCTGATGGTGCGACTATTCCATCGACTTCAAACTCTTCTCCACCAGTAGCAAATTTACCAGAGTAAATACCTGCTAAAGTTTCAACTTTAATTGCAGGAGACGGAGTTGGTGTTGATGATTCAATGGGAGTAACACTTTCGCTACTTCCTCCACCGCATCCAATTAATGCAAGTGTTAGAGATAACGAAATAGTGGTTTTAGAAAGAAATTTCATGCAGATATCCTTATATGTAATTCATCACTCCAGCGTGATAACGCGCACACTCTATTGTTAAACACTCCTAAGTTCAAGCTCGAATTAAACGTAATTTATTGATTTTTATAAACTAATTGAACAAAATTCAATCTATTCTTACCTGCTAAATTGCTAAAAATAATTTTTAGAAGAGTTATCTAACTTACAAATGAGAACTTTATAAAATTGACCAAAATCGAGTTTACCTCTAATCAATTCCTTACAATTAAACCCACTGGCTAAGCTCAAACTAATTAGTTATTCAGGTTGATTGTAGTTTTGCCAATTTAGTTTGTGAGGGTCGAATCCTTGTTCAATAGTGGGTTTGATTATATTGAAATAAGGTGACAGGTCGAAGTCTTTGGGCACAAAAAGGCTGTAGTGGCGGCTGGTGTACACTTCTTGATGACTGCTTTTGATTAAAGATACTTCTGGCAGTATAGGGTATTGAATTGACTGGAAGGTTTGTGCCACTAATGTACTGCAAATGGCTTTAGTGGGGTCACCACTGCCTAGGGCCAACATGTTTCTGCGCCATTTAGTAGGCACTGGCGGTGTTTGAATAAGATAACGCATTAGATCAAGCACATTTTTGGTGTCGTACTGGTGCCCTACTTTGGCTTTAGCAAAAGCAATGGCTTGCTCAATTTCTGCGGCATTTAACCCCACAGGGCGACAAATTCTAGTATTGACATTTTGATAGTGAGCCAGAGAAATAATTCTAACCCCTTCAATCACATCTGCTTCTAATAACCAGACTTGGTTGGGATCTGGGCTATCGGCATGTTTTTGATCTTCGATGCACAGGGCCGCATGTGACCAGGTGGATTGGGTAAGGTATTTAATGGCCTTACTAATACGACTAGAGCCGTCTACTAGCAGTACATCGCCACTGCGTATACTGCCAGCAACCAACTGAGTTTGACGGTTTGAGACTTGCTTATGGTCAGCACTTGGCTTGGCTAAATATTTAGCCAATAGTTGACCAATTTTACTTAATACTGGAGTCATGTTTTTAGTTAAATGCCAGTAAAAAACTTAATAGGCACATTGCCCTTTAGTGATAGCTTGATATCTGTCGGTAAAATGCTGTTGCAACAATTGCATTAAATCATTGGCAGCTGCTTGAGCATGTTTAACTTCTTGTGAAGACACAGTTTTATCTACTCTAGTGTACTTAAAGCCGTAATAATCTATACCTGCTGATTTAAGTGCATTGGCCATATTATTAATGTTATGGGATTTGTCATCGACAAAGACTACCGCTTGGTAACTTTTATTTAGGCGTTTAAGTAAGTCTAACAACATTACGCCTTTATCCATGCCTTGCACCATAAATACCCCATCTACATAACTAAGCGTGGCAGTACGGCCATTGTGGGTTTTAGGGTAATGAAGGCCTTGATCTTTTGCGGTTAAAGCTTTTGTTTTTAGGTCAATTCCATTGCGATTTAATTCGCGCATGGTGGCTGCTCTGTAGTTACCAGAGCGTGCGGTCAAAATAAGCAAATCTTGCTGCACCTGAGCCACTAAACTTTGCATATTGGCCTGAGTAGGAATATTGCTGGCAATTTCGTAGGTCATGCCTAAAACATCAAACAAACAAGCCACTTTATCTTGTTCACTGATAGGTTGAGCTTGGCCATTTGGTTGCAAAGCTCGGCCACGTTGCCAGTCGTACCATTTATCACTGCCAAAAAATTCACTGGCAGTCAGTAGGGTATCGTCTATGTCTAAAATCACTAGCGTAGACTCAAAGGGTAATAATTTTGCTTGGTCTGTGGCCTTTTTCAGATCTTTTATCTCTACAATTTTGCTGACCAAATTTTCTTGGGTGTTATTTTTACCGTCTTTAGCCGACACGCTAAATACACTTACACTAGTCAAAGCTAGTACTAAAACACTGGTATTAATGACACTTTTTATTCTACAAACCACTGGGTGAAACATCTAAGCCTGATCCTGTTTTTTAAATTTCCTACATAGCATACAACAGCCAATCAAGGTTTCGGTAACTTCTACTAAAAAATAATTTTTCTAAGGTTTTACCTTTAAATTTGCCTTGTTCAAGCCTTTTAAAGCGGCCAATAAGATCTGTTTACAATATTTACACTGCATGTTTTACCAACTTAGGTAGACTGTTGGTTTTTATTTTTGCTGTACCTAACCTACGGATAATATTTATGTCTATTACACGTTCTGTAAGCGCTTTAACCTTAATGCTGACGCTAGTCGCTTGCCAACAAACTAGCCTCACGCAAAAAGTGGTTGAGGGGAAACCCAAGGTTCCTATTATCAGTGAAAACGATGATAGAGATTACGCCAGTTTACAATTGCCAAATGGACTAGAGATTTTGTTAGTGTCTGATCCTAGTGCTGAAAAATCTGCAGCCTCGTTAAGTGTAGGTGTAGGTGCACTGCAAGATCCAAACACTCAAGCAGGCATGGCACATTATTTCGAGCACATGTTATTTTTAGGTACAGAAAAGTATCCAGACACTGCAGAATACGGCAACTTCATGTCGAACAATGGTGGGGCATCTAATGCTTATACATGGCTTGAAATTACTAATTATATGTTTCAAATTAATAATGATGCCTATGACGAAGCACTAGATCGTTTCTCAGACTTTTTTAAATCACCTAAGCTTTATGCTGAATATACCGAAAAAGAAAAAAACGCGGTAAATGCCGAGTGGTCTATGCGCCGCGAAATGGACTTTTTTGGTCGCTTTAGTCTTGCCCGAGAATTATTTGGCGAGCATCCGTCTAACCGTTTTTTAATTGGTAACCTAGAAACCCTAGCCAACAATGACGGCACAAATCTGCACGAAGAAACGGTCAAGTTTTACAACCAACATTATTCAGCAAACAAAATGAAATTGGCCTTGTTAAGCAATTTGCCAATCGACACCATGCGAGCCTTGGCCACTAAGCACTTTGCAGCCATTAAAAATAAAAATGTTGAAGAGTATCAAGTCACTACCCCTATTTCTGCCGACAAACGCGGTGGTAAAAACATTTATTACGTGCCAAACGAAGACGTAAAACAAGTTATTTTAGACTTTACCATTACCGATAACTCAGCGGATTATTTAGTTAAACCTAATCGTATAGTGTCTTATTTAATTGGTTCAGAAATGGTAGGCACGCCTGCATACCTACTAAAACAACAAGGTTTAATTTCTAGCTTAAGCGCCAGCGCTACGCCTAATATGTATGGTAACTACGGTACTTTGTCGGTCGACATTGAGTTAACCGACAGAGGCATGCAGCACCGCGATGAAGTTGTGAAAACCGTCATGCAATATATTCAGCTAATTAAACAGCAAGGGGTAGATAAAAAGTACTTTACCGAAATTAAAACTATGCTGGCCAATAGGTTTAGATTTTTAGAAAAAGGTGGAGCTTTTGGTTATGTATCGACTTTAGCGGCCAATATGCAGGAATACCCTATACAAGACGTAATTGCTGCCCCTTATAGATTTGAGAAGTTTGATGAACAAGCTATCAATAAGGTATTGGCACAATTAAACAGTAACAATCTAAAAGTCTGGTTCATCAGTAAAGCTGAAAAAGCCGATCAGGGCTTGCACTTTTACGATGGTCGCTACCGTCTTGAAGACTTTAATCAAGAGCAGGTTGCAACCTGGGAACAACTTAACCCTATGTTAAAAATGCCTAAGGTAAATACCTTATTGCCAGAAAACTTCAACATTCATGAAAATCCAGCTATGGAATTGCCTAACCTAACTTACGACAGCCCAGCTGTGAAAATTTGGCATTACCCAAGTCAACTATTTAAAACTCAGCCTAAAGGTGTAATGCGCGTGTATTTTAATAATCAGGCTAGGCTGCATTCTGTTAAAGCCCAAGTGTTACAAAGCCTATGGGTAGATTTATTTAATGTGGCAGAAAGTGAACTACTCACAGAAGCGTCAGTTGCTGGCATGAACCTAAGTTTATCTGATAAAAATGGTATGGAGTTATCCCTTGGCGGTTTTACCGATAAACAAATGCAGCTATTAAATAAAGGCCTAGCCGCAATGCAAATCCAAGTTACAGATTTAGCCTTTCAGCAGGCAGTAGATAGATTTGTACGTGGTACAGCAAACAGTGAAAAACGCTTTCCTTACTCGCAGTTATTTTCAAATTTAAATAAAGTCATTTCGCAATTTGGTAGCAAAAACGCTGAATTAATAGAAGTGGCTAATGCTCTTACAGCAGAGGATCTGCGTCAATTTATTCAGCACAGCATGCAAACTAACCAAGTACGTGTTTTTGCCTTTGGCAATTATAGTCAAGCCGATCTAGCTTACGTGGCAGATAAAATCACTAAGGTGTTACCAGACAATCATCAAGTTAGTGCTTATACCCAGTCGCCTTTATGGAAGCCTTTGGCTAACACTCGTTTAGCTTGGCAGAAGGATATTCCAGTAGCCGACAATGCGCTACTAGACATTTCTATGCATAGCGAGCCATCTGTAGCTAATCGTGCTATCGCCAAAATCATAGGTCAGCACATAGGTACTAAAGCCTTTGATAAATTACGTACCGAAGAGCAACTCGCCTATGCCGTAGGTGCTTTTGCTTTTGATATTCGTGATTATTCAGGACTGGCTATGTATATCCAAGCACCTAGCTTAGATTTACCCGCTACTCAACAACGATTTGATGAGTTTAAAAAGCAATACCTTGCCGATTTAGCCAGCTTCACTGAGCAAGAATTTAATCAACTAAGAGATAGTTTATTAATTTCTCTTAAAGAGCAGCCTAAAAATCTAACCGAAGAAATGAGTGAATTTATTTCTGATTGGTATAAAGAAAACTGGCAATTTGATAGTAAAACCCAATTAATTAACGCGGTTGAAAATGCCCAATTTAATGACTTTAAACGCTACTATCAGCAAACTATTGCTAATGCTGAAGCCCCTAGAATAAGAATTCAATTACGTGGAACTACCTTTAGAGACGTAGATTTTGATACTTATCCGCGGGAGCAAGTGGTATCAGATTTAAATAGCTTTCACAAAACTATGCCTGTGCAATAAATCTAAAATTAGCGCCTAAAAACAGGCAAGCTAAGATTAAACAGCCGAGTCTCTTTTGAGCTCGGCTTTTTTTATTGTCGGTAATTATCATGTAGATTTAGATTTATTGTTCTTAGCTATTTCAATTGCCGAGCTGGATTGTTTATGATGGTCTTGATGCAATGGCAAAGTGGTTGTCATTTTAGTTTTAGGAAAATCTATGTCTGCAAAAATTGCCATTAACCCTATTCACGATCCCAGCGCCCTTGCAGCCCAACTTCAAACCCATAAGCGTATTCAGGTAGCTAATTTTTTTACTCAAGAAAGCGCCGAATATTTGCATCATCTTTTAATGACCAACACAGATTGGAATTTGGCCTACAACCAAGCAAATAACTTTTACGAAAGTCCTTTAAGTGAATTTCATGCTTTGCCACCCCAAAAAAAGCAGCAGTTTATGCATAATATTTATGCTCGTGCCCGTAGCCAGTTTCAGTATGTGTTTATTCAATATTATATCACTCAAGCCATTCAGCTAAACGAACAACCTGGGCATCCTATGCATGCCATGCATGATTTTATGAACCAACCCGATACCCTTGAGTTTATGCGTGAGCTAACAGGCGACCGCACTGTAGCTAAGGCCGATAGTTATGCCTCTTGTTACTCACCAGGGCATTTTTTAACTCAACACGACGACCGCCACGATAAGCACGACCGTGTAGCCGCTTACGTGTTTAGCATGACCAAAGATTGGGATGTAAATTGGGGCGGGCATTTAGCTTTTTACGACCAACAAGGCAATATTGAACAAGCCTTTATGCCCACTTTTAACACCTTAAATTTGTTTTTAGTGCCACAACAACATGGAGTTCAGCATGTTGCCCCTTATGCAGGAAAAGGACGCACCAGCTACTTAGGTTGGTTACAGCGCGAGACGCAATAATCTATTGTAAGTTACCTATACCAAATAACACTCGTACTGAATGCAGCAAGTTGGTATATTTCTGCTGCAATCATTAAGGTTTTGTGGCACTTAGTTAAGTGACATAAATGCAAATGGGAATTTGGTGAAAATCCAAAACTGTACCCGCAACTGTAAGCGTACTCACGCAAGTCAGATACCAGCCTTAAATCGCCCAAGGGCGTAACAACAAACAAATGTCGTGCGGGAACACACGGATAACATTTTCTCTGGCCAGTATTTTAGGCTGTCAATGTTGCTACTTTCCGCTTTTTTTAAGTCAGACTAAAGCCTGATTTTGATCATAAACAGTTGAGTCAAAGCGTGTATGCCTAAGCCAGCAAACTTAATTGCCAAGCAGGTTAATTTAACTTTAGGACAGCAACAAGTGTTAGCCGATGTGTCGCTAAATGTTGTTGCTGGCCAAGTGTTAGGGGTGTTAGGTCCTAATGGGGCGGGCAAAACCAGTCTACTTAAAATGTTATCTGGACAAATAAAAAGCCAAGGCAAAATCAGCTGGCAATCCCGCCTATTAGACGACTACGAACCTATGGCCTTAGCTCGCCAGGTAGCAGTGGTAAATCAACTCAACGAACAGGTCTTTGCCCTTAACTTACAACAAATTGTAAGCATGGGTTTGTTGCCACATAAGTCTCTATTAAGCCGCGAAGATCACAAAGATCGGCAACGCGTTGCTCAAGCATTAGCTGTGGTAGGGTTAGCAGATAAAGCCCAGCAGTCTTTTGCTTCGTTGTCGGGCGGTGAGCAACAACGAGGGTTAATAGCCCGAGGGTTGGTGCAACAAGCCAAACTTTTTGTATTAGACGAACCGGTTAATCACTTAGATGTGTATTACCAGCATCAAGTTATGAATTTACTGCAATCATTAGCTCACCAACTTAAGCTTGCTGTGGTGATCAGTTTGCACGACCTTAATTTAGCTGCCCATTATTGCGATCAATTGTGCTTACTAGATAAAGGCAAAGTTGCAGCAGTGGGTACACCTGCACAAGTGCTAACAACCCAACGCCTAGAACAAGTGTTTAATTTGCCTTGCCAAGTACAAAAGGCCACAAGTCAAAATTCTCTTAGGATTGAGTTTTTCCCACCTGAACAGGTAGCTTTTGATCTTATGGCAACCCAACAGGCAGATTCAGTATGAATAAAAAGTGGGGCTTGCTCTGCCTCTTTGCTCTTTGTTCGCCTATAGCAGCGCTGTTTTTTGGTGCGGCAGATATTGCACAGCAGCAATTAGTACAATGTATGTTACTGCAATGCCAAGATCCCATTGAGCAAATGATATTTTGGGAAATTCGCGCACCCAGAGTTTTTGTTGGCTTTTTAGTTGGCGCCGGACTAGCAGTGGCGGGGGCAACACTACAAAATATTACCCGCAATGGGTTGGCCGACCCCTATTTATTTGGCGTGGTATCGGGTGCAGGCTTAGGGGCAAGTATTGCAACTTTATTGTTTGACAGTAGTCGCTCACAAGATTTCACTTGGTTAAAGGCATATGCAGATTTTTCTTTTACCTTGGCGTTACCTATAGCGGCATTTTTAGGTGCCTTATTTGCCGTATTGTTTGTACAAATATTGGCGCGTAAAACCTTTGGCAACCGCACGGAGCATATGTTACTGGCGGGGGTAGCCGTGTCTTTTATGTTAAGTGCGTTAAGTCACTTCATTTTATTTATTGGTGATCCCTTTGCCGCCAACAAAGTGGTGTTTTGGTTAATGGGCAGTTTAGCCAGAGTAGAAGCTTGGTATGCCTGGGTAATGTTGCCTGTAGTGCTGCTAAGTGTGGCTATGTTGCTACTATATCACCGACATATAGATGCCCTGCTGCTTGGCGACGACAATGCCAAAACCTTAGGGGTGCAAGTGCATAAAATTCGCTTTTTAAGCCTGGCCATTTGCGCCGCGCTAACCGCTTGTATAGTAGCCTATTGTGGTGGAATAGGTTTTGTGGGTTTGATGATCCCACATTTAGTCCGTAATTGGCTTGGGGTGACCAGTAAAGTGGTGATTATTGGTTCGGTTTTATTAGGCGGCTGTTTTATTGTATGGGTTGATGTTTTGGCCAGAGTCGCCCTGCCCGACCAAGAAATTCCCATAGGCATTATTACCGCTGCCATTGGTAGCGTATTTTTTCTTTTGGCTATGCGGCAAAAGTCCAGCTAAGCCCAATGCATGCTCAACAAATAGGTAAATAACATGACAGATATCAATTCAGACAAAGCCAAACACAAGGCTCGCATGCAAGCACAAAAAGCCAAAGTAGATGCACAAATTGCTGCTGCCACCCAAGACAAAGGCTTGTTATTGGTGATTACGGGTAACGGCAAAGGTAAATCTACCTCGGGATTTGGCACAGTCGCCCGTGCTGTAGGCCATGGCCTTAAGGCAGCGGTAGTACAATTTGTAAAAGGGGGATGGGAATGTGGTGAGCGTAATTTATTAGAAAAAAATGGCGTGAGCTTTCATGTTATGGGCACCGGTTTTACCTGGGAAACCCAAGATAAAGACACCGATATTCAAGCTGCACAAGCCGCTTGGCAACACAGCAAAAGCCTACTACAAGATCCCAGCATAGACTTAGTGCTGTTAGACGAAATTACCTATATGTTAAGTTTTAAATATCTAGAGCTAGATGAAGTGCTTGAGGCCTTAGCCTCTCGCCCTAAAGATCAACATGTGGTGATCAGTGGCCGAGCCTGTCACAGAGCCATAATAGAGATGGCCGACACCGTAAGTGAAGTACGCTCTATTAAACATGCCTTTGATAATGGCATTCAAGCGCAAAAAGGGGTGGATTGGTGATACGTTTATACTGGGTTGTTATAGCCTTGGGGTTATTCACAGCCTCAGCTGGGTCGTGGGCCGAAGACAGTATTCAGAATAAACAACAAAGGCGCATCATTGCCTTAGCCCCGCATTTAGTGGAGTCACTTTTTGCCATAGGGGCTGGGCAACAAATTATTGCTACTACTGCACATGCAGATTACCCAAGTGCGGCCAAGCAAATTCCGGTAGTAGGCAATTATGCACGCTTACAAATTGAAAAAATTTTGCAACTACAACCAGACCTAATCATTGCGTGGAAAACCGGCAACCCTATAGATGACTTAGCTCGTTTAGAGCAATACCAGTTAAATGTGGTGTATACCCACCCTCAAACTTTAGCTGATGTGGCAGAAGAATTATTATTACTGGGTGAGGTCACTGGACGCAGTCAAACAGCCCAAGCCTTAGCCGAGCAATATTTACACAGATTAAACCAGCTTAAACATAGCTATGCACAACAAGCTAAAGTGTCGGTATTTTATGAGTTATGGTCGCGGCCTATTCGTACTGTGGCGAACCAAGCTTGGCCGCAGCAGCAATTAGCATTATGTGGTGCGCAAAACCCCTTCGCCCATGCTCAAGATGACTATCCTAGTGTGGGCTTAGAACAAGTGTTAGCCAGTTTACCGCAAGTGGTGATCCAGCCCAGTCAAAGCACCAGTGGTGATCCCGACCGATTAAATTGGCAACAATGGCCACATATTCCTGCGGCCAAACATGGTTTTATTTTTCATCCAAATGCAGACAAAGTGCACCGTATGAGCCCGCGCATGTTAGATGAAGTAGAAAAGATGTGCGCTCAAATTCATTTAGCACGGTTGTTTTATTTAAACCAACTTACTCGCTAATGAATCGACTATAAAAGAGTCTATGATTTTAAAATTAAGAATAATAATTATTAACTGAAGTTAATTAAAACCAGAGTTGCCAAGCCATATTGGCTTGGCAAACCTATAGCCTAGTTTAATTTTTCAAACGACGGCGTAAACCTATAAACAATAATGACAGCCCAAGTAGTAACCAGGTCTGAGGTTCATCAACGTTAATCGCTTTGCTATTTTGAGATGGTAAACTAGCAACTGGTGTTAGATTAATATTACTAAAGTCAGGTGTCGCTCCATTAAACTCAAGTACTGAGGCACTGCTACCAGCATCTGAAGATGTAAAGAATGAAACAGTACTGGTAAGTACAGAAATGAAGTCGTCGAGTAAGTCCTCAGTAGAAAAGGAAAAGAAGTCACTAAACTCAAAGCCACTTAGTACGTCAGAAAGGCTTGGAGGGGTAGCAAAAGCAGATTCGAATAATAGCTCTACTGCACCGCCTGTCACGCTAAATCCGCCACTTACGTCATACTTATCAACAATTATCGTTCCGTCTGCTAATTCTTGAATTTCCAGTTGTAATATCCCGCCTTCACTTAGGCTCAAATCGCCATCTATATATAATGTTCCTGGAGAAAAACCTGGGTTGACAATGCCACCGTCTTCTACAAAAACTGAACCTAATATGGTTCCACCTCCGGCAAGTATGCCGCCGTTAGCAACAGTTAATTGGCCGCTATTGTTATTTTCAGGATTATAAACTAGCTCGATTAAACTTGAATCGGCGAGCGAAAGTGTACCTTCACTGATTAACGCCTCTTCAAATTGCGCAGTGCCTTCAAAGGTAATAAAACCCGCACCTAATTTTTCGAATTTTTCAATATTACTGATTTGAGTGCCACTAACAACATTGACCTCACCTTCACCAACATCGGCTCGAAAAGTATCAAAGCCTTGCCCGCCATCTATCGTACCTACAACAACAGCGGCACCTTCATGGGTAATAATGTCATCACCCGCGCCTAAATTGACATTGCCCATAATTACCCCAGCATTGTTAACTGTGTCATTAAATAGGCCGGCATTTATATCGGCAGCATCAACATTTTCGGCACTAACAAGATTGATTGCATTGCCTACCCCATCAACGTCAGTATCACCGATAATTTGGCCATCACTAAAGTTGTTTATAGTAACTTGGCTTTCGCTATTAATTGCACTGCCAACCGAGGCAATAACTCCATGGTTATCAACGACTACGTCGTTCACATTCGCGCCTATACTAATTCCTGCAACATTCTCTGCAGGAATAAAACCGTTGTTAGCCAGAGGACCGTTACCTAAGGCTTCTATTCTGCCGCTGTTGTTAATATAACTGGAAACGTTATCAACCGGATTGGTGCTATTTGAAACTTGAACGCGAATGCCACCATCTTGACCTTCTATAACACCTTCGTTAGTAATGACATGGTTGAGTTCTGAAACCAAAATACCATTACGGTGGCCATAAATTTCACCAGACGATTGGTTAACGACTGTAAAATTCACCGCATTTTGATCGACTGAGTCACCCGAACGAAGAAAGGATACTATGCCATCAGCGCCATTTGATGCATTACTACCACTACCACCAGTTATGGTACCCGAATTTACAACTGAGCCGCCGTTATATAAACGTAGTCCGTCATTAGTTTGACTGGTGATGCTTCCCATATTTTCAACTTCAGCAAAACCATTATTGCCAACAACAGCCACGTCAACAGCCTTTATCACTCCGCTAAGATCATTATTAACCGATCCGCCTTCGCGCATGTAAATAGCAACATTGCTGGCATCAATAGTAGCTGAATTGTATACATTACCGTTATTACCCAAAAAGATACCGGTTTGTGCTTCTATATAACCGCCATTTTGGTTACTCACTTCCCCGTATTGCTCTAGCGATACCCCAACATCCAGGCCTGAAATCTGCCCGCCGTCGTTGTTGATGTGACCACCAGAGGCCACAACACCATTACCTGACGTGCCACTGATTGTGCCTATGTTGTAAATATCGCCACCGTTTTCCAGCAATACCCCATTGTTATTACCTGTAATGCTGGCTGAGTTATTCACTGTGCCGCCATTGACTAGCCGAACGCCTGTATCACCCGTGATTTCGCCACCGTTTTGGTTACTCACGTCCCCGTATTGGTCTAACGATACCCCGGCATCCTGACCGGATATCTGTCCACCGTCGTTATTGATGTTTGTATAACCACCAAGCGCCACAACACCATTACCTAAAGTGCCACTGATGGTGCCTGTGTTGTAAATATCACCGCCATTATCCAGCGATACCCCATGGGTATTACCTGTAATAGTCGCTTCGTTATTCACTGAGCCGCCGTTATCTAACTGAATGCCGGTATCACCGGTGATTTGGCCACCAATGTGGTTAGCCACGTAGCCGCCTTGGTTCAGCGACACCCCCTCGGTCAGACCTGAAATCACACCGTCGTTATTTATGTAGGTATAATTTAATGCCACAACACCTCTGTTTTCGCTGCTGTTTATGGTGCCTGTGTTAAAAATATCGCCACCATTGGCCACTACCCCTGCATCTCGGCTTTGAATTTGCCCGTCATTCAATAGCTCACCGCCATTGTCTAAGTTAACGCCTGTGCCATTGCTGCTGGTTAATACCCCGTCAACGAAATTGTGTACGCGGCCACCGTTATTCAACACCAATGCCGCATCGCCGATGTCTGTGCCGGCATTAATTTGACCTGAGTTTAATACTTCACCACCATTTTGAAGTTGCACGCCGTTACCATTAGTACCACTGATAACGCCACCGAATTCATTAAAAACTTGACCACCTTGGTATAGCACCACACCACTCCATTGGCCTGATATCGTGCCACTATTTGACACTACGCCGCCTGCAGCCGAATACACACCCGCACTATCGATACCGCTAATAGTGCCTGAGTTGTGAACATCACCGCCGTTACCCAGCCATACCCCATGGCGATCACCTGTAATGGTTGCTGAGTTATACACTGTGCCGCCATTAGTCAGGCCAACGCCGTAATAGCCGGTGATTTGGCCACCATTTTGGTTACTCACTTCCCCGTATTGGCTTAGCGATACCCCGGCATCCTGACCGGATATCTGTCCGCCGTCGTTATTGATGTTCGTGTTACCACCAAGCGCCACAACACCATTACCTGACGTGCCACTGATGGTGCCTGTGTTGTAAATATCACCGCCGTTGTCCAGCGATACTCCATGGGTATTACCTGCAATAGTCGCTGCATTATTCACTGAGCCGCCGTTATCTAACTGAATGCCGGTATTACCGGTGATTTGGCCACCATTTTGGTTAGTTACATGCCCGCCTTGGTTCAGCGACACACCCTCGGTCAGACCTGATATCACCCCACCATCGTTATTTATGTTGGTGTCACTTAATGCCACAACACCTCTGTTTGCGCTGCTGTTGATGGTGCCGGTGTTATAAATATCGCCACCATTGGCCACTACCCCTGCATCCAAGCTTTGAATTAGCCCGTTGTTCAGTAGCTCACCGCCATTGTCTAAGTTAACGCCTGTGCCATTGCTGCTGGTTAATACCCCGTCAACAAAGTTGTGCGCGCGGCCACCGTTATTCAACACCAGTGCCGCATCTGAAGTGCCACTGATTGTGCCTGAGTTGAGAATATCACCGCCGTTATCCAGCGATACCCCACGGTTATTACCTGTAATTGTTGCTAAGTTATGCACTAGGCCGCCATTGACTAGCCGAACGCCTGTATCACCCGTGATTTCGCCACCGTTTTGGTTACTCACGTCCCCATATTGGTCTAACAACACCCCGGCATCCTGACCGGATATCTGTCCGCCGTCATTGTTGATCTTCGTGTAACCACCAAGCGCCACAACACCATTACCTAAAGTGCCACCAATTGTGCCTGTGTTGTATATATCGCCGCCATTATCCAGCGATACCCCATGGTTGTTACCTGCAATGGTTGCTGAGTTAATCACTGAGCCACCGTTATCTAACTGAATGCCGGTATCACCGGTTATTTGGCCATCGTTTTGGTTAGTTACATGCCCGCCTTGGTTCAGTGACACACCCTCGGTCAGACCTGATATCACCCCACCGTCGTTATTTATGTTGCCATTAATTAATGCCACAACACCTCTGTTTTCGCTGCTGTTTATAGTGCCGGTGTTAAAAATATCGCCACCATTGGCCACTACCCCTGCATCTCGGCTTTCAATTAGCCCGTTATTCAATAGCTCACCGCCATTGTATAAGTTAACGCCTGCGCCATTGCTGCTGGTTAATACCCCGTCAACGAAATTGTGTACGCGGCCACCGTTATTCAACACCAATGCCACATCGCCGAAGTCTGTGCCGGCATTGATGTGACCTGAGTTTAATACTTCACCACCATTTTGAAGTTGCACGCCATTACCACTAGTGCCACTGATGACGCCACCGATTTCATTAAAAACTTGACCACCTTGGTGTAGCACCACACCACCCCATTGGCCTGATATCGCGCCACTATTTGACACTACGCCGCCTGCAGCCGAATACACACCCGCACTATCGATACCGCTAATAGTGCCTGAGTTGATAACATCACCGCCGTTATTAAGCCATACCCCATGGCGCTCACCTGTAATGCTCGCTGAGTTATGCACTGTGCCGCCATTAGTCAGGCCAACGCCGTAATAGCCGGTGATTTGGCCACCATTTTGATTACTCACTTCCCCATATTGCTCTAGTGATACCCCGGCATCCTGACCGGATATCTGTCCACCGTCGTTATTGATGTTTGTATAACCACCAAGCGCCACAACACCATTACCTAAAGTGCCACTGATGGTGCCTGTGTTGTAAATATCACCGCCATTATCCAGCGATACCCCATGGGTATTACCTGTAATAGTCGCTGAGTTATTCACTGAGCCGCCGTTATCTAACTGAATGCCGGTATCACCGGTGATTTGGCCACCAATGTGGTTAGTCACGTAGCCGCCTTGGTTCAGCGACACCCCCTCGGTCAGACCTGAAATCACACCGTCGTTATTTATGTAGGTATAATTTAATGCCACAACACCTCTGTTTTCGCTACTGTTTATGGTGCCGGTGTTAAAAATATCGCCACCATTGGCCACTACCCCTGCATCTCGGCTTTGAATTAGCCCGTCATTCAATAGCTCACCGCCATTGTCTAAGTTAACGCCTGTGCCATTGCTGCTGGTTAATACCCCGTCAACAAAGTTGTGCGCGCGGCCACCGTTATTCAACACCAATGCCACATCGCCGAAGTCTGTGCCGGCATTGATGTGACCTGAGTTTAATACTTCACCACCATTTTGAAGTTGCACGCCGTTACCACTAGTGCCACTGATGACGCCACCGATTTCATTAAAAACTTGACCATCTTGGTATAGCACCACACCACCCCATTGGCCTGATATCGCGCCACTATTTGACACTACGCCGCCTGCAGTCGAATACACACCCGCACTATCGATACCGCTAATTGTGCCTGAGTTGTTAACATCACCGCCATTATTCAGCCATACCCCATGGCGATCACCTGTAATGGTTGCTGAGTTATGCACTGTGCCGCCATTATTCAGGCCAACGCCGTAATAGCCCGTAATCTGGCCACCATTTTGGTTAGTGACTTCCCCGAATTGGTTTAACGATATCCCAGCATCCTGACCTGAAATCTGTCCACCGTCGTTGTTGACTTCTGTATACCCATCAAAGGACACAACACCATTATATACAGAGCCACTGATTGTGCCTGTGTTGTAAATATCACCGCCGTTATCCAGCGATATCCCAAAGCTATTACCTGTAATGGTCGCTGCGTTATTCACTGAGCCACCATTTGCTATGTGAACGCCTTCACCGTGAGAAGCACTGATTAATCCGCTCGGAAGGTTATAGAGCACGCCGCCTTGATTCATGTTGAGGCCATAAAAGAGCCCCTCAATAGAACCAGCATTATTAACGTTTGCTATAGTCACTAGGTTAATCGCAGTTTCACCTTGAACGGTTGCATCTGCCAAAACTTCAACTTGAACATTATTTTGAATGATCTCAATACCGTTTGCGTCTAAGCCGGTACAAGTTACTACGCCGCCTTCAACTTGTTGAGTAGACTCAGGTGAACATGCTGACCAAGCAGATTGCATAAAGGTAAAAGGTAAAGCACATAACAAACCACTACGCACAATAGATAGACAAGACATAAATAACCTCTTTTTTAGAATCAAAAAATATTTATAGGTTTAGAACACCACATCAAGCAAAAATCAATCCAAAAACAAATAACAAAATAAAAACAATAACTTAACATTAAATCAAGTGAATTTTAAAATGTAACATGTAAAAAAAACCGACAACAAAATCCAAAAAACTTACAGAGTAATTTACCTCTGCTATTTCAAGCAATTATTCATATTTAACATTGAACAGGACTTTTTTTTCTGTCATGTTAAACATTAACATTCTATTCACAATTAGACGGCCTGTACTGTTGTTAAGTACAAGAATTAAGGCGCAATCACAGTATGCAAGATCGAAATCTCAAGGTTAAACAGCAAATCATTCAAGCTATCGAGTCCGATAGTTTACCTAAAGTTAATTCCACTTATTCTTTGGCTGATGTGGGCCTAGATAAGTCTCAATTGATTGACTTGTTTGAAACTCAAGTAATGAGTCGGCATTTAGATTTGCAGTCGCGGGTGATGCAAAAACAAGGGCAAAGCTTTTACACCATTGGCAGTGCAGGGCATGAAGGCAATGCAGCCTGTGCTGCGGCATTTAGGCCAGACGACATGGCGTTTCTACATTATCGCAGCGGTGCCTTTATGATCCAAAGGGCCAAACAAGTGCCTGGGCAAACCCCTTTGTACGATATGTTGCTGAGTTTTGCCGCATCCTCTGAAGATCCAATTTCTGGTGGCCGACACAAAGTGTTAGGCAGTAAGTCGTTATTTATTCCACCACAAACCAGCACTATAGCGTCGCATTTACCTAAGGCAGTGGGTGCAGCATTTGGTATTAGTTTGTCGCGTAAAGTAGAAGTCGACAACCTATTGAAAAAAGACAGTGTAGTGCTGTGTAATTTTGGCGATGCCTCGTCAAATCATTCAACTGCCCAAGGCGCTATCAATGCTGCTGCTTGGGCGGCCTATCAGTCTGTGCCTATTCCTTTAGTCTTTATATGTGAAGACAATGGCATAGGCATTTCTACCGCCACGCCGAAAGGCTGGGTGCAAGCCAATTTTGAGCATAGAGCTGGCTTACATTATATGCAGTGTGATGGCTTAGACTTACTTGATACTTACCATAAAACTCAACAAGCGGTAGACATTGCGCGTAAACAACGCAAGCCAGTATTTTTACATATGCGTACTGTTCGGCTTTTGGGCCATGCCGGCTCAGACTCAGAATTTACCTATCGAAGCCAAGCTTATATTGAAGCCACTGAAGCACAAGATCCTTTGTTATTTAGCGCGGCTTTGTTGTTAAAACACCAATGTTTAGCCCCTCAAGCCATTATTGATTTATATCAAGACATTGAACAAAAAGTTGCCGATATCGCCAGTGAAGTAGTGACCAAACCTAAACTCACTAGTGCAGAGCAAATTAAACAAAGCATTATTCCGCCTCCCTTAAACAAAAACAAACCCGCCTTACTCACAGACCAACAAAGAGACGTTTTGTTTAAGCACGAAAAACACAACCTGAGCAAAAAACAACACTTAGCCAAGCTGCTTAATTGGGCCATGTTAGATTTAATGGCCGAACAGAAAAATATTGTGATGTGTGGAGAAGACATAGGCAAAAAAGGCGGGGTATATAATGTCACTAGCAAGTTAGAAGAAAAGTTTGGTCCACAAAGAGTGATTAATACCTTACTCGATGAACAATCGATTTTAGGTATGGCTATTGGCTTAGCTCATAACGGATTTTTACCTATCCCAGAAATTCAATTTTTGGCCTACGTACATAACGCTGAAGATCAAATTCGTGGTGAAGCAGCCACCTTGCCCTTCTTCTCTAATGGCCAATTTAGCAACCCTATGGTGATTAGAATTGCAGGTTTAGCTTATCAACGAGGCTTTGGCGGACATTTTCATAACGATAATTCTTTTGCGGTATTTAGAGATATACCAGGGATAATTATTGCTTGCCCTTCAAATGGCGCAGATGCAGTAGAGATGCTCAGAGAGTCGGTGCGCTTAGCCCAAGAAGAACAAAGAGTGGTGATATTTATTGAACCTATAGCCTTATATATGAAAAAAGATCTACATCAAGAAGGCGATGCCTTATGGTCTTTTGATTATGTTGAACCTAGCCAAGCTAAACCAATTAGAGTGGGGCATTTGGCCAAGTATGGTAAAGGGCAAGACATCTGCATCATCAGCTATGGCAATGGTTATTATTTAAGTCGCCAGGCCGAAAAAATTCTGTCTGACAATGACATTAACGCCACTGTCATTGATTTAAGATGGTTAGCCCCTTTAGACGAAAAAGCCATAGTGCAGGCCATTGGCAAAATTAAAAATGTGCTGATAGTCGATGAATGCCGTAAAACAGGCTCAATTAGTGAAGCTATATTCACTTTATTAAATGAGCACGACCAAGCCATTAAATCACGCAAAGTTGAACGCATTACTGCCCATGACAGTTTTATTCCGCTAGGCACGGCCAGTTACCAAGTGCTGCCCTCGTGCGAACAGATTGTTGAGCAGGTTAAAACTATGCTGGCAAAAGCACCGTAAAACTATAAATACTGGGCTTGCTCTACCCAAGCCCAGATATATTCATGGGCCTACTGCCCATGTTAATATGTGCGAAATCATTTATTCCCGCATTTAACATGAGGCATGATGCAACTCATTAAGATCAACAAAACGCGCTACAGACGACACCTTAACTGGGTTATTGCTGGCTGTATTGCGGCCTTAGTGTTAGGCAGTTTAACAATTTCACAAACACTTATTGCCCTATTTCCACACGAAAGTGGCAGCCACTTCTACTGGAATTTGACTGGCGTTTTAGTAACAAGTTTGGGCATTGCATGGGGCTTAAATAAATTCCGAGCCCACCCATTTATGACCGAAGTTGTATACGTGTGGGAATTAAAACAAGAGTTAAACAAAATCCATCGCAAAATGCCTAAAATAAAAGCCGCCGCCCAACAAGGCAATCTAGACGCATTAGTGGTCCTGCAATTTAGTTATGCTGGTTCGCGCTTATTGTGGCAACTCGATGACAACACTATAGTTATGGACGAATTAGCTATTGCCCAAGCAGAGCTGGATGCACTTGCCGCTCAGTATCAAGTTGATATTAATGCCAATAACTATCACCCAGACTGCCTAAATCGATGGTAAATTATTCTACCCAGCCAATATTAGTTAAATGCCACCTCGAGCATTTGCTTGATGGTGCTTGAACCACCACTGCTTATTTTGTCAGGTAATGCAAAAGAAAACGCATTAATTGATAACGGAATTACCGATTATGCTACAGCCGAAATTGGCATTCAGTTGAGTTACAGCGAAGCACTAGATCACGGCATTATTCGTGCCTTTAACGTAGCTGGGCATATTGCTACTTCTAGTTTTGGCGAAGCTTTTCAAGAAGGCCCTGGGTTTAATTTTCGTATTCAAGGTACCTTAGAATTTGACGCTGGATTTAAAGTTGAGGGGAAATTATTAGTTGGGTGTATGACAGAGACGGTAATTTAGTGGATTGTGCAGTGAATGACAGAGTGGCAAGTACCCCGCTTAAAATCAACTCAGATAAACCAGTTATCGCCATTGCTGCAGGACAAGAAAAAGTCACTGCCATTTTAGGTGCACTAAGATAAAAAATGATTAACGGTTTGATCACTAATGAATATACGGCTGAAGCCATACTTAGCTTAGATTAAATCAACCAACCTATGCTTAAAACCTAAAACAAAGGGGAGCCATGCTCCCCTTTTTTGTGCTCGTGTTATTGATTCAATTCAAATTCTATCGCATTGACCTCAGCCAAAGTTGGCAAGGCCGACATTGCGCCAATCTTAGAACAAACCAATCCACTGACTTTTCCAGCAAAGGCGACAAAATCGGCAAATTGATCTTGATAAAAACTATCATCTTTTGCTGTGTTAGCCAGTTGAAATAAAATAGCCCCAATAAATGAGTCGCCCGCGCCTGTGGTATCTACTACCTTAATTTTATAAGCTGGAACTATGCGTTGTTGACCATTTTGCGAAATTAAACAACCATCGCCACCTAAAGTGACCAATACCACTTTGACCCCAAGATCATGGAAGTACTGACAACCTTGATGCATATCTTCAGAGCCAGATAATAAGGTTAACTCTTCATCACTGACTTTAACTATGTCAGCAAGTTTAAAATAAGTTTCGCAGGCCGCTTTAAATTGTGCTTCACGCCCTTGCCATAAGCCAATTCTAAAGTTGGGATCAAAACATATCACCCCACCTTTTTGTTTGGCCGCCACAGCAAGCTTATAATAACTTTCAGTTAAGTCGCCACCTAACAAAGCCGTCGCAGAGCCTAAGTGTAAAATAGCATCTGTGGTCAAGGCATCTACTCTGCTGTCGTCTATCGCTAAAGCTTGATCAGCGCCGCGGTTAAAATCAAATTCTCTGTCGCCATTTTCATCTAAAGACACAAAGGCAAAAGTTGTGGACATAGGTAAAGTGGCGACATATTGAGTATCAACTTGGTAAGCTTTAACTTCGTCAATTAAAAACTCGCCAAAAGGGTCTTGGCCTACCGCTGCCACTAACTTGGCATCGCCACCTAGCTTGCCTACACAGGCCGCAACGTTTGCTGGTGCCCCACCCGACTTTTTGAGGTAATTTTCCCCATGTACTAATCCTTTATTTGTATCAGTACAAACAAAGTCAATTAACATTTCACCTACACAAACCACTTTCATCAATTTATTCCGTTTTAAATTTAGCCTGTTAATTACCTGCAATTCACCGCAGAGCATGCAGCAATTCTTGGCATGTTAGCTTAGCTCAAATACTAACAAGTTTTAGGGCAGAAACGAATGCAAATATGCTTATAAAACAACATCCATTTTAGCGCTTTGCTGCCTTATTTAGCCTAGCACTAGGGAGTGAAAGGGATAGGGCCTAACAGATATTTACGCAATATATTATGCCTAATAGTCAGGTTGGCCCAAAGGGCGTATTTACCGGTAAAAATACAGGAAAAAAACCAAGCTTAGCGCCGCTTTTAAGCAGGCGTTAACAACTCACCTACCCTAGTGTTTAGTTGCCATCAATGCGGGCAAATCGCCCTTGTTGAAAATCTTCAAAGGCTTGAATAATTTCAGCTTGAGTATTCATGACAAAAGGCCCGTGCCCAACTACTGGCTCATCAATTGGCTGACCATTTAGGATCAAAACTAAGCTAGGCTGATGCGCCTGTATGTTTACTTTAGTTTGTTCTCTAGAAAGCATGGCCATCTGCCCTGCGTTAATAGGGGCCGATTGGTTAATACTCACTTCGCCTTCTAGCACCACTATCGCTGCGGTCCAGTCTTCAGGCAAATCTAGTTCTGTTTGCGCATTTGCAAACAAACGCATATCCCACACATTCATTAGACTAAAGGTATTGGCTGGCCCTCTAACTGAGTTATATTCGCCAGCTATAAGTCGCAATGTACCGGCATCATTGGGCAAATCTAACTGCGGAAAATCGGCACTTTTAAGCGCCTGGTAATTAGGCGCAGTGAGTTTATTTTTGGCCGGCAAATTTACCCACAGCTGCACCATTTGCATATTGCCACCTTGACGACTGAACTCCGGCGAATGAAACTCTTCGTGCATTATGCCTGCACCTGCGGTCATCCACTGTACATCCCCTTGTTTTATAATGCCGCCTTTGCCAGTGGAGTCGCGATGGGATACTTCACCTTGATAAACAATAGTCACGGTTTCAAAGCCTCGATGTGGGTGCTCACCTACCCCTCTTTTGCGTCCGTCACCAACAAATTCAGAAGTTTCGGCATAGTCGAGCAATAAAAAGGGGCTATATTGCTGAACATCTTGCTGGTATGAAAACAACGAACGTACCCAAAAACCGTTGCCTACCCAATGTTTTTCTGGCGGCTGCACTATTGCTAACACATCTTTCATTAGACCCTTCCTGTTCGTTGTTGTTAAGCTCGTTTTACTCGCTTTTTTTCAATTTAGAGCGAGGTTTTAGCGCACTTAGCTTAACCACCTGGCTTGTTGGTTAAATATGGCACAATTGAGCTAATTTCAATCACTTAATGCTAAGTTGAAAAGCATAAGGCATAGCAAATTGAACATTGACATCTATACCCACAAAACGTACTGTTTTTGCCGCTATTCTAGGTGCCTGTCGATTAATACCTTTTGATCTGGACAGGGTAAACGGGAAGTGTGGTGAGCCTAACTATTGGTAAGTTAAGAGCAATTCCACCGCTGCCCCCGCAACGGTAAAACGTAAAAATACGTTTAGCCCGACACCGGCCTAAGTCATAGCTTATGTACGAATGGAGCGGCGGGCTTCATTAGAATGTTTCACTGGTTAAATTTGGCTAAAATATCTCACTCAAGATTTGCCGATATTTTTCCAGCTATCCCATTTCTATCCCCCACTCTCAATCGTGAAACCTACAAGATTGAGGATTAACCTAAATGAAACCCAGTATTTTAGCAGCCCTGATAACTGCCATTTTTTCCACCAATTCAGTGAAAGCACAAACCCCAGTCAACCCTAGTGAAGACAGTCAAATAGAAGTTTTACAGGTGGTGTCGAGCCGAGTCGCCACTCCCTTACGTGAAGTGGCTATCTCTGTCACTCTAGTTAGCCAAGATGATATAAACGCGCGGGGCTATGCCAATTTAACTGATGTATTGAAAACTCAGGTCGCGATTAATGCCAACAACAGTGGTGGCCTTGGCTCTCCTACGGCATTAAGAGTGCGTGGCGAAGAAGGCTACCGTACTTTAGTTAGAATAGATGGAGTGGATATTTCAGACCCAACAGGGCCACAAGTTTCGCCACCATTAGCACATTTACAAAGCGCCAATATTAGTCGAGTTGAAATTTTACGAGGCTCACAAGGTTTAGCTTATGGTGCTGATGCTGGAGGGGTAATAAATATTTATAGTGGCAGTGCAAGCCAAGAGCTAGGGGGTCAAATAACCGGAGAATGGGGCCGTTACCATAGCCAAAATTTATCAGCTAATATTGGCGCTACCCACCAGAAATTTGATTATTTTATTGCGGCTTCAGATTATTCCACAGACGGATTTAATGCCCGCCTAGACGATACAGATGCTGACAAGGATGGTTATCAAAATACCACTATCCACAGCCGTTTTGGTTGGCAATATAATGATGATCTAGCCCTAGGCTTAGTGCTAAGAAACAATTCAGGCTTAGGCCAATTTGACAATTGTGGCTTTGGCGCCAGTGCCAGCAATCAATGTGAAACCGATTTTAATCAGTCTAATCTGCGCGCCGATCTAACTTACACAACAACAGATTCAGAGCACCAATTTGCCTACAGCAAAACCCTAATTGAACGAGAAAACTTTAACCAAGGCTTAGCCGAATTTTCAACCAAAGGTGCACTGCAACGTTTTGAATATATTGGTCATACTCAGTTTAATTCAATCAGCCGCTTAATTTATGGGATTGACTGGGAAAAAGAACAAATCACCTCAGAAAATCAAAGCCGTACCAGTACAGGCTACTACCTAGAATATCAAGCCGAGCCAGTAGACAACTTATTTGTCACGGCTGGGTTACGCCATGATGACAACCAAGATTTTGGCCAGCACAAAAGCCTGAGAATAAGCGCCGCTTATATTTGGCAGCTAGCAGACAAACAAGTAAAACTTAGGTCGGCTTATGGCACAGGGTTTCGCGCCCCCAGTTTGTTTGAAATTGAATACAACCGCGGCCCATACGCTTTTGCCCCAGCGACCAATTCACAGTTAAAAGAAGAAAATACTCAAGGCTATGAAGTGGCCCTTGAATACCAAAGCCAACAAGGTTCACGCTTTGAGTTAGTGTATTTTGATCAAAACATAGAAGACAGTATCTACTTTGATTTATCTGGGTATTCGGGATATTTGCAAGATGCCGGGCAATCTAGCTCTGAAGGCATTGAAGTAATTGGCAGCATTAAACTTAATCTAGCCTTAAGTCTTCATGCTAACTACACTTACAACCAAACTAAAGACACAGCCGGACAACAACGCCTAAGGCGCCCTAAGCAGATTGCTAATTTGGGCTTTGATTATCGAGCCGACAAACTCACCTTAGTTGCCAATCTTAGAGTTGTTCGCGACTTTACCGACTTAGTGATGGATCCCAGCACTTTTATGAGCGTGGTTACCCCGCAAGATAACTATCATTTAATCGATTTAAGCGCGAGATACCAAATAAACCAACAACTCACTGCCTTTGCTCGCATTGAAAATTTATTTGATAAGCAATATCAAGACTTAGCTACGTTTAATACTGCAGGAGAAGCGCCACATATTGGCATTACTTACCAATTTTAATTGTAGAAGCATCGGAGTTTTAACTTTTTGTTAACTATTTCATTATATTATTCAATGAATTAGTCAGGCTTATTGGTAAATTTAGATTTATTGAAGTGAGGAAAAAAGGCTACAATACGGGTATTCACCTATTTGCTGCTTTCTATGGAGAAATCATGGATAAAAAAATCGAGAACCGCCAAAGCGTCAGTTCGCGTACTACCAGTCAAAAAGCGCTTCGTATTAATTTAGATGAGAAAAAATACGGCACTATAGTAGAAATTGGTGCTGGCCAAGAAGTTGCCAGACAATTTTTCTTAGCCGGCGCAGCAGCAGGTACTATAGCTAAAACCATGTCGGCTTATGATATGAAGTTTTCCGATGCCATTTATGGGGTCCAAGAAGACGGCCGTTATGTGAGTAAAGCGCGCGTAAAAGCCATGATGGAACAAGAGTTCGATTTGGTATTAGATCGAGTGGGCAATGTACGCTCAAAATCTTCTCGTTATTTTAGCTATGCTGCCACAGTAGCGGCCAAAAGCTTTAACCGAAATAACGAATGCCATGCTTGGTGCGGTGTAAGAGTACAAATGTACCCAGGGGCTAAGCCTTCAACCATCACAGTTCATGTGCGCATGTTTGATGATAATGCAGAAGCGCAACAACAAGCTTTAGGGGTGTTAGGGGTTAACTTAATTTATGCGGCTTATTATTATTTTGAGAATCCTAAGCAAATCATAGACTCGTTAACCGACGGCATGAAAGCCAATAGAATTGAAATTGATTCTATTGATTTTGAAGGGCCATATTTTGAAGATGCCGACAATAGAGTTAAAAATATCCACCTCATTCGTAGTTGGAAAACACGCGCCATCATGTTTAAACCCGATGGCACAGTAGCTGTACCTGCAGAAATGCTCTACAAAAAGAATGTGATGACCATTCGTGGCTCGTTTAGGCCAGTGACTAAATTGAATGTAGACATGATTGAACAAGGTCAGCATTCGTTTTCAGCCTTACCTGGGGTTGATCCTAGCAATACTGTTGCCATTGCCGAGATTTCCTTAAACGATGCCAAAGGTCATGATGCCAAGGTACCTGAAAGCGACATAGTGGCCAGAGTGCAATTGTTAAACTCTTTGGGTTATAACGTTATGGTGTCAGATTACACGCGTTATTTCTCTTTGCGTGCCTATTTCCGCCAATTTACTAAAATGCAAATAGGCATAGTAGTAGGCATGGCAAACATCAGACAAATTTTTGATGAAAACTTTTACCGCGGGGTAGAAGGAGGAATATTAGAAGGTTTTGGTAAGTTATTTCCAGATAACACCCGTTTGTTTATTTATCCAGAAATGGATGAAGAAGGCAATATCAGTGAGTTCACCGATGTAAAAGTGCCTGATCACTTGCGCTTTTTATATCGTCATTTATTGGAAAATGGCTTTTTACACGGCATTGAGTGTAGTGATCCTAAGTTATTCAATATTTACTCGCGCGAAGTGCTTAAACAGTTGTCTACTGGCCAGCAAGGTTGGCAAGAAAGTCTGCCCGAAGGCATAGCTGATGAAATCATTAAAAATAGATTTTTTGGTTATCGCGGATAAGCGCCTAAGGTCAAAATAGACAAAAATTAGGTTTTAAAAAAAAGGGTGAATACCTAAGGTATTCACCCTTTTTGTTATGTGCTTTGGGTGAGTTTAAATGGGCGAGCCTGGAGGCAAGGCTTTAACTTGAAATAAGTCTTGCCACTGACCAGTACGCCAGTATTGCTCTAACATTTTGGCCATAATGAGGTTATGTGGCTCGCGCTTTTTGTTTTTAAGCCATTTATGTAGATCCATTAATTGTAATTCGATTTGGGCTCTGACTTCTGGACCCAAATTGTGTTGTTGTGAGGCTCTAACCACTTGATCAAGCACTAGGTAATTAATTCTTTGACTGAGTTGCGGATAAGTTTTGTTAGTGCCACTTTGAATGGTGCGTTTAAATAAGCTATTTAACAGCTCTGGGAGTTGAATGCCTTTTGCTGGCGTACCACTCTGGTAGGCCACACGATTGAGTCTTTCTGCTTTAAGAAGCAATCCTAAACTAAAGCCTGCAGCCGCTTCTGCGGCACTCACAGGATCAAAAGTTAAACCTGTGCGGCCTTTAAAACTTTCACGGTTACGACTCTCTCCATAGGCTTTAGGGGTGATAAGCGCGACTAATTCATCAGGTAAATGTAAAAACTCCGGGCTTAGGGTAGTGAACAATGCTTCTAAAGCTTGTTGCTGTTTGTCTCGGCTAACCGCCACCACCCCTTTTGCTGGAGAATGATCACCTTTTAATTCGTATTGATAATCTACCCCGCCAATTAATTTGGCCACGGCTTCTACTTGGTATCTATGTAACAAATAAATAGGCGCTAAGGTTTCTTCAAGAGAAGAAAGTGAGGCCCCAGTTTTTAAGGTTTTTAAACCAAAGTTTGCTAACGCCAGGCGGCGTACTTGAGATAAGCGCACTAATTCAGCCACAGGATCTGAGCCGTTATCCCATAAATGCCCTTGGGCATTGGCTGCCGCTGCAGGCCGGGCATCAGGATCCGACTGATAAGCGAGTTGGTTGGCACGTGCTTGCTGAGTTAATTGTGCTAACCCTTGTTGTTCTTGCTGGCTATTGGCATAAGTTTGGTAACCATAGGCAATCACGTATTTATCCCATTTTCCTATGCCCACTGCGTAAGCCTTATCTAACTGTACTTTGCCTTGCTCTACTGTGACATAAGGATGGGGATAGTCCATCACCGAAGCTCGATCATCTTCACTGGCAGCAAAATTATGCGCTATGCCTAAAGTGTGGCCTACTTCGTGGGCAGAAAGCTGCCTAATACGCGCAAGCGCCATGTCTTTTTGAATTTGAGTATCGACCTTGCTGTCATCACTGGCATTTTCACTAAAAGGGCTAGTTAGGCCTAAAGCAATTAAATAATCTTGTCTTACCCTTAAAGATCCTAAAGTAACGTGGCCTTTAATGATTTCGCCGGTTCGGGGATCGATGACAGACGAGCCATAAGACCAGCCTCGGGTAGCACGATGCACCCATTGAATCACGTTGTAACGCACATCCATAGGATCTGCATCGGCCGGCAATATTTTTACTTGGAAAGCATTTTTATAACCAATGGCTGAAAACGCTTGATCCCACCATAATGCCCCATCTTTTAAAGCGCTTTTAACCGGCTCTGGAATGCCAGGATCTAGGTAATACACTATTGGCTCAACGGCTTGACTAGAAGGCGCTAAAGGATTTTGTTTGTGCAAACGATGCCTTGGAATAAACTGAGTATGCATGCTCTCTTCAATAGGCACTGAGTAATCTTGATAACCTAAAGCCCAATATCCTGAATAAGGTGAAAAGCGTCTAGGCTGATAACCAGGCTCTGGCAATTTAATAAAAGAATGATGTAAGTGCACAGTTAAACTAAGGGGATCGGGCGCCACTTGTTTCACATATTGCCCCGGAGACGAGCCTCCAAAAGTGACTATGGCTTCTAGTTCAGTATTGTTCACAAAAGCTTTACTGCGAGGTAAATACACGGCACTGCGATTATCATCAATTTGATAACTGCCTTGTTTGGTGGCCGACAATCTTTGTGAAATTTGATGAATATCACTTAACAAAAACTTAGTGTAATCAATCAATACTGCTTGTTGATCGGCCGCGACAATAGTAAAACCGGCAATTACAGAGTCGGCAAATGCTTGATCTATGCTGTCTTGTTCAGCTTGGTTTTCTGAGGTGGCACGGTACTGAGTATTTAACTGTTTTAATAAGACTTTGTTACCAAAGCGCGAAAATTCTACTAATCGGGTTGCCCCTAATTGCCCTCTATCTAAGCCAATATCGTTAGAGCCAATCCCTTGGGGTAAGCTACTTTGGAACAAAAACTGCTGTTCGAACTTATCTACTTGCAAGTAAATTTTGTCTTGCTGGGGATCATAATAAAAGTCAATAAACCCCGATTTGTGCTGCATGTTTTGGGTAAATTTAGCCACACTGGGATATTGAGGCGGATCAGATGCCCATACTTGAAAACAAAACACCATTAAACCAAAAAACACGCTGCGCATTTAACTCACTCCTATAGTCTTATTATTGCATCAACATTAACCATATTTATAACTAAGCTCAACTGAACAGACCTTAAAAAGTCGCTCGATTGACTAAATAACAGGATTTATTTGCATATCCTTTTCAGAGCTTTAAAATCCCTGCCCTTAGGTAAGTATTTAACAATACTATGGTCATGGTTAAAGGATATTAAGATGAAAGTGTTAGTGACAGGTGGTGCGGGATTTATTGGCAGTGCAGTGGTAAGACATATATTGTCTGACAGCCAAGACAGCGTGGTCAATCTAGATAAACTGACTTATGCTGGCAATACCGAATCTATTCCTAAACATTTGCATAGTGAACGCTACAGCTTTGAACAAGTGGACATTTGTGACGCTGCCGAGCTCAAACGCGTATTTAATCAGCATCAACCCGACCTAGTAATGCATTTAGCCGCAGAATCTCATGTAGACCGTTCTATAGATGGACCCGGAGAGTTTATTCAAACCAATGTTGTAGGCACTTACACTTTGCTTGAAGCAGCAAGAGCTTATTACAGCGAACTCAGCGCAGACAAAAAACAGCAGTTTGTTTTCCATCATATATCGACCGATGAAGTCTACGGCGACTTACCCCACCCTAATGATTTACCGGCAGGCAGTGAATTGCCATTATTTACTGAACAAACCCCTTATGCACCTAGTTCGCCTTATTCGGCAAGCAAAGCCAGCTCTGATCACTTAGTGCGCGCATGGCAACGCACTTATGGGCTGCCTACTGTTATCACTAATTGTTCAAATAACTATGGACCTTATCATTTTCCCGAAAAACTAGTGCCGCATATTATTTTAAATGCATTGGCGGGCAAAGCTTTACCTGTTTACGGTGATGGCAGTCAAATTCGTGATTGGTTGTATGTAGAAGATCATGCGCGAGCATTATGTTTAGTGGCCAAATCTGGCAAGGTAGGCGAAACCTTTAACATTGGTGGGCATAACGAAAAACGTAATTTAGAAGTGGTCGAAACCATTTGTGACTTATTAGATGAGTTAGCCCCAAATAAACCCAATAATATTAACCATTATCGTGAATTGATCACCTTTGTTACCGATAGACCAGGGCATGATGCAAGATATGCCATAGATGCAGACAAAATTAAAAATACTTTAGATTGGACGCCCCGAGAGACTTTTGAGTCTGGTATTCGCAAAACAGTACAATGGTACTTAGACAACCAGCAATGGTCAGATCGCGTATTATCGGGCGCCTATAAACTCGATCGTTTAGGCGCGTAAAGCCAATATTTAACCCTATTACTAGAATCACCTTAAGGACATAACATGGCCAAATATAAAGGCATCATTTTAGCTGGCGGCTCGGGCTCACGGTTACACCCTATTACCCAAGGCACCTCTAAACAGCTTCTGCCCATATATGATAAGCCAATGATTTATTATCCTTTATCTGTGTTAATGCTGGCAGGTATTCAAGATATTTTGATTATTACCACCCCAGAAGATCAAGCCAATTTTATAAACTTGTTAGGCGATGGCAGTGCTTTTGGGGTAAACATTAGTTATACCATTCAGCCAAGTCCAGATGGATTAGCCCAAGCCTTTATTTTAGGTGAAGACTTTATTGGCCAAGATAATGTGAGCTTGGTATTAGGCGACAATATTTTTTATGGTCAGCACTTTTCAGATAAGTTAAAAGCCGCCACTCAAGTAGAACAAGGGGCCACAGTATTTGGCTATCATGTGAATGATCCAGAACGTTTTGGTGTGGTTGAATTTAATGAGCAAGGCAAAGCCATTAGCATTGAAGAAAAACCCGCTGTGGCTAAATCAAATTATGCTGTCACTGGCCTATATTTTTACGACAATTCAGTGGTAGACATTGCCAAAAACATTAAACCTTCGGCGCGTGGCGAATTAGAAATCACTGATTTAAACCTAGCCTATTTGCAACAAGGCAATTTAAATGTGTCTTTATTAGGCCGAGGTTTTGCTTGGTTAGATACCGGCACCCATGATTCATTATTAGAAGCAGGCCAATTTGTTCAAACCGTTGAACACCGTCAAGGTTTAAAAGTGGCTTGTCTTGAAGAAATTGCTTTTAGAAACAATTGGATATCCGTAGAGCAGCTAACCCAACAAGCAGAAAAATTAGCTAAAACTGGCTATGGCCAATATCTCCTAAAAGTCGCAAAAGGATATAAATAAATGCAGGTTACCCCTACCCCTCTAAATGATGTATTAATCTTTGAACCTAAAGTTTTTG
Organism: Paraglaciecola aestuariivivens; assembly: GCF_052983255.1. Taxonomy (NCBI): domain Bacteria; kingdom Pseudomonadati; phylum Pseudomonadota; class Gammaproteobacteria; order Alteromonadales; family Alteromonadaceae; genus Paraglaciecola; species Paraglaciecola aestuariivivens. The sequence goes on along the minus strand of NZ_JBRKBA010000002.1, from coordinate 264,068 downwards.
GCGACCAACGTGGATTTTTTATGGAAACCTTTAGGCAAGATTTTTTTGCCGAACAAACCGGCATTGAGCACTTTGTGCAAGATAATCATAGTAAATCAGCCAAAGGCATATTACGTGGACTACATTATCAACTAGAGCACACCCAAGGTAAGTTAGTGCGCGTCACCCAAGGCAGTGTTTTTGATGTGGCCGTTGACCTTCGGCAATCATCTTCAACTTTTGGTCAAAGTTTCTGTATAGAATTATCGGCTGAAAATAATAAACAACTCTGGGTACCACCTGGATTTGCCCATGGTTTTTACGTCACTAGCGAAACCGCGGAGTTTGTGTACAAGTGCACCGATTATTATCACCCTCAATCTGAAGTGTCGATAAAATGGGATGATCCTAGCTTAGCCATTGATTGGCCTTTAGTTGAAGGAACTTTGCCTTCTTTATCGGCTAAAGATGCTGAAGGGCAAAGTTTTATCAATGCCCCTAAATTTGCCTAAGTTTTAGGCTTTTACTACAAAGTTAAATAAAAGGGTTGGGCGTGAAGGTTTTAATAACAGGTAAAAATGGGCAATTAGGTTGGGAGTTACAACAGCAATTGCCAACAGGCGTGAACATTTTAGCTCTAAGCAGCCAAGAATTAGATATTTGCGACGCTAGCAAAGTTAAGCAAATTATCACTGAGTTTAACCCAGATTTAGTTATTAATGCTGCAGCTTATACCGCTGTTGATAAAGCAGAAAGCGAACAAGAAAAGGCGTATGCGGTGAACCAAGACGGGGCTAAAAACCTAGCCCTTGCATGCCAAGAACAGCAATCAAGGTTGCTGCATATTTCCACTGACTTTATCTTTGATGGTGAAAAAACCACTCCTTATCAATCCCAAGATCCGACTAATCCATTAGGCGTGTACGGCGCGTCTAAACTAGCGGGTGAGCAACAAATTTTAGCCCTATTACCCTCAGCTGTGATTGTAAGAACTGCTTGGGTGTATTCGCAACATGGCAACAACTTTGTGAAAACTATGCTGCGTTTAATGGCTGAAAAGCCAGCGCTTGGCATAGTCCATGATCAGGTTGGTACGCCTACCTGGGCTGCAGGACTGGCAAGTTGGTGCTGGGCTGTTGCACAAAAGCCGCAAGTTTCTGGGGTCTTTCATTGGACAGATGCGGGGGTCGCCTCTTGGTACGATTTTGCCGTGGCCATCCAAGAGTTAGCGGTTGAAAAAGGCTTGTTGGCAAAAGGCATACCACTCACTGGCATTCCTGCTAGTCAATATCCCACCCCAGCCAAACGTCCTAATTTTTCGGTGCTAGATAAGTCTTCAGCCGAAGCTGCTGCAGGGATAAAAACCACACATTGGCGTCAGCAGCTTAGTACTATGTTAGATAGCCTAAACAAGCAGTAGCTGATGTTACTGCTTAATTTGATGGGCCACTAATACAAACCCATATTCTTCTGCAATATCTTTAAGTTGGCCATATCGGCCGCTATTGGCAAAGTGCCCCGCGCCCATATTCATGCGCATCACTAACAAATTCTTATCGGTTTTATTGGCGCGCATTTTGGCCGTCCATTTTGCCGGCTCCCAATAGGTCACACGGGGATCATTCAAACCACCTGTAACCAGCATAGGCGGGTAATCTCGCTTTTGAATATTGTCGTAAGGAGAATAACTTTTGATCAATTCAAATGCTTGTTGAGATTGAATAGGGTTTCCCCACTCCCCCCACTCTGGCGGCGTTAAGGGTAAAGACGCATCTAACATAGTATTTAATACATCTACAAAAGGCACTTTTAACGTGGCACTTCGCCACATGTCTGGCGCTTGAATGACCGCCGCCCCCACTAACTCGCCACCCGCACTGCCACCAGAAATAGAAATATTGCCCTCAGCCACATAGTTTCCTTTAACTAAAAACTTTGCCACATCAACAAAATCATTAAAGGTATTGGTTCGCTTGGTTAACTTACCGTCTAGATACCATTGATAACCTAACTCATCCCCCCCTCTGACATGGGCATAAGCATAAATAAAGCCCCTATCTAATAAGCTTAAACGCACCACAGAAAAATTAGGCGATAAGCCACTGGCATAGGCACCGTAACCATATAAATACAGGGGCTGGCTGGCATCTTTTTTTAGACCTTTTTTATACACAAGAGTAATGGGCACTAACACTCCATCGCGCGCAGAAGCCATCAGGCGCTCGGTTTGATATTGGCTTTTATCATAACCAGCAGGGATCACCCGATTTTTGCGTACGCTTAAGGATTTTGCCTGAGTATCATAATCAAACACTGTATCTGGGGTGATCATAGATTCGTAATTAAGCCTTATGTGTTGTTGCTCAAACTCAGGGTTGTAAGCTAAATGCACACTGGCAACCTTTTCTGGGAAGGCTATGTTGTAGCTCTCTCCGTCAAGGGGTAAAACCGTAATAGTTTGCACAGCATTAATACTTTGTTCTAACACTAAAAAGTCTTTAAATACCTGAAAATCTTGTAAATACTGGGTATCTGAACCTGCAATCAAAGTCTGCCAATGCTGCTTGTCTAATTGGGTGTCTAGGGTTTTAGCTAGTCTAAAATTAACATGAGTATCATTAGTCAGTAGATAAAACCCCTCATTGCCGTGATCTACCGACAACAAGATATTTTGCTCTCGCTTACTTAAAAATCGAGGTTTAGCGGTTAAGTCTGCCATAGGCAAAACCGCCACTTCAGAGCGATCAGCGTCACTGCTGCGCAACACTAAAAACTCTTGGCTACTGGTTAAATAAAAGCCTAAACCAAAACTGTGATCGGTTTCTGTAATCAGTACCTTATCGGCCTTTTGTGAGCGACCTAATGGGTGCAGATTAACACTTAGGGTTCGCCACTTATCTGGATCTAATGAGGCATATATCAGGCTTTGACTGTCTTGACTAAAGGCTAACTCACCTGCCGCGTCGGTTAACACATCATCTAAATACTGATTAGTAGTTAAGTCTTTGATCTTAATAACTTTACGTTCGCTACCATCCACATCAATACTGTAGGCTAAATAACGGTTATTAGGGCTAATATCCCACTCATATAACACAAAATAGTCAAAATCTTGCGCTAGTTTAGGCTCATCTAAAAACACCTCTTGCTGTTGGCTACCTAACTTGCGTCTTGTCCAAGTTCTATAATCTTGGCCTTCTTGAAAAAACCAGCGGTATTCGTAGCCGTTTTTTGTAAAAGGCACTGAAGTATCGGTGTCATTGATCCTGCTTTTAAACTCACTAAACAGGCGTTCTACTAGTTGTTCATGTGGCGCCAAAAACTGTGCATAATAGTCATTTTCTGCTTTTAGGTAGTCCAATATATTAGGATCTGTTACCTCAGGGTAATTAGGATCTTTTAACCAGTGATATTCATCTACTAGGGTCAAGCCGTGATATTGGCTTTGATGAGGTTTTTTAGCCGCCATAGGCGCAGCTTGCTGTAACTCAGACACTCTAGGGAAAGCACTTGAAGTCTGCTTGCTAGTACAAGCTTGCAATCCACTCATAATTAACCAAGCGGCAATAAATCGAATGAACATAGTTTTTCCTTAAATGTTTTAATTTTATTTAACATGCTTAGCTATCGCTCTAAACATAGCGTAGTGCTTAGCATTCCATTGGTAACTTTTATCGGTAAATCTATAGTTAGCTGAATTTTTGACTATCACTAGGGCTTGATCTGGGTCTACATAAATATATTGGTCGTATATACCTTGAGCAGAAAATTCATCATCTGCATCAATTGGCAACCACCATTGATAACCATAACCAAAACTCGAACTAGATAAAGGATTGTCTGCACCCGGCACTAAATGGGGCGCGTCTGGCGTGACCGAATCAATAACCCACTGCTTAGGTACCACTTGTTGCATTTGCCCTTGAGCGTTTTGCCACTGCCCTTGGTTTAAATATAACCATCCAAGTTTAGCGTAGTCTCTTAAAGTTACATTGAGCCCACCTAACGCTAACTCCATGCCGTCATCATCTGCCAACCAATAGGCTGGATATTCCATACCTAGTGGTTGCCAAAGCTTTTCAGAAATATATTGGGTTAAACTTTTACCTGTGGCGCGGGTTAGCAACATACCTAATACTTGGGTATCGATACTCACATAATGATGGTAGGTGCCTGGCTCGCGTGCTCGTGTTAAAGACGCACTAAAATCATCTAAAGAGGTGCCAAAAGCTGTGGCACGAGAAAAACGGTTTATGTCAGAATTAAAATCGCCATAGTCCTCGTTAAACCTAACTCCAGACGACATTTGCAATACATCTTTGATCCGCACACCTTCATATCCTGAACCCATTAGCTCAGGTACATAATCGCTCACCACCTCTTCAATACTATTAATATGCCCTTCTTCAATGGCGATACCTATTAATGCCGACACAAAAGACTTGGCCACCGAAAAAGAAATATGTTGTTTATCTTGGGCGTGACCTAACCAATAGTTTTCGTACACTATCTTGCCATCTTTTAACACCAACAAGCCGGTGGTTTGGGTATCTTCAAGAAACCCCATTAAAGACATAGGCTGCTGATTAAAATCAAAAGATTTAGGCAAAGGCTGCAAAGCTTGGGCAAACACCTTAGGTTGAGTGCTGGCAGCAATAGTGGTGGCATTAAATGACTGATACATAGTTAAAAAGTTATGCGCAATTTTATCTTGGTCGTACAAGGTCACTGCTGTGTACAAACGCACTAAATTTTTTTGGTAGATCACCAATAACACTAAGACCACCAGTAAAAATCCAAGGCCAATGCCTTTAAAGCTTAAGATTTTTTTCATTAACAACTACCATTTTTATATTCACACACTAAAGGTTAAGAGATTTACCTAAAATTTTAGGCCAATAAGATAACATATTGAATAGGCTCACAAAGTAAAAAAGCCGAGCTTAATAGCTCGACTTTTTATTAGCTTTTAACTTGACCTAAACTGACTTACCTAGCCGTTTGAAAGGCCACTATAACCGGCACTCTTGCAGCTCGCCATGCAGGAAACACCCCACTAATAAAACCTATGATTAAGGCCATACTAATGCCTTGTTTAAATAACTCTGGAGTAAGCTGAAAACTAAACACCACTTGGGTAAAGCTTCCCCCTAAAGTAGAAGCATTCATGCCGTCAAAAAAAATAAAGGCAGCTAAAGACCCAACTAAACTTCCCAATGCGGCTAGGGTCATAGCTTCAACCATAGTGCCAATAAAAGCAGACATAGAACTAAAACCTATGGCCCTTAAGGTAGCAATTTCCATGGCGCGATCTGAAACCGAGGTATACATAGTATTCAGTGCACCAGCTAAAGCCCCTAAGGCCATGATCGAACTAATCACCCAACCAAACATAGCCATATATTCAAGGCTTTTTCCTTGCGCCGAAAAGTAGGCCGACTCGGTTTGTACTTCGTGAGTGAGCCTAGGTTCAGACTTGAGGTATTCAGCAATGCCAGCTATATCGTCGCTTGAGCCTATTTGTGCTCTTACACTTTGATAGGAACTGCCGCGGTTATACAGATTTTGAATCACCTTAGCATCGGCCCAAAGTTCACTTTCAAACACGTTGCCCCCTGTACTAAACACTCCTACTACTTTCCAAGTATATTTACCAAAGCGCAGCTCTTGCCCTAATTCAAAGCCATCAAACTCCCTTAATATGCCTTCGCCTACTATGAGTTCGTCTGTACCTGGGCTAAACATACGGCCAGCGGTTAAGGTAAAACCTTTACGCATATCTATGCCCGGCTGACTTAAACCTCTAAGAGGAATATTAGCTTCTTGTTGTGTGCTTTTTTTAACCCCATCAACTATCACATATAGTTCGGGTGACACCATTGGTCCTTGGTCGTCTTTGATTATGCCTGGCGCATTTTCGATGATATTCACTTGCTCTCTAGAAACAGAACTGTTGAGCTCGGCGGCTGAACCCGTACGCATAAAAAATGCAACATTGTCAGAGCCAGCGCTTTGCATAGTGGCTTCAAACCCCTTAGACATAGCTAAAAAGGCCAATAAAATTGCCACCACAACCGCGCTAGCAAACACCATAGCCAAAGACATCCACATGCGTCTAGGCAGACTGCGAATATTCATGGCAATAACGGCACGACTTTGAGATAAAATATGGCTCATGCTTAACCCCTGTTAAATGCAGTAATAATATTTAGACGTAAGGCACTGTAGGCAGGGGCTATGCCGGTGATTAAACCTAGCAGTAACATATACCCAAATGCTTGCAAAACTATGCTTTGATCTAACACTAAATTGGGTAAAAACCTGGCTAAGTTTTCGGACGCTCCCTGCACTATGATATAAGCCCCTAATAAACCTAAGCCTCCACCAACAAAAGCCAGTAGACATGACTCTAACAAGACCATTTTAAAAATTCGTGACGAGGCAAAACCTAACGTTTTAAGTACCGCAATTTCACTGGTGCGCTCTCTTATGGCCAGTACCATGGTATTTCCCACTACTATTAAAATAGTGAAAAAGGCCATAAATACTACCCCAAAGATAATTAATCCTATGTTGCCAATTTGTTCGATAAAGGCTTTGTTAAAGGCTTGCTCGGTACTGGTTTCGGTTTCGGCATTAGAGTTGGCAAAGTTATTGTCTATGGCCTTAGCCACACTTTCATTTAACTCGGCGTTTTCAGTGGTTAAAATTAACCAACCAATATTGTCCCCTCCCCAAGATTGGGTTTCGTTAAAATATTTATAGTGAAATAACAAATAACTGGTATCGACTTTTTCTTGCTCGCCCTTGAAGATCCCAGCAATTTTAAAGTCCCAGGTTTGTCCTCCGTCTTTGTGAGAAAAGATATTAGAGGACAAAGGAATTTGATCACCCACCTTCCAACCATTGGCAGTAGCAATTCGTTCCCCCACCAAAATACTCGACTGATCGCTTAACCAAGCTTGACGTTGTTCGGGGCTAACCACAAGTTCAGGGTAAACCTCTAAATAAGTTTCTGGATCGACGGCAAAAGTTACCACTTGATTGGCCGGTTGTTGGTAATAACCGCCAAACCAATTGGCATGGGTCACATCTTTAACCCCTTCTACCATTTTTGTTTTATTGACATAGGCATAGGGTAAAGGATTAGTGAAATTGGTTTTGTGCACCACCACTAAGCGATTATCTGCCGACATTTCTACCCCAGAGTTTAATGCGCCGCGTAAAGTCATAATGGCGCCAAAAATTAAAAAGGCGATAAAAATGGCAAAGGTAGTTAAAAACAGGCGCATCTTTTTGCGGGTTAAATTTTTATAGACTAGATATAAGTCTTTCATTGAGTTAGCTCCTGTTCTTGAACAAACTCTCCTTTATTTAAGTGCACTGTACGTTTGGCATATTTGGCGGCAGATGGATCGTGCGTAACCATAACAATAGTTTTGCCAAACTTTCGATTTAATAACTGCAAGGTTTCTAAAATTTCATCTGCGGTTTGTCTGTCTAGATCCCCAGTGGGTTCGTCACATAACAAAAACTTAGGATCAGAAACCACAGCTCGTGCAATGGCCACCCTTTGTTGTTGACCACCCGACATTTCACTGGGCATATGTTTTGCCCTGTCGCTCAAGCCCACTAATTCTAACGCTATGTTTACTTGTTTTTTCCTTTCGCTACGACTCAAGTTAGTTAACAACAAAGGCAATTCAACATTACGCGCCGCGTTTAACATAGGCATTAAATTATAAAACTGAAAAATAAAACCAATATTGTTAGCCCGCCATTTAGCCAGTTGGCTTTCGCTGAGATTATCAATGCGCTGCCCATCAAAGGTAATTTGCCCTTCTGTGGGTTGGTCTACCCCACCTAATAAATTTAACAAGGTGGTTTTGCCTGAGCCAGACGGCCCCATTATGGCCAGAAAGTCACCTTCTTGGATCTGCATATTTAAGTCACTAAAAATGCTGATGGTCTCTTTGCCTTTAGTGAATCGTTTGGCAACTTGGCTTAACTCAAATAAATTTTTCTGGCTCATAAGGCGTTTTCCTTAGTTATGCATTGGCAATTTTTAGTCTTTTAAAAACCCAACTTTGACTCCCATATCGGGCAATATTCTGCTGTCTTCAATCTCAATTTTAATTCGCACTTGTACAGTGGCTTTAGCTCGATCTGCGGTAGGAATAATTGCAATGACAGACGCAGGTACATCCCAATTAGGGTAAGCATCTAAAGATGCTTTAACTTTTTGACCTGGATAAATTCGCCCAATAAAAGACTCATTCACATCCACTTCTATCTCCAAAGAGCTCATATCTACTATGGTACAAATGCCAGTACGCGTAAATCCGCCTCCTGCAGATGAAGGCGCCACAATTTCTCCTGGTTGAGCGTTTTTTTGAGTCACGACTCCGGCAAATGGCGCTCGAATAGTATGATCATCTAAACGCTCTTGTTGTCGGCGGATCTCAATTTTGGCCAAGTCCATATCGGCCTCGGCACTTTCTAAATTGGCCATCAAGCTTTGTTGGTTAGCAAAACTGCTGGTTTTTTCAGCCTCACTCGAATAAGGATTGTTGATCACCCGCTGATAATGTTTTTGCGCTTCTTCAAGATTGACACTTATGGCTTTTTGCCTAGCTTTAAGTACCGCCAATTGGGCCTGCGCATAATCCAAATTCACCACAGCTAAACTGCTATCTAAGTTAGCTAATATTTGCCCTTGTGCGACTTCCATACCCTCTTCTACATTCACTTGGGTGATCAGCCCCATGACTTCAGAAGAAACCGTTGCCATTCGTCTGGCGGTAATATAACCAGATGAATTTAAGATAGTGTCGCTGGCTTCAACTGGCGTGTTAGTTGCTGCTGTTTCAGGGGCAGTGGTGGGGGGCTTACTGGCTTGGGTTACCACCTTTTGGGGTGAGGGCTTGGCAGCAAATTTGAGGGTAAACCAATAGGTTAGTCCTATGCTCAATACTAATAACAACAAGACTAACCACACCGACAAACCTTGGCTTTCTTGAATCTCTTGTTTATCTAATTTAAGTTGCTGCAATAGCTCACTTTTATCCTTCACCTGTACCTCTAGCAAGTCGCTGCATTTTTATACAGATTACCGTTTAAAAGCAAAAGGTAAAGCCCTAGAGCTAGGTGTTAAAGCAAAAGTCTGCCAAAAACCTCAACAGATACGCTCTATGGCAATTAACGCCTTGGTTGGTGAAGAAAATTACTTTGTAAAAAAATGTGTTTAATAGGGATCGAGATGGGTGTCGACTATATAAGTCATCTCGGGGGAGAAACTGCATGAAAAAGTTGAGCCTTTACCGACTCGGCTTGTTATCTGCAATGATGAGTTATGATGAGATAACACATGTTTAACTATGGCTAAACCTAATCCAGATCCTCCGGTTTGGCGGGAGCGGGCTTTATCTACCCGATAAAAGCGTTCGGTTAATCTTTCGAGGTGCTCAGGTGCAATGCCATCACCGTTATCTTTTACACTAAACTTAACTTGTTTACCTTCTAGGCCCCATTTCACCTCTATCACCCCTTTGGCGGGGGTATAATGAATGGCGTTAAAAATTAAATTAGAAAAAGCACTTCTTAGTTCACTTTCAATTCCGTAAACATACAAAATTGGTGAAATATCAAAAAACAGCTTATGTTGTTTATCACGATTTAAGGCTTCGGCTTCAGCCTGAATTTGCCAAATTAACTGGGGGACATTGACTAGTTTCTCGAAAGCCCGTTCGGCACTTGCTTCGATACGCGACAACTCCAATAACTCTTCAATTAACGATTGCATACGTAACGATTGACTGCGCATTTCGTGAATGGCTTTACTCATTAGCGCTTCAGGAACCTTGCCATCTTCTGGCAACATTTCTAAGTAGCCACTTATTACAGTTAAAGGGGTTTTTAATTCGTGCGAAACATTGGCCACAAAATCTTTTCGCATTTTTTCAATTTGGGTCAGCCTAGTCACATCTCGCGCAAGCAAGATAGTGTATTGCTCAGCGTAAGGCACGGCTCTAAATTCTAAAATTTTATCTGGGTTAATAGGCGAGGTGATTTCTAAAGGTAAATCAAATCCTTGACCAATAAAGTATTCAGTAAAGCTTGAAATAGATAATAACTCGGTTATTTTTTTGCCTTCATCTTGAGGCCAATTTAATCCTAACTCAATTCTAGCCAGCCTATTACACCACTTCACTTCGCCTTTGGCTCCTAGCACTACTGTGGCATCGGGTAATGCTTCTGAGCCTAAATAATAACGACGCAGCGCTTCGCCCAAGCTTTTTCGTTTATTGCGGTTTTGCAGATTTAGCTGATGGATATTTTGAAAAATATGCGACCAAATGCCCGCAGTTTTAGGCGGCGAGATCTTTTTGCTTTGGGTTAACCAAAAATTCAGCTTATAAATATGCCAGTAGTGTACACAGAGGATGCTGCTGACACCCAACAACAGAGCTAACTCTAGCTGATGGGTATACAGGCCAATTAAAGCGCTGATTACCAAGACTGTTAGCACTCTGGCTAAACTCATAAGCCAAATTAAGGCTGGCTTCATTTTAGGTATGTCTCATTTGCGTTAAATTTTACTTGAGAAACGATACCCCGCTCCTCTGACCGTTTGGATCATAGGATCGTGGCCAAATTCAGAAAGGGCTTTGCGTAATCGTCGAATATGTACGTCAACAGTTCTATCTTCTACATACACATTTGTTCCCCATACATTATCTAATAATTGCTCTCTACTATATACCCGTTCAGCATGGGTCATAAAGAAGTGCAATAACTTAAATTCGGTAGGCCCCATATCTACAGGCTGCTCTTTAGATGACACCCTATGTGAAACCGGATCTAACTTTAAGCCTTGGTATTCTATAGCATCGTCGCTTGAGGTAGGTGTGACTCGTCTGATCACAGCTTTTACCCTTGCCACTAATTCCTTAGGCGAAAATGGTTTGGTGACGTAATCATCTGCGCCAGCCTCTAACCCTCGAATTTTATCTTCTTCTTCACCTCTGGCAGTTAACATAATAATTGGAATATCTCTGGCGTATTCGTGTTGCTTTAGCTTTTTCGCTAATTGCACACCAGAACCACCGGGTAGCATCCAATCCAATAAAATTAGATCTGGGAAAGGTTCAATAATTTTCTCAAGTGCAACATCAAAATCTGCGGCTTCTATTGTCTGAAAACCTGATTGCTCTAACACAAAGGTTAACATGTCACGAATAGGGGCTTCATCCTCAACTAATAATATTCTTTTTGCCATTTTTATCTTCCGTTATACAACTATTTGCACTTTGATTATTCAGGCTAATTGTGACACTTTTATTAAAGATAACATTTTAAGCCTGATTTATATGGCAAAAAGGTTTTTTGACTTGGCTTGATGTGGGTGTCTTGTTTATTTTTTTGATTCCGCATATTCTTAATTATGCTCACATACTAATCAATATTTGGTAATAAATGTCTAAAGTAAAACAAGGGTTATCAAAAAAACTGCTCGCCAGAGTACTTTCTGTTTATTTTGTCTTAACTTTTGTGGTCACTATTGGGCAGATTTTTACCGAATATCTAAATGCTAAAAGTCATATCGAAGGCGAATTACGTACCCTTAAAAATACCTTTAGTACCAGTTTAACCCGGGCAATTTGGGAATTAAATACTCCCCAAGCTAAGTCTATTGCCGGTGGTTTAATGGAGTTGCCCATAGTTGAAGGGGTGCAAATCCGTGATGAAAACAGTAACTATATTGCCGACCTAGGCCGTACCTCTCAATTAGTCAGTGAATCCATTACCAAAGGAGTTGTGAGAGATCATGAAGGCGGCACTTTTGGTTATAGTTTTCCACTGATATTTGAATTTTCTGGCCGAACTTCTTTGGTGGGCGACGTCACTTTATACTCTAGCTCAGACATTATTTTGGGGCGTATTGAAGTTGGGATATTTTTCTTAATTGGTAACGCCATAGTAAAAACCGCGTTTTTAGTGTTTTTGTTTATGAGCGCCTTTAGAACTATGTTGACTAATCCGCTCAACGAATTAACCCAACAAATTACCGATTTTAATTTAGACGATCCAGAATCTTCTAAACTTGATTTAAACATAGAAGATAACAACGAGCTTAAGCTGCTAGAAACCTCCTACAACAAATTAATTGATGAAATGATTGAGTTTCAATCTAAGTTGTCTGGGACCCAAAATGAATTAAAAGAAGCCAATCGTCGCCTTGATGATCAAAATATTTCACTCGAAGAAGAAGTGGCCAAAAAGACTGCCACTTTAAGCAAGATCATGCTGGATCTTGAACAGCAAAAAGATGAACTACTAATTAACCAAAGAGAATTACGCCAAGAAAACGAAAACCGCCAATTTATTGAAGACGAATTACGCAAAAGAAACTCTGAACTCGCGGCCTCAATGGAAACCATTCAATTAGCCAAAGATCAGTTAGTAGAATCAGAAAGAATGGCATCTTTAGGTGGATTAGTGGCAGGCATTGCCCATGATGTAAATACCCCATTAGGGGTGAGTGTTACCGCCACCAGTTTTTTACAAGATAGAGTGCAGAAATTACAAACTGCTTACGACGAAAAAACTCTTACGGGCAGCACTATGAGCTCATTTTTATCTGAGGCTCAGCAAACCATTAACTTGTTGACCAACAACCTGAATCGCGCGTCTGAATTGATTTCTAGCTTTAAACAAGTGGCAGTCGATCAAACCAGCGAAGCAGAGCGTGAAATTAATGTTAGTGAATACTTAAGTGAAGTGGTGCAATCTTTAGCACCAAACTTTAAAAAGACCCAACATACCATTGATATTCAATGTCCAGATGACCTAACTATTAAATGTGCACCTGGGGTGTTAGCGCAAATATTAACTAACATGATAATGAATTCGTTAATTCATGGTTTTGACAACAAAACCAAAGGTGCAATTAAAGTAGTCATATCTCAACAAGACAACAACCTAATTATTAATTACTCAGATGATGGTAGGGGTTTAGACGAAGGCACCTTAGAAAAACACTTTGATGCGTTTTTCACCACTCGTAGAGGTAAAGGTGGTAGCGGTTTAGGCACTCACATAATGTACAACTTAGTTACCCAAACTTTAGGTGGTGAAATAGAAGTATTTAGTCAGCCAGAAATGGGTCTGCAATATAAAATTACTATCCCAGTTTAAGTAAAATTCTGCTAGTCTCTACCCCCATTTTTAATGGTGCATCTCTGCACCTCTTCAGATATCGGACAATTCTATGTGGTTTAAAAACCTAAAGCTTTACTCAATTACCCAAGATCTAGAATTTGCAGAAGATGACATTGAAAGCAAATTAGCTGAGTTTAAATTTCGCCCTTGTGGCAGCCAAGAGCTTGCAACTATGGGCTGGGCTTCACCCTTTAACGAAGGCAAAGCTTTATTGCACAGTGCAGCCGGCAAGGTGTGGTTAACCCTAAAAAAACAAGAACGTATTTTACCTGCTGCTGTGGTAAACGCCGAACTTGCCGACAAAGTAGCTTTAATTGAAGCAGAAACTGGCTCACCTGTTGGTAAAAAAGCGCAACAAGATCTCAAACAAGAAATTATTCATCGTCTATTGCCACAGGCCTTTACTAAAAATAGTTTTACCCACGGTTTTATTTCTACTCAAGATAACCTAGTAGTGGTGGATTCATCGGCAGATGGCAAAGCCGAAGCCTTTTTGGCTATGTTGCGCAAAGCTATTGGTAGCTTACCTGTAGTGCCATTAGCCAGACAATCAGTTCAAGCCGAGCTAACCACATGGATAAAAGATGATGCCGCCCCTGCTGATATACAAGTACTAGAAGAAGCTGAATTAAGAGCCCTAGAAGATGAAGGCGCTATCATTAGATGTAAAAATCAAGACTTGTACAGCGAAGAAATTATCCAGCACCTAGAAGCAGGCAAAGCCGTACAAAAAATTGCGGTTGAATGGAGTGAAACATTCAGTGCCGTGATCCAAGAAGACCTAAGCATCAAAAAGGTTAAGTTCACTGATGTCATCAGAGAACAAAACGATGATATTCCTAAAGACCAAATGCTCGCCAGAATGGACGCTAACTTTGCCTTAATGTCGGGAGAAGTGGTGCGCTTTGCCAAGCGGTTGCAGGAAATTTTTGCTTTAGATCCTCAAGAGTAGTCTTAAATCTACTAACCAGAACTAAACTGACACACCTGCCAAAGCAGGTGTTCGGTTGCTGTTCCCTCATTCCTAAATTGATTGGGGAGCTTCTCTTCTGAACGCAAAAACCTCATTCCATACTTGACTGCAGATCTCTGCTTGCTGCTTCTTTGACACCAACACTTACTTTAACAATTAATAAAACCCAAATAACTGACATTAGAGCTTACTCGCATAGAACTAGGGTATAGCTCGCCAAAAGCCAAACTGGATTTTTGGCATTAGTTGTTCAGCCTCTCAATAGCATTAGTTTGAAGTCTTATTTTCAATAAATATCTGTTGCACCCAATACATAACAAATTTATTATATAAGAAAAATATTATATGACGACTCATGAAAGTTCTCTTCTTATGCACAGAAAATTCGGCTAGGTCTATCATGGCTGAAGCGTTATTAAAACATCATGGAAAAGGCGAGTACGAGGTTTACAGCGCGGGTACTGAGCCATCTAGTGTTGATAGCCGCACATTGTCAGCTATTGAGCACTTTGGGTTACGTATCGATGGCTTACGCTCAAAACACCTTCATGAAGTTAGCAATATTCATTTCGATTTTGTTATTACACTGTGTGAGAAAGCGGCAAAAGAGTGCGATGGCCGAGTCAACGGCACTAACTGTCTTGCTTGGGATTTTCCAGAACCTCGCACTCGCAGAGATGCCAACCCGTTTGAGAAGACACTGCAAGAGCTGAACGAGCGGATAAAATTGTTCTTGTTGATTCAGGAAAAGCAAAAGCCTGCCCCGATAACACCTACTACTTTCTATAAAGCGCTCGCTGACGATATTCGTTTGAAATCCTTACTAATAATAGCTGTTGAGGGTGAAGTCTGTGTCTGTGAATTGATGACAGCTTTGGATGAAGAGAGTCAGCCCAAAGTATCACGTCACCTAGCTCAGCTTCGAAAAACTGGCATTTTATCTGACAGAAAACACCAAAAATGGGTGTTTTACTCAATCAATCCAACACTACCAGAGTGGATGAAACAAACTATTACTTCAACAGTGGTAAATGAACCTATTTTCATTAAAAAAGAACTAGCCAGATTAAATGCTATGGGTGATCGCCCTACTCGTTTAGCAAGCTGCTGTAATTAAAGTATCTGACGATGGGAACTTTTGAACGTTATTTAACTGTTTGGGTTGCGATATCAATTGTCGCTGGCATCACAATGGGCTTTGTTTACCCACCTCTTTTTGAGACTATTGCAAAGCTTGAAGTCGCTTATGTTAATGTGATTGTTGCTGTTTTCATTTGGGTAATGATCTATCCAATGATGGTTCAGGTAGACTTTTCAACCATTAAAGAAGTCGGCAAAAATCCACTAGCTTTAGTGTTAACTTTAGTGATCAACTGGCTTATCAAACCGTTCTCCATGGCAGCATTAGGTTGGCTGTTCTTTGAAGGACTATTTGTCGACTTTGTTTCACCTGAAACTGCACAAGAATACATTGCAGGTATGATTTTACTTGGAGTAGCACCTTGTACCGCAATGGTATTCGTCTGGTCGCAATTAACCAAAGGTGATGCCAATTATACCTTGGTTCAGGTATCGGTTAACGACATCATCATGATATTTGCATTTGCGCCAATTGCAGGGTTATTGCTGGGGATGACTGATATTCACGTACCTTGGAGAACGTTGATCATCTCGGTTATTTTATATGTATTACTTCCTTTAATTGCGGGGATACTGACTCGAAAGCGTTTAAATGCTTCAGGCCGTGATGAAGCGGCTATCACGATCTTATTAGAGAAATTAAAACCGTTTTCTGTCATCGGCCTATTAGCGACAGTAGCACTGTTATTCGGGTTTCAGGCTAATACCATTTTAGAGCAACCGTTAAATATTGGATTAATCGCGGTTCCACTCATACTTCAATCCTATGGCATCTTCATTATCGCTTATCTAGTAGCACTCAAGCTTAAGCTAAAACACAAGATTGCAGCACCTGCCAGTTTAATTGGTACATCTAATTTCTTTGAAATGGCAGTTGCAGTGGCGATCTCCCTTTTTGGCTTACATTCAGGCGCTGCATTGGCGACCGTAGTTGGAGTTCTAGTTGAAGTTCCCGTCATGCTATCTCTGGTAGCGATTGTGAACCGAACAAAACATTGGTTTAACGAATAATTTAAAGGATTCTTATGCAATCTCACCCATATGACAAACTGACACTTAATAATGGCGCAAGCTTTATCTTTACCCCCTGCCCCGGAACCAAGGATGTTGACTTAACAACATCGCTCAAACAATTAAAAGCCGCTGGAGCACAAGCAATTGTCACGCTGATGTACGATGCAGAAATGAAGAAAAATCAAGCCGAAGCACTTCCTCAAGTATGTGAGGCACAAAGTATTAAATGGTTTCAGTTACCTATTTTAGATGACGATGCACCTAATGAAGACTTTGCTACAGCGTTCAAATCTCACCTTAATGACATCTTAGCTATTTTACGTAATCAAGGCACCATTGCCGTACATTGTAAAGGCGGCTCTGGTCGGACTGGCTTAGTCATTGGAGTACTCATGTATGAGCTAGGTTACGACAAGTCAGAAATTATTAATCAAGTGCAGAAAGTACGCCCTAAAGCGCTTACTCATCCTGTACAACTTTCTTTTTTTAACGAGTTTCAAAAAGTAGGAGCTTAACAATGGCAATTAAAATTGGTATTAACGGTTTTGGTCGTATGGGGCGTTTAACACTTAGAGCTGCTATGGGTTGGCAAGACATTGAGTTTGTGCAAATCAACGACCCTGCAGGCAACGCAGAAACGCTGGCGCATTTATTAAAGTATGACTCTGTGCATGGCACTTGGCCATATGATGTCGCTCATGATGACAATAATGTGATCATAGGTGGTCAAGCCATTCGTGTGACGCAAAACAAAGCGATCAACGATACCGATTGGTCTGAATGTGATTTAGTCATTGAAGCCTCAGGTAAGATGAAGAAAACTGAGTTGCTGCAAGCATACTTAGATCAAGGGGTGAAAAAAGTAGTCGTAACTGCCCCCGTAAAAGAAGATGGTGTGCTCAATGTGGTTATGGGGGTTAACGACCACCTGTATGATGTAAATAAACACTCAATTGTAACGGCTGCGTCTTGCACCACCAATTGCTTAGCACCAGTAGTGAAGGTTTTGCTGGATAAAATTGGCATCAAACATGGTTCAATGACCACCATCCACGATATTACCAATACTCAGACTATTTTAGATGCACCGCATAAAGATTTACGTAGAGCGCGTGCCTGTGGCATGAGCCTTATTCCAACCACTACAGGTTCGGCAACAGCAATCACTCATATTTTTCCAGAGTTAAAAGGCAAACTGAATGGTCATGCGGTGCGTGTACCATTGGCGAACGCATCAATTACTGACTGCGTATTTGAGCTTGAGCGCCCAACAACGGAAGCCGAAATTAACGCTTGGATGAAAG
The DNA here is from genome assembly GCF_052983255.1 of Paraglaciecola aestuariivivens. Taxonomy (NCBI): domain Bacteria; kingdom Pseudomonadati; phylum Pseudomonadota; class Gammaproteobacteria; order Alteromonadales; family Alteromonadaceae; genus Paraglaciecola; species Paraglaciecola aestuariivivens. The sequence goes on along the minus strand of NZ_JBRKBA010000002.1, from coordinate 246,437 downwards.
AAGCGGCTGAGGGCGAATTAAAAGGCATTCTTGGCTATGAAGAAAAGCCCCTTGTGTCTATCGATTACAAAACCGACCCACGTTCTAGCATAGTCGATGCGCTATCAACAATGGTCGTTAACGGCACCCAGCTTAAGTTATACGCATGGTATGACAACGAATGGGGATACGCCAATAGAACAGCTGAGCTTGCCCGTAAAGTTGGTTCATCAATTAAAGGGTAATATAACACCATGAAGCGCTTGGCATCATTATCAGACGATATTAAGCAATACCTTGTTGTAACAGGTAATTATTGGGCATTTACCTTAACAGATGGCGCACTACGCATGTTAGTCGTGCTGCATTTCCATGCGTTAGGTTATAGCCCCCTTAACATCGCGATGCTGTTCTTGTTTTATGAAATCTTTGGCGTTGTCACTAATTTAGTTGGCGGTTTCTTAGGGGCTCGTTTAGGGCTAAATAAAACCATGAACATAGGCTTAGCCATTCAAATTATCGCTCTGTTAATGTTAGCTGTTCCGGCTGAATGGTTAACAGTCGTGTATGTAATGATTGCTCAAGCACTTTCGGGCATTGCCAAAGACTTAAATAAAATGAGCGCTAAAAGCTCAATTAAGATGTTGGTTGCTGCCGGACAAGAAGGTACTTTGTTTAAATGGGTTGCGGTATTAACAGGCTCTAAGAATGCCCTTAAAGGCGTTGGATTTTTCTTAGGCGGCTTACTGTTAACCTTGCTTTCTTTTAAAGGTGCAATGTTACTGATGGCAGGTGTGTTAGGACTTGTTTGGTGTTACAGCCTTTATGCCTTAAAAAGCGACTTAGGTAAAGCCAAGAACAAACCTAAGTTTACTGATATTTTCTCAAAGAGTCGTTCAATCAATATATTGTCAGCCGCCCGATTATTCTTGTTTGGAGCACGAGATGTCTGGTTTGTGGTTGCACTGCCAGTATTTTTGTCACAAGCCTTTGAATGGGATCATTGGACTGTAGGTGGGTTCTTGGCGCTTTGGGTGATTGGTTATGGTATTGCGCAATCAATGGCTCCTAAGCTAATCAACTTCAAAGATGGCGTTTCTCCTGCCACTGAAACGGTAAAATGGGCAAGCTTGTTGGCATTAGTGACACTAGGCATTGCCTTATCATTATACTTTAGCTGGGAAGTTAAAACGGTACTCATTGCTGGGTTAATGGTATTTGGCGCATTATTCGCAATTAATTCATCACTGCACAGTTACTTGATTGTAAGCATGGCAGATGCCGATGGCGTTTCATTAGATGTCGGTTTTTACTACATGGCAAATGCTATGGGGCGTTTGATTGGGACGGTAATATCAGGCTGGGTGTTTCAGTTATACGGATTAGCTGCCTGCCTCGCAATCTCTTTTACTTTTATTAGTTTAGCGGCACTTATTTCTGCTAAGTTACCGGACATCTTAGAGTGACCTTTTGCATAACATGCGCTTCACTGCTTTGCCTGTAATTTGAGTTTGGTTATGAATTTAATCATTTTAAGCCTTTCTCATGCCTAAAATTGAAACTTTCTAACTTTTAAAATCAACCTACCTTAAATGCAGCAGGATTTTATACTTGTTAATTTCGCTAAATTTTTTGGGGAGTTTGTTTCTTTGGGTGTCTTACTAAGGCTCTTAACTAAACTTTTTGTTACTAAGCATTTGGAGCTTTTAGCAGTAAGCGGTCTTTGAGGATATCTAAGATATTACATCTCGCCGACGGCGCAGATATTGAAGATATTACACGTCATTCCCTCGGAGGAGGGAACCCACTAATAGTTACCGTACAAGCAATTTAAGTTCTGTAAATCAGTATGATAGGAGTGAGCTTTAATCCATTTTAACTCTGGAAACAACATACTTTTTTGACTTCACAGATGTTGCAGGAGATTCCTTCCTCCGAAGGAATGACGGGGGATAAACGGGAGGGGGCAACGACCGCTTTCTCAGTAAAGTCATACTTATGGTCAATGATACAACTCATTAATGCATTATTAGCTTTCCATTTCCAACTTTAGCGATCTTAGTAACCAATAAATATGCTCTAAATCACTAAGCATAAAAAAAGGCAATGCCTTGCATTGCCTTTGATACTTTATAAGTTACATCGCTTAGCTAAAAAGTTGTTTAGTATTGGCTTTTAAGTCGGCGAATTCGTCGGTTAAAAACTTAGAGATATCATCTACTATGCCTTTTTTAACCGCGATTTCGAACACTTGTTCTTTATGTTCTTCAAAGTTGCCGCTTAACGCTGCCCCTAGTCGCACAAAGTCCACATAAGTTATTTTATCTGACTGCACAGACATATCTTTCCAATGCAAAGCCACATCAATAAATTCTGGTTCAAAGCCCCATTCTTTCATGATGCCAGCACCAATTTTGCCAGATAGTTTTTCTATCGCTACATCTAAGAATGTTGGGTTAGCAAACACTTCTTCATGACGCTCAGCTTCGGTTAAAATGGGTAAAACTCCAATATTATGCATCAAAGACGCAAGCATAAGAGTTTCTAGCGTCAACACACGGTTTTTAGTCAACTTAACGTGCGTGTCTAGTGCCGCCATTGAACAAGCCACTACATTAACAGTGTCGTTCCAAATTTTTTCCATGTATTGCTTAACTACTGCGTTTTTAGACACAAATAGTTGTTCCATGGCCAAAGCAGTAGCGATATTTTTTATTTGTACTAAGCCAATTCGAGTTACAGCTTGTTGGGTAGAAGTAACTTTAACGGTACGGCCTAAATAAGCGCTATTAGAAATTTTTATCATACGTGCACTTAACGAAGGATCATGTCCTATCACATCAGCCATTGCATTAAGGTTGATATTTGGATCGTCAGCAGCTCGTCTAACTTTCAGCGCAATAGCCGGAAGTGTGGGTAGTACTAAGGTATCGTTGTTGGTTTTTTCAACCAAAATGGTGAGAAGCGCATTTTCTGTGGCCATGTATTTACCTGTATTCCGTCATAACAGTTAAACTTAAAGTAATGATCTTCACCGAATTAACGAGCTCGATTAAAACATTATTCAAGTTGGTTTTTGAACTAATCAAACAGTGTCAAATTGAAGTACCTAAATGCTAGCATATTTTTTAAATCTATCTAGCAATGAAAGCAGTATTAAATACGAAAAATTTGTTATATTTCAGTAGATCACGTGATAAACCCCAAATAAAGGTACACCATGAAACGTAATTTCCACGCAACTTTTTTGTTGCTATCAATCGCAGCTTTTACCACTTTAACCATATCTTGCACACCGGCAGATCAACAAACTAGCGCCACTAGCGCAAAACCAGAAACTCAAGCAGCACCTGAACTCCTTGCTGAGTTTAAAAACAGGCTAGATATATATCACCCTGTTACCCTAACCGCAGATTTAACACATTTAAGCCCAAATCAAGGTGAAATGTTAAAAGTGTTAATTGAAGCCTCCAAGATTATGGATGATTTGTTTTGGCGCCAAGCTTTTGGAGATAACAAAGCCAGCTTTTTAGCCAGTATAGCTGATACCAATACCAGAAAATTCGCTGAAATTAACTATGGGCCATGGGATAGACTGCAAGGCGACCAAGTGTTTTTAAGTCATACTCCAGAAAAAAACCTAGGGGCGCAGTTTTATCCTGCTGATATGACTAAAGCAGAATTTGAAGCCAGTGACTTTGCCGACAAAGACGGCTTGTATTCTATGGTTCGCCGCAACGAAGCTGGCCAATTGGTGGCTATTCCCTATTCTGAATATTTTGCCGAAGAGTTAACTCAAGCCGCCAGTTTATTAAAAAAAGCAGCCAAGCTAGCTGACGATCAAAGCTTTGCTAATTACCTAAATATGCGAGCCCAAGCATTACTAACCGACGATTATCAAGCCTCTGATTTTGCTTGGATGGATATGAAAACCAATCCAATTGAATTAGTTTACGGCCCTATCGAAACCTACGAAGATCAACTTTATGGATACCGCGCAGCCTTTGAGTCTTACGTTTTATTAAAAGATCTATCTTGGAGCGAGCGCTTAAGCAAATATGCGTCTTATTTACCTGAGCTACAAAAAGGACTGCCTGTTGCCGCTCCTTATAAAGCGCAAATGCCAGGCGCCAACGCAGACCTCAATGCCTATGATGTAATTTATTATGCTGGTCACTCAAATGCTGGCAGCAAAACTATAGCCATTAACTTGCCTAACGACGAAGAAGTGCAATTACAAAAGGGCACTCGCAGGTTACAACTAAAAAATGCTATGCGTGCTAAATTCGACAATATTTTATTGCCTATAGCAGAGCAGTTGATTGTGCCAGAACAACGCAAGCACATTACCTTTACCGCATTTTTTGCTAACACTATGTTCCATGAAGTGGCGCACGGCTTAGGTATTAAGTCTGTATTAAATAGCCAGCAAACAGTTAGACAAGCCTTAAAAGAACATGCATCGGCCTTAGAAGAAGGCAAAGCTGATATTTTAGGTTTATATATGGTGCAGCAATTATTAGCTAAAGGTGTGATTGATGAAGGCATGTTAGAAGACTACTACGTAACCTTTATGGCCGGAATATTCCGCTCTGTGCGTTTTGGTGCTTCTAGTGCGCACGGTAAAGCCAATATGATTAGGTTTAACTTTTTCAAAGAACATCAAGCTTTTAGCCGAAATGAACAAGGGTTTTATCAAGTCGATATGCAAAAAATGGGTGAAGCAATTGATGCTTTATCCAATAAAATTCTGACCTTACAAGGTGACGGTGATTATGCAGGCGTGGCTGAATTAGTGGCAGATAAAGGGGTAATTAAAGCCCAGTTACAACAAGATCTAGATAAGTTAACTGCTGCTGATATTCCAGTGGATATTGATTTTAAACAAGGGGTTAAGGTTCTAGGACTTTAAGCTCACAAGCACCAAGCTTAGGTATTGGGCTGTGTAATAGCCCAATACCTATAGGCTTTATTTTACTTTAAGGGTTTCTTGGTAAGGCGGCCAACCTAAAGGTTTGCCGGCCAAAACATGCAAATGAATGTGATACACAGTCTGCCCACCATGGTCATTACAGTTCATCACTGCTCGATATCCGTCATCGGCAAAATTTAACTTATCAGCTAACTGGGCAGCCACCCAATATAAGTGACCCACCACAGCTTTATCTTCTGGCTGTATATCATTGATTGTGCCTATAGGCTTTTTGGGGATCACTAAAAAATGTATGGGCGCTTGTGGATTAATATCTTTAAAGGCTAAGGCTAATTCATCTTCGTATAAAATCTCAGCCGGAATTTCTTTGTTGATAATTTTGGTAAAAATCGTATCACTCATGTCGTCTCCTTTTAAATCAATAAAACACAAATAGCAGTAACAATGCCCCTAAGATCAAACGATAGATTACAAAAGGCAGCATGCCAATGCGTTCAATCCAAGCCAAAAACAAATAGATACAGGCATATGCACTTACAAAGGAAAACCCAGCACCTAATATCAATGCATACCAGTCTACTATTAGGCCTGCTTGTACTAAGTCAATGGTGGCTAAAGTGCCCGCCCCTAAAATCACTGGAATAGATAACAAAAAAGAAAAACGCGCAGCATTTTGGCGATTAAGCCCCATTAATAGGCCAGCTGTCATAGTTAGGCCAGATCGCGAGCTACCCGGTATTACCGCTATGGCTTGAGCTAAGCCAATAAATAACACCTGTTTCCAATTAAGATTATCTATACTTTTAGTTTGCTTGGCGGTGTGATCTGCATACCACAACAGTAATCCAAAGCCGATAGTAGTGGTGGCTATCACCAAAGCTGAACGCGCATAAAGTTCAATAAAGTCTTTAAAAGCAAAGCCCAATAATACTGCGGGAATGGTGCCTATAATCACCCACCAGGCCAAACGGCTTTCGTTTGATTGTTGCTTTCTAAAACCTTGTTTAAACCAAGCCTGGGTTAAGTCTTGAATATCTTGGCGAAAATAAATCATCACAGCCAACAAACTGCCCACATGTACAGCCACGTCAAAAGCCAAGCCTTGGTCTTTCCAACCTAAAACTTTAGACGGCAAGATTAAATGAGCAGAGCTAGAAATGGGCAAAAACTCGGTGAGCCCTTGAATAATAGCCAAGATAATAATTTCGAAGATAGTCATGCTTACTTAGGACTCCACTCGAATGCTATTGGCCATAAGTTTTGTTGGCTTTTATCGTATTCTTGCCATAAATCCGCATAGGTCTTGCACATAATAGGGTGTAATTCTTGGGCGGCTAATTCAGCTAAGGGTTTTAGCACAAAAGCGTTGTACAACACTTCTGCCCTAGGCAATTCAACAGGAACTTCAGTGACCAACTGATCGTAGAGTAATAAATCTAAATCTAGGGTACGAGGTGCAAACTTTTGCTCTCCTCGTTGACGCTTATTATCTTGCTCAATTTGCTTTAAGACCCGGCAGACTTCCTCTATAGACATGCTAGTTTGCGCTTTAACCACTAAATTATAAAAATTATTGCCATCAAAACCGACTGACTCGCTTTCGTACACCGAGGACATATCTAAAGATCCAAACACTTTATGCATGCCATCTAGGCCAGCTTTAGTGTGCTTTTCTTTATCTACATTACTGCCGACACTAATATAAATGGTGTGCATGGTACTAGAGGTGACACTCAATTTGACTGTTCCTTAAACACTTCTACCGCAACATTTTGGGCGCCGGCTAAAATATCTGGTTTGCTGATTTTTAACCTAATGCTTTGTAGGCTGGGAAAATTAGCTAATAACTTGTAGGCCAATTGGCTAGCTAGTGCTTCAAGTAATTTAAATTGGCTTTGCGCGCAAAACTCCGAAACTTGTTTGGCCACCATGGCATAGTTTAACGTATGAAGCACGTCATCAGTTTGCCCTGCTAGGCTTAGGTCGGCGGTTAACTCTAAATCAACTCGCAAACGTTGTTGGTTTTCTCGCTCCCAGTCATAAACGCCAATCAACGCTAAAACCTCAAGCCCTTCTATATGAATTTTATCCATCTGTGATCCGCGCTGCATTTTATTGAGCTTTAGTATATTCTGCTAAATTGTAACTCATTCTTTTAACACAAGTACATGACAGCACTCACAATCTTAATGTTGGCCATAGCCTATTTGTTAGGTTCTATTTCCAGTGCGGTAATCATTTGTCGTCTATTTAAGTTAGGCGATCCCAGAAAACAAGGCTCTGGCAACCCAGGGGCAACCAATGTGTTACGCCTAGGAGGAAAGCTACCAGCCATTTTAGTGTTAGTGTTTGATATTTTAAAAGGCACTATCCCAGTGTGGGTAAGTTATTATTTAGGCTTAGCGCCAATTTCTTTAGCTTTAGTAGCAGTCATGGCCTGTTTAGGCCATATGTATCCGTTATTTTTTAACTTTAAGGGGGGCAAGGCGGTTGCTACGGCTTTTGGTGCTTTACTGCCAATAGGTTTAGATCTTGCTGCTTTATTAATTTTAACTTGGGTAGTTATACTCTGGTTTAGCGGCTATTCGTCGCTAGCTGCGGTAATTACTGTAGCCTTAGCACCCTTTTTCACTTGGTTATTAAAGCCCGAATATGCGTTAGCCGTTTGTCTACTTAGCTTGCTCATAATTTGGCGGCATAAAGCTAATATTATTAGGTTATGCCGACATCAAGAGCCCAAGTCATCCTTTAAAAACCGACTTAAATAGCGGCTAAGTCTTCTAACGACCAACGTGGTTTGGCTTTAGTGGTTAAACTTTCTGTTTCTCCAGCCAATAATCTTTGCAGCCCTGCATAGGCGATCATCGCACCATTATCGGTACAAAATTCTAATCTAGGATAAAACACCTCACCTTTAATGCTCTGCATCATGCTAGCTAATTCACCACGCAATTGTTTATTGGCACTCACACCGCCAGCAATCACCAAACGTTTTAATCCTGTTTGTTTGAGTGCCCGTTTACATTTAATGGCTAAAGTATCGACCACCGCCTCTTGAAACGCATAAGCAATATTTGCCTGACTTTGTGGTGAGCCATCTGAATCACGTATGGTATTAGCAGCAAAGGTTTTAAGCCCACTAAAACTGAAATCTAACCCTGGTTTATTGGTCATAGGACGAGGAAATTGATAATGCCCAGGCTCACCTTGTTCAGCAAGTTTGGCTAAAAGTGGGCCTCCGGGATAATCCAAGCCCAATAATTTAGCGGTTTTATCAAAGGCTTCTCCGGCTGCATCATCTACTGACTCGCCCAGCACTTGGTATTGACCAATGCCTGCCACCTTAACCATCATTGAATGCCCACCAGACACCAATAAGGCAACAAATGGAAAGGCTGGGGCAGGCTCATCTAACATGGGTGCTAATAAATGCCCTTCCATATGATGCACTCCCACTGCCGGTTTATTCCAGGCATAGGCCAAACTACGCGCAACAGATGAACCAACCAGCAAGGCACCAACTAAACCTGGCCCTTTAGTAAAAGCAATACCATCTATGTCTGCTTGGCTAGAATTTGCTTCTTTTAGGGCTTGTTTAATAAGCGGGACTAATTTTCGCACATGATCGCGAGAGGCCAACTCTGGCACAACGCCACCATAATCTGCATGTAACTTTACTTGACTATACAATTGATGAGATAACAAACCTTGATGTTGATCATAAATCGCCACACCGGTTTCATCACAAGATGTTTCAATACCTAACACACGCATAAATTTAAAAACTTTTTGAGTAAATCTGCCTGCATTTTACTTAAACCCTTTAAAACAGCCAATTTAATCTGACAATTCTTAGAAATTATCTGCTTTTTCCCTCATCAAGGCTTTACTTCTAGTTTGTCAATGATTAGAATGCCGCACCATTTTTAACCGAGCTGGCTATAATTTGTGCCGGTACGATATAGTTTATATTTTTGAGGTAAGAGTTTAATGCCAATCGTTAAAGTTAGAGAGAACGAACCATTTGATGTTGCATTGCGTCGTTTTAAGCGTTCATGTGAAAAAGCAGGTGTACTTTCAGAAGTTCGTCGCCGCGAATTTTTTGAAAAGCCTACTTGGGAACGTAAGCGTAAGAAAGCTGCTGCGAAAAAACGTCTTTTGAAGAAGTTGTCTCGCGAAAACGCTCGTCGTATCAGATTGTACTAAATCTCTTCTGAAGCGCGTTATTATTTAATAACGCGTTTTAAGTCGTTTTATCACACATCCTTTTTCGTTTTCATTGAGTCATTCCATGTCGTTATTAGATGATTTAAAAAATGCCCAAAAAGATGCGATGCGTGCCAAAGACAAAATTCGTCTTGGAACAATTCGTATGGTTTTAGCTGGGGTTAAACAACGTGAAGTTGATGAACGTATAGAGCTTAACGACAGCGACATTCTCGCGTTGTTAACTAGGATGGTAAAACAGCGTAAAGACGCAGCTAGTCAATTTGAAACCGCCAATCGTCAAGATTTGGTTGATATAGAATTAGCTGAAATTGCTATTTTGCAAGATTTCTTGCCGCAGGCATTAAGTGAAGCTGAATTAGACAGTCTGATATCAGAAGCGATAGTGGCTACCCAAGCCGCAGGTATGCAAGATATGGGTAAAGTAATGGGCTGGTTAAAACCTAAAGTCCAAGGCCGAGCCGATATGGGCCCGCTAAGTGCCAAGATTAAAGCCAAGCTAAACGCCTAATTGCAAACTAAGCATAAAAACAAGCCGCACTAAGATGCGGTTTTTTTATGTTTTAAATTTGTTTTCAAGGTTATGATACTACACTGTTGTTTTTATTGAGAAGGTAAAATGTCTGGTCGTATCCCCCGCGAATTTATAGACGATATTATTGCACGCACAGACATAGTTGAATTAATAGATAGTCGCGTAAAGCTAAAAAAAGCTGGGCGTAACCATCAAGCTTGTTGCCCGTTTCACAATGAAAAAAGCCCCTCTTTTACCGTCAGTCAAGACAAGCAGTTTTATCACTGTTTTGGTTGTGGCGCGCATGGCAATGTAATTTCATTTTTAATGGAATTTGACCGCTTAGAGTTTCCTGAAGCAATAGAAGAACTGGCTCAGTACCATAGTATTGAAGTGCCTCGCGAAAAAGGTGGGGCTCCCTCTCCTTCACCTGAATTAAAGCAGCAAAAAGAAAGCGACTACGAACTAATGGAAAAAGTCGCTAAATATTTTGCTAAACAACTGCGTGTGCACCCAGAAAAAGACAAAGCCGTGCAATATTTAAAAAAACGCGGGTTAAGTGGCGAAATTGTCAAAGCTTTTGATATGGGTTATGCCCCGCCTGAGTGGGACAGCGTATTAAAAACTTTTGGTGTTAGTCCGGCTTACCAAGCGCAATTGCTCGATTTAAAACTGATAACCGAAAACGACAACAGACGTCGCTTTGATTTTTTCCGCGACCGTATTATGTTCCCAATTCGCGACAAACGCGGGCGGGTTATTGGTTTTGGTGGCCGAGTGTTAGAAGACGGCGGGCCTAAATACCTTAACTCTCCAGAAACCCGAATTTTTCACAAAGGCCATGAGTTATATGGTTTTTATCAAGCCAAACAAGCGCATCGTAATTTAGCTCGAGTGATGATAGTTGAAGGCTATATGGATGTGGTGGCCTTGGGCCAATTTGGAATTGACTATGCGGTGGCTTCGTTAGGCACGGCCACGACTCCAGAACACATTCAAATGTTATTTAGAGCCACCTCAGAAGTAGTATGTTGCTACGATGGTGATAGAGCCGGACGCGAAGCAGCATGGCGAGCATTAGAAAACGCACTGCCCTACTTAAAAGATGGGGTACAAATGAAGTTTCTATTTTTACCCGATGGTGAAGATCCCGATACCCTTGTTAGACAAATAGGCAAAGACGCCTTTGAAGAAAAACTCAATATCGATGCCGTGCCTTTATCAAAATTCTTTTTTGACAACTTGTTACAACGTCATCAGGTGGGTAGCAATGAAGGCAAGGCCGCATTAAAAGCCGAAGCACTACCACTGATTGAACAAATTGTTGGGGACAATATCCGCGACATGTTAAGTGCTGATTTAAGTAAGTTTATGGGTGATCAAAACAAACATAAATTAGATCGTGACATCGCCAAAGCCAATCAACATAAACACCCGCAAAAACTCGACTTTAACACCCCAAATAAAAGCACCATTTCGCCGGTTCGCATGATGATCCGTCTATTGTTAGACGATCCAGGTTTAGCCGCCAAATGCCCTGATGCCAACCCTAGCGCATTAGCCTCAGTCGAAGTGCCTGGCATGAGTATGTTAATTGAGCTATACAACTTTTGTGCAACTCGGCCTCAAGCTAAAACCGCTCAAGTGTTAGAGCATTTTCGAGGACATAAACAAAGTCAGCACTTAGCTAAATTGATGATGTGGGAATATGCCGAACAGAATCAGCTTGCGGTATTTGAAGACAGCTTTGCAAAATTACTTGATTGGCATTTGCAAAGCCGCATGGAACAGCTATTTTCTAAGTCTAGGGTGGGTAAATTAACCGACGAAGAAAAACAAGAGCTTAACCTACTTGTAAAAGAACAAAAATGACCCAATATCTAGCCCAATCCCTACTGAGTCTGCTATACTGGCGAATTCGCTAAGACCGCAGTAATAAAAAGTACATACTGGGTAGTGACAGCAACAGACAGCGTAAACCCTCTGTAACAGAGGTTTTAGATAAATATTCAACCAATTCGAGAAGTGTAAGTTATATGGTGCAAAGCAAGCAGTCGCAGATAAAACTCCTCATTGCTAAAGGTAAAGAACAAGGCTATTTGACTTTTGCGGAAGTTAACGACCACCTTCCTCAAGATATTGTCGATTCAGACCAAATTGAAGACATCATCCGCATGATCAACGACATGGGCATCAAGGTATTTGAAACTGCCCCTGACTCAGATGAGTTGTTGATGCAAGAAAGTGACACGGATGAAGAAGTAGCAGAAGCCGCGGCTCAAGCGCTAGCAACAGTAGAAAGTGAGATTGGAAGAACCACTGATCCTGTGCGTATGTATATGCGCGAAATGGGAACAGTTGAACTTCTTACTCGTGAAGGCGAGATTGTCATTGCCAAGCGCATCGAAGAAGGCATCAATCAAGTTCAGTGTTCAGTTGCTGAATACCCAGAAGCCATTACCCATTTATTAGACCAATGGGACTTGTTTGAAGCTGAAGAAATTCGTTTAAGCGATATCATCATAGGTTTTGTTGATCCTAACGAGCAAGATGTTGCTCCTACCGCTACACACGTAGGTTCTGAGTTATCTGAAGAAGAATTAGATGACGAAGACGATGATGGCGATGATGAAGACGAAGAAGAAGAAGATACAGGTCCAGATCCAGAATTAGCCCGTGAAAAATTCACTGCGCTACGTTTACAGTACGAAAAAGCCCGCGATGTAATCAACGCCAAAGGCCGTTCGCATAAAGATGCCCGTGTGCAAATCAACGAGTTGAGTGAAGTCTTTAAAGAATTTAGACTTACTCCTAAACAGTTTGATCGCATGGTTAAAAACATGCGCAGCATGATGGACCGCATTCGTGTGCAAGAGCGCATTGTAATGAAGCATTGTGTGATCACTGCCAAAATGCCTAAGAAAGACTTTATTAAAGCCTTTGCTGGAAACGAAACCTCTACCGATTGGTTATTCGAAATTTTAGATTCAAACTTGCCTTACGCACAAGAAATGCGTGCGCACCAAGAAGAGCTTGAACGTGCTATCAGCAAAATGAACGCGGTTGAAGAAGAAACCGGCCTTATCATTGCGGATATTAAAGACATTAACCGTCGTATGTCGATTGGCGAAGCAAAAGCACGCCGAGCGAAAAAAGAAATGGTTGAAGCCAACTTACGTTTGGTTATCTCAATTGCCAAAAAATACACCAACCGTGGACTGCAATTCTTGGATCTTATCCAAGAAGGTAACATTGGTTTGATGAAGGCCGTTGATAAATTTGAATATAGACGTGGGTATAAGTTTTCTACCTATGCAACCTGGTGGATCCGTCAGGCTATTACGCGCTCTATTGCCGACCAAGCACGTACCATTCGTATTCCTGTACACATGATTGAAACGATTAACAAACTTAACCGTATCTCTCGTCAAATGTTGCAAGAAATGGGGCGTGAGCCGTCTCCTGAAGAGTTGTCTGAGCGTATGTTAATGCCAGAAGACAAAATTCGTAAGGTCTTAAAAATCGCTAAAGAGCCGATTTCAATGGAAACCCCTATTGGTGATGACGAAGATTCACATTTAGGCGACTTTATTGAAGACAGCACTATAGTACAGCCTCTCGATTCGGCTACAGGTGGCAGCTTAAAGGACGCCACTCAAGAAGTGTTAGCCGGCCTAACCGCGCGTGAAGCTAAAGTACTAAGAATGCGTTTTGGTATAGACATGAACACTGACCACACCTTAGAAGAAGTAGGTAAGCAGTTTGATGTAACCCGTGAACGTATTCGTCAGATCGAAGCCAAGGCATTACGTAAATTGCGTCACCCTAGCCGCTCTGAACAGCTTAAGAGTTTCTTAGACGAATAAGTCGATTCAAGATAAAAAAAACCTCAGTTATAAACTGAGGTTTTTTTTTGCCTAATTTAAGCTGTGATACTCGCCCTTAGCAAATGCGTAAGGGCAAGATTATTACTGGCCCTTTTTGTAAGGTATGTCTTGGCTTAACTTGGCAATTTGTTTGGCTCTTTCGTTAGGCGAGCCTGTGCCTTTAGCCAGCAAATAATAAGCTGTGGGCACTATATACAAGGTTAAAAATGCCGAAACTAATACACCAGCAAAAATCACCATACCAATTACAGTACGGCTTTCAGCACCCGCACCACTAGCCATCACTAAGGGTAATGAGCTAAACACTGTAGTAAAGCCTGTCATCACAATAGGACGTAAACGTTGTGCAGCAGCTCGCCTAAGGGCTTGTTCAAACTCTATCCCAGCATCACGTAGTTGGTTAGCAAACTCTACAATTAAAATACCATTTTTAGCCGCTAGCCCTATTAACATCACTAAACCAATTTGGCTGTAAATGTTGAGACTCATGCCAGAAAAATACAAGCCTATAAAAGCCCCTAACAGCGCCAAAGGCACAGTGAGCATTATAACTAAGGGATGTATCCAACTTTCAAATTGAGCAGCCAAAATAAGGTAGGTCACGGCTAAAGCTAAAGCAAAAATAAACAAGATCGAATTGCCCGACTCTTGGTAAAGTTGCGACTCACCTTTGTAGTCAATAGAGACTTCATCCGGTAATTCGGTTTTCACTATATCTTGTAAATAGGCCAAGGCTTGACCCACAGTGTAGCCATCGGCCAAGTTGGCGCTTATGGTAATACTGCGCATACGATTGTAACGATTTAATCTAGAAGAGGTGGCCCCTTCTTCAACCTTAAGCAGGTTATCTAACGGGATCAGCTGATTAGTTTGGTTCGAGCGCACATATATATTTTCTATACTTTGCGGGCTGCGGTAGTCCGACTCCTCACCTTCCATGATCACATCATATTCTTGCCCCCTATCAAGGTAGGTAGATACGCGTCTTTGCCCTAACATGGTTTCTAAGGTGCGGCCTATGTCACTGATCGACACACCTAAATCGGCTGCGCGGTTTTTATCAATGTTCACTAACAATTGCGGCCAGGTTTCTTTAAAGTCTGAATCTAGGCGCAGTAAATTAGGGTTTTCTCTGGCCTTATCTAAAATTATGTCACGCCATTCCACCAGCTCTTCATAGGTATTTCCTTGCAATACAAATTGCACAGGCCGACCTAATCCACCGCCGCCTAAACTGCTGCGCATAATGGCAAAGGCGCGCACATCTGGGATTTCCGCTAGCCTAACACTAATTTCGTCCATCAGTTCAAAGGTAGAGCGTTTACGGTCGTCACCTAAGGGCATGCCCACTATGCCTATGCCAGCAGAGCCACCAAAGCCTGGGGTACGCACTAATACTCTATCCACTTCACCGCTGTCGGCATATTCAAGTAAGATTTTTTCAATCTTTTTCATATTGGCGGCGTTGCTTTCAAAACTGGCCCCTTCAGCAGCTTGCACACTAATGAAAAAGTTACCTCTGTCTTCTTTAGGAACAAATTCGCTTGGCAATATTTCTGCCAGTTTTAACAGTGCTACTATGCTTACCACAACTAAAATCGCCATAATCCAAGGCTGGTGAATAGTGGTGGCTAGCCCTTCAAAATAGCGTTTTTCTACTAAATGAAATTTATTATCTACCCAATGTGCAAAGCCACTTTTTTTCTGACGTCTTTTTAATAACAACGAACACAACATAGGCGATAGAGTTAGGGCGGTAACACTAGAAAATGCTACTGCTGCTGCAATAGCCAAGGCAAACTCAGTAAACAACCTACCTATATTGCCCTGCAAAAATATTAACGGAACAAATACCGCTATCAATACCAACGTAGTAGCAATAACCGCAAAGCCCACTTCTTTGGCGCCACGATATGCTGCCAATATAGGCGGCTCTCCTAGTTCAATTCGCCTAGAAATGTTTTCTAACACCACTATGGCATCATCTACTACTAGTCCTATGGCTAAGACTAGGGCCAACAAGGTTAACAAGTTGATACTAAAGCCTAAGGCGTACATCACAATAAAAGCCGAAACCAGCGAAACCGGTACAGTGACAGCCGGGATCACAGTTGCGCGAATATTGCCTAAAAATACGTATATCACTAACACCACCATAAAAATGGCAATGGCCAAAGTCTCGTACACTTCGTTAATAGAGGCTTCGATAAATACCGAAGAGTCGTAACTGTTAACAATAAAAATGTTATCTGGCAGGGTTTGTTCAATTTGTTTAATGGCTTTTTTAGCCGCGCGCGCAACGTCTAAGGTGTTGGCTTTAGATTGTTTAACTATGCCAAGCCCAATCATGTTGACACCGCCACCACGAAATTCTGTTTCGTCGTCTTCAGCGCCTAATTCTACTCTTGCTACCTCATGTAATTTAACTAGATACCCATCTGCACTGGCTTTAATAGTTAAATTGGCAAAGTCATCTGGGGTTAAAAAGCTACGAGTAACACGAACTTCAAAGTCACGATCTATAGATTGCACTTCGCCGGCGGGTAATTCGACATTTTCCGAACGGATCACGTTTTCAATGTCGGTCACAGTAATTTGTCTGGCTGCCATGGCATTACGATCTAACCATACTTTCATAGCATAACTACGACCACCACCAAGGCGCACACGAGCCACACCTTCGGCAATAGACAAACGATCAACTATAAAACGGTCGGCGTAATCGGTGAGTTCCATCACCGATAGATTGTCACTGCGTAAGTTGTACCAAACAATTACATCTTCATCAGAGTTAGATTTAGATACCTCAGGCGGATCCGCTTGATCTGGCAAGTTATTCAGGGCCCGACTTACCCTTTCACGCACATCATTTGAGGCCGCATCAATATCTCTAGATAAGTTAAACTCTATGCTAATAGATGAACGTCCATTACTACTGGTAGAAGAAATATTTTTTATGCCTTCGATTCCGCTAATGCGATCTTCGAGCAATTGGGTAATACGGGTTTCAACAATAGAAGCCGAAGCACCTGGATAGTTAGTGTTAATAGAGACTATAGGTGGATCAATATCAGGGTATTCTCGCAAGCTCAAAAAGCTAATAGAGACTATGCCAAAAACCACCAAAAGCAGGTTTAAAACCGAAGCAAAGACAGGTCGTTTAACCGACACATCAGATAAAAACATGACTTAGCCCTGCCCTTTTTCTAATAGAACTTTTACTTTTGAGCCTTCGCGTATTTTTAACGCCCCTTGTACTACTACTAAATCTCCAGGTTCTAACCCACCTAATATTTGTACCACCCCAGGTTTACGGCGACCCACTTGTACCTCTACTTTGCTAGCAGTTTGGTTGTTCACCACAAACACAAATTGTTTATTTTCTACCGGCACTAAGGCAGCTTCGGGGATCACTAACGACTGCAACACTTGTTTTTGCAAAACAATCTGCAACAACATGCCTGGTCGTAGTTTTAGTGATTGATTATCTATAGTGGCGCGAATTTGAATGGCTCGGGTATTAGGATCTACCCGCGAGCCAATGCTAACGATTTTGCCACTGAACACCTCTCCTGGATACGCAATTGAGGTAGCCCGAATTAGCTGACCTAAGGCTAAACTTGATAAGTGCGATTCAGCAATCTCAAAATCGACTTTAATGGTATGAATATCATCTAAAGTGGTAATTTGGTCGCCTGGGCGAACCAAGGCACCTTGGCTAATTTGTCTTACGCCCAACACACCAGCAAAGGGGGCTTTAACTTCTAACTGAGCTAATTGGGTTTCTGCCACTAACACTTGCGCGCTTAATTCTTTTACTTTGGCTTGTTGCTCGTCTAACAATTGTTCAGACGCCACATTACTTTTGGCCAAATTGGTTATGCGTTTAAGTTGGCGTTTGGCTTCTTCTAAGGTGACATTTAGCGCTGCAAGTCTGGCTTTTTCTTCTTGATTGTCTAACTCTAATAATAACTGCCCTTGCTTCACCACATCACTGTCATCAAAATGAATTTTATGCACTATGTCGGAGGTTTGTGTGGTGATCACCACAGATTCATTTGCCTTAGCTGTACCTAAGGCCTCAATGGCCACTTCAAACTCTTGCAAGGCTATTTGTTGCGCAACTACTGTGGTTTCGCCTCCTTGTCTTACTACTTCTGTTGATTCTTGTGGCATGTATAAATACACCACTAGTCCTGTACACAACAATACCGCTAACAACAGCGGAGAAAACCTAATTGCTTTTAACATGTAATTACCTAATGAAAAATTCGAAAAAATGAATGGCCAAACAGCCATTTACTTTACTAGTAAAATAAATTGCTGGAAAACCAGTTAGTTAATGTAATACTTACTGATAATACAAACTATTGTACTTAAGATTTTGCAAATAAGAGCACTTTTTAGCGTTATGGTTGTAACAATTTTTGTTTTTGCTTGTAGCAGAGACAATCCCGCTACCCCCATGTGCCGTACCCACCCAAACATTCAATATAAACAAGCCAGTGCAGCTGCTTGTTTAATTAAACATAATGGCCAATTATTAGCTTTGCAAAACGACTCAAGCGAGCTTTGGCATCTTCCACAACAGCGCTTAAACCCTAATCTAAGTGGGCAATGCAATGCTCATCAAGCGGTTTGGAAAGCCACAGGTTTAAATGTAGAAGTCGGCCAACTATTAATGACAGACTCTCACCAAGTACAATACTTTAGTTGTGCAATTACCGATAGTTACGCTCAAGAGCTGACAGAATTTAGCTTACCTGCCTTTGCCAGTAGAAACCTAACTCAGATTGCCCTTATCGATCCTTTTGCTATACAACCCCAACAATGGAGCGAGCAAAGTGATTTGATTAAAGTTAGACAGGCTTTCACCCAAATCGATTTCAACGCTCCCTAAACTTTATTAAAACCTTAACCTAAAGCCAAACTCAACTTTGTGCATTATCACTACATTTAATCCACACTATAAGTATTTTAACCTCACACTTTAGCAAAATCCCGATACAATCAAGTTAGGTTAATAACTAAAATAGGTCTGATATGCCAAGTTATGTTGCTCCACTTAAAGATATGCAATTTATATTGCACCACTGGTTAAAGTTGTCTGAACACTATAATTCATTAGGGCTAGAAGATTTTGATCAAGAATTAGTTAACGAAATCCTGAGCCAAGGAGCCAAGTTTGCCCAAGAAGTTATTGCGCCACTAAACCGCGAAGGAGATGAGCAAGGGGCCAAGTTAATAGACGGCCAAGTGACTACCCCAGATGGTTTTGCCGCAGCTTATCAAGATTACATAGCCAATGGCTGGAATGCCATGTTAGGCAGTGCTGAGTTTGATGGCCAAGACTTACCCAATACAGTCGCAGTGCCGGTACACGAAATGTTAAATTCAGCCAATTTAAGTTGGCGATTAACTGGCATGCTTAACGAAAGTGCAGTACTGGCCGTCACTAAACATGCTAACCAGGCATTACAAAAAACCTATTTGGCCAAACTCATATCTGGTGAATGGACAGGCACTATGTGCTTAACCGAACCTCATGCAGGCACAGACTTAAGTTTGCTAAGCACTAAAGCCGTACCAAACCAAGACGGCAGTTTTAATATTACTGGCAGCAAAATTTTCATCTCGTCTGGCGATCATGATTGGACCGACAACATAGTGCACTTAGTCCTTGCGCGGCTGCCAGATGCACCGCCTGGGGTAAAAGGCATTAGCTTATTTTTAACCCCTAAATATTTACCCAATGATGATGCTAGCCTAGGTGAAAAAAACTCAGTCACAGTAGGCAGCATAGAGAAAAAAATGGGGCTAAAAGCCAGCCCTACTTGCGTAATGAACTTTGACAATGCCAAAGGCTTTTTAGTAGGTGAAGCTAACAATGGCCTAGCTTGTATGTTTACCATGATGAACGACGCACGCTTTCAAGTTGGTCTGCAAGGTCTTGGCATAATAGAAGCCAGCTACCAAGGCGCCCTCACTTACGCTAGAGAGCGCCTACAGTCTCGCGCACCACAAGGCGCACAAACCCCAGACAAAAAAGCCGATCCTATTATTTACCAACCTGACGTGCGCAGAATGTTATTAACCCAAAAAGCCATAGCTGAAGGGTGTCGAGCCTTAGCTTTACTGTATGCCCAACAAATGGACATAGAACGTTTTGCCAACCAACAAGCTAAATCTAAAGCCAAAAACGTAGTGTCTTTTTTAACCCCAATAGTAAAAGGCTTTATGACAGATATGGGCACCGAAATGAGTAATTTAGGTGTGCAAGTCTATGGTGGTCATGGCTATATTCGTGAATGGGGCATGGAGCAATTAGTACGTGATGCTCGAATTACTCAATTGTACGAAGGCACTAATGGTATTCAAGCCCTGGATCTCATTTCAAGAAAACTGGCTCGTGACAAAGGGTCTATGCTTGCAGATACCTTTGACTTGTTTAACCATAAAATCCAACAAATGTCAGACACCGAAAAACAAACACAAGCTTCAGACTTATTAAATGAGTGGTTTGCCCTTGCCACTCAAATCAAGCAACAACAAGCTGTGGATTTAGCCGCATCAGCATACGACTTTATGCATTACAGCGCATATTGTTTATTAGGGGTGATTTGGTTAAGCATGGCCGACACCGCAGGACACTCACAAGATGCCAATATCAAAACAGGTAAAACCAACACCTGTAGATTTTTTCTAAAAAGGTTATTACCCAGAAAAGATTTGTTTAAGGCCAACTTATTAACCGGAGCTGAGGATTTATTGGCGGTTAAAGATCAGGAGTTTGATTATTTGTAGACGTTTAGAATATAGCTACGGATAGTAAAAAGGCGGTTGAAATCATTTCAACCGCCTTTTACTTTTCTTGCAGTTATTTATCTTTACTATTGATTTGCAACTTGTTCAGTCCAGACTTTCATCACACCAGTACTACAACCGTGTTTTAAATGACCTTTACCTAAACCTTGTTGTTCAACAATTTGTTCACACGAACAGCCTTTAGTGTCTTGTAAACTAAAGCTATCTTTGGCTTTACCTTTAGTATCAAACCAAATATCACCATCTAATAAAGCAAAGTGGTTAGGATTCAAACCTTTACTAGGCGCTGTTTCTGGAATATTGGTATTAGCACACATATCAACACCATCAACAACACTGTCGTTATCTGAGTCTTTATTAATAAATAACACTAATCCGTCATGATCTGATGCTCGATACGCAGTAGCATCATCATTAACCAAATTGGCAGGCGAATCAGCATTGCCGCGTGCAAACACAAAATCTGTTACTAAGTTGCTTAAATTAGATGTAGTTAAAGCATGATCTAATACTTGTGCACTGCCATTGAACACAAATGAGTATTGCTCGCTAGCCGGGATATTATTCACTTGGTTAGTCAAGGCTGGGAAAACTGGACTAGGCTCCCAAAGCATATTGTCTTGCTCAACCGAAGTACCGGCAATTTGACCAACAGCATCAACATAACCATCAGTAAATTGATAAGCATTAAAGTCACCCGTTACTACTAAATTAGCTGCAGGGTTTGCCGTTTGAATTTCCTGAACAATATCAGCCACAAATTGTGCTTGAGCCAAACGTTTATGACGTACTCGGTCGCTGGTATCAATACTGCTAAGTGAACGGTTATGCACTACCAATACTTGGATAGGGAAGTTACTACCATTAGAAATTACTCGTCCACTAAACAAAAGCGGTGGACGGTCATTGAGTAATCTATTGTCGTAATCAAAGATAGTATCTTTACCGTATTGCGTTACCGAATCCATTTCAACAGATTGACGAACCAAGAAACCTACATCTATACCACCCACATCATTACCTTCAATAAGATATGGCGTGTAATTAACAGATGAATCATCGTTATTGATTTGATCGGCAATGGTTTGCAACACATCAAGGTTTTCAACTTCACTCACAGCTAAAATATCAGGCGAGTCCATGACTGTGCGTACAAATTGAGAAATTTTGCTCAAGCGCTCATCATAATATTTAGCAATTTGTGATGGACGGTACATATTTAATGAACCCACTGTCATTTCACTAGCCGTTCTAGCACGCACTTTTTTCAGTAAATCAGGCTCAGGTCCTTTGGTTAAGCTAGTTGGCCAAACTTGGTAATCACCAAATGAAAAGCCTAATGGGCCGGTTGCTGAAACACTTTGTCCTGCAAAGAAGGTTTCATTTTCAAGCATTAAGCCATCAGGATTTAATTCAAATATCTCAGGATTACCATCCCAAACAGGCAACCCTGCTTCGCCTGGATATGCAATACCAGGCTCTCTGAATGCACGCTGGGTACCTACTACAACAGCAGTATCACCAAAACGGTCAGTAGCAGAAGTTGCTACCCCATCAAAACTTACTATCATGCCTTCAAAACGTTCAAGTTCGTTTTCAGCTTGAGGTTGATTTTTAGAAGGAGTGTTTTCGTCAAATACCACAAGTGGAGGTAAGGCATTACCTGAGCTGATAGTGGTTACTTTGGTACCACCAGAAAACTCAGTAAAGTTATGGAACTCAATGACTTTACCTACTACATTCACTTCATCACCCACTACAACATTGGGGGTATTGCCAGTGAAGACAAAAATACCATCTGAAGTTTCAACATCATTATCACTA
Organism: Paraglaciecola aestuariivivens; assembly: GCF_052983255.1. Classification (NCBI taxonomy): domain Bacteria; kingdom Pseudomonadati; phylum Pseudomonadota; class Gammaproteobacteria; order Alteromonadales; family Alteromonadaceae; genus Paraglaciecola; species Paraglaciecola aestuariivivens. The sequence goes on along the minus strand of NZ_JBRKBA010000002.1, from coordinate 224,248 downwards.
CGCGATACTGGGGTTTGCATAAAGAAACCATTGGTATCAAGTGCGGTAACTAGGTTATTTTTACTGGCCACAAATCTATCTTTATATGGCGAGGTCAATCCACTACCTTGAATTGCAAAGATTTCAACAACTTCAACATTGCTTTTACCTGGTGTAGGCACTTGTTGTAAATACACAGAAGTATCTAACGCAACCCCACCATCTGGTACACGAGCATTTGAATGATTATCTTTATCACCTGCGCCACCTTCATTTTGCTGAGCCTGGCCTGGCGTTAATACTGAGATTAAGTCTAAATCGTCGCCATCATTAGTGTCATACACTAGGGCGTCAACCAAAGAAAAACCACTGACTGGAGTGTCATTGGGATAATCAACTGCGTTTCCAAAATGTATAGCTACAGCGTCTGCACCGTTTTGCAAAGCATTATTGTTAATTACAATAGATGCAGCAGGTGAAACATCGGCATTACCTAACACAAAGAAACCTTCTTCGTTGGTGCTAAAACCATCTAAATCGAAAGCGTTGTTGTATGATTTGTTATCAGAGCCGTTGTAAAGTACAACAACCAAGCCATCCAGTGAGGTATTACCCACACCGCCGTCATATAACTCGATAAATTCAAGTGAGTCTGAACCTGCGGTATCAGCATCTACTTCGTTGATCACTATTGTAGAATTAACCGCTGTGCCAAACTTGAATGAATAATCCGCTTCCATAAAATCCGGACCGTCATTAACGTCAACATCATTCACACCAGTTGCTTTAACTACCACTGTACATACTTCATTCTCAGCAAAATCAGTATCAGGATTTAAAGTGAAATGTTGAGGGCCTTCGCTCACGCTAGCGCTATGTGTGCCACTCACTGAACAATCAATTGTAAACCAGTTACCCACTACGTTAACTGATTCACTAAAGCTAATTTCGATATTGGCATCAAATGCCACTACACCTGTGTTGTTACCAGGATTAGTGGCAATGACAACAGGCGCCACATCAACCGCAGGGCCGCCACCGCCAAAAGTTTGCCCAGTGTTCACATCGCCAAATGAACTCGCACTAGGTGCCTGCCAAGTAAAATCGTCAGAAGTACTTCCACTCCCTACTAATTGCAAAGAATGGCCTACTGGAGTACTACTGCCTTCTTCTACACCAATATCAGTGCTAGTCATGCCTACCGCTGGACCTTCGGCTGCAGTAAATGAACCTTCATAACTTATAAATTGAATAACATTGCCCAAAGAATCGACTAAAGCAAAACCATCTGGGGAGCCATTTTGAATCCCAGGAATAGCAAATGATAAAGTCCCATAACCATCTTGTTGGTTTGGAATGCTGCCAGTTAACACTTCGGTTCCGTAAGGTTTTAATTGAGAAGAAGACCCATTGTACAAAACAAGGCTCATACCATTTAGGTTGGTGCCTGCAGGGCCGGCAATTTCAACCCCTTCGCCAGTATCACCACCGGCGTTGTCGTAGTGTATTTCGTTGATGAAGACATTAGCAGCAAACACTGATGGGGCGCATAAGGCTGCCATTAGTGCTGGTAATTTTAAATTCATGTTTTCTCCTGATAATTGGTCAGTGTCGGTGAGCCGACTTTTAATAATTATTTATTGGTGGAGCGATGTTCATTTACTTCTGTGACATCCATATGACAGGGAGCGCAAAACAGATTTTTTGGGAATAAATCACCCATTTGGCCAGCTTAAAAGCAAAAAACATACCCATTATTTTTTAACTTAAAAAACAACACCTTATAATTTATAAAAATATTAACGCACAAAAAGTGATAAAAAAGCTGACACTTAAACTAATGAATTAGTTTGTTTTTTGCACAGTTTCATCTAGCAAAAATTACAGCTAATAGACCTAAGGTTAATTCCCAACAAAGCCCCTCACGAAAATTTATATTGCGTTTTAAGTTAAATGCATCTAATCTAATTTTGATATCATAATGACATCATATAGGAGCGGTCATGATTTCTGAGAAAAAAGGGTTTTCAATTAATGGGTATTTGGCATTCTTTGTGGTGCTACCTTTATTACAAATTGGCTTTGCCTTGTTAATGTTCAACAAAATGTTTGTAGTTTTCAGCTTAATTGGCAGCCTGATTACAGCAATTTGTTGGGGCGGCTTTTTTATGGTGCAACCTAATCAAGCCAAAGTGATGACTCTGTTTGGCAGTTATGTGGGTACCGAAAAACGCAATGGCTTACGCTGGACCATTCCGTTTTTTATGCGCAAAACTGTGTCATTACGCATTCGCAACTTTGAATCGGCAAAAATTAAGGTGAATGACAACTTAGGTAATCCCATAGAAATTGCCACTATAGTGGTGTGGTCGGTTACCGACTCTGCAGAAGCTATGTTTGAAGTAGATGATTACGAAAGTTACGTGACCATTCAAACTGAATCTGCGTTAAGAAACATGGCCAGCAGTTATTCCTATGATCCACAAGATGATGACAGTAGCGATATTGCTTTACGCAGTCATCCTCAGCATATTTCAGATATCTTAAAGCAGGAAATTCAAGAACGTTTAGGCAAAGCTGGATTAACTGTGCACGAGTCTAAAATAAGTCATTTGGCTTATTCACAAGAAATCGCCAGCGCCATGTTACAGCGCCAACAAGCCACAGCTATTATTGCCGCACGCAGTAAAATAGTTGAAGGTGCAGTGGGCATGGTTGAAATGGCCCTTGATAGATTAAAAAGCCAAGGCGTGGTAGAGCTTGATGAAGAGCGTAAAGCTATGATGGTAAGCAATTTATTGGTGGTACTGTGTGGAGATAAAAACGCCCAGCCAGTGATCAACAGTGGAAGCTTGTATTAAATGGCTAAAAAAGCTTTTCCTCTAAGAATAAACGCTGATGTATTAGCGGCTATGCAACGCTGGGCAGATGATGATCTGCGCAGCGTTAATGCACAAATTGAATATGTGCTGCGCGAGGCGTTAGTAAAACAAGGGCGAGTAAAACTCACCCAAAAAATGATCACCGAGATTGTCGATACCACTGGGCCAGAAGAGCAGCAGAAAGACTAAGCTAAACTGGCGTTTTTCATTCTGTAAAGGCCCACTATTAACAATAACACTAAGCTCCACCCAGCTAGGCTACCTCCGTGCTCGTGCACTACTACCACAGGAGCGCGGTCATAGTTTTTGCTTTCTAACGAAATTAAATACAGATCGGCGTCATTATACCCATCGTACACGGCCACCAACTCGTTAGTGTATGCATCGTATAACTCAATTAATACTTCATAATCATTGCTGGGAAAGCCTGTTAACAATTCAGTTTCTATTACATAAGAATCATCAGAACTGTCGCCGTAAATGGTAAAGTTATCTGTCACATGAAACTCTTGAAACACTTCGTTAACCCCTAAATAAAGTCTAGCGTAGAGTTGCGCCGAGGCATATTCAGTATCAGCGTCTATTTCCAGTGAAAAATGGTGATAATAACCGTCATAATCTCTATCTTGATGCAAGGTAAGCCAAGCATCAAATACCCAAAACTCTTGATTTAACCCTGTATCCTGAGTTCTAGACTTTAACAGATTAAGGCTATGCTCTTGGCTATTGCTGTGACTATTAGCAGCCGATTTGAGCAGCTCATTAGTAGCTGAATTTTTACTAGAAAATAATTGTGTTGCTCTGACTTGCTTACCATTTTGAAACTCGCTGGACTGTGTTGTCCAACTGCCTTGCTCAGCGCCAATGGCGATAGAAGAAATCCATAGGCTAACCACAGATATTAATAATTGTTGCTTCATCATATGCTCCTTTTTGTCTAACTACAGTTTTACCTTAACTGTATGAACAAAAACTGAAGCTTGTCTTAATCCTGTTTAAGTAGGGGGCAACAGCCTAAATCGTAAAATTCGATTAAGTGATTCAATTTAATTCAATATCCACTTTTTACTAAGTTGTCTTAGACTCATTACCTAGCCTTCTGCAATTTGGCCAACAGATAAGATTGAATTGCAGTGCCTAATGTTTTTAATAAAAGGAAACAACAATGCAAAACACATCATCTGGAAAATGCCCTGTCATGCATGGTGGCATGACTAAAAATGCAGGCGTAGGCACCACTAATAAAGATTGGTGGCCTAATCAATTAAATTTAAATATTTTGCACCAGCATTCAGAAAAATCTGATCCCATGCGAGGCAGCTTTAGCTATGCCGATGCCTTTAAGCAGTTAGATTTAGATGCACTTTGTGAAGATTTGCAGCAACTTATGACCGACTCTCAAGAGTGGTGGCCTGCAGACTACGGTCATTACGGCCCCTTATTTATTAGAATGGCATGGCACAGTGCTGGCACCTACCGCACAGGCGATGGCCGTGGGGGCTCGGGCACAGGATCGCAGCGTTTTGCCCCATTAAATAGTTGGCCTGATAACGGCAATTTAGACAAGGCCAGACGTTTGTTATGGCCAATTAAACAAAAATATGGCAACCAAATTTCATGGGCCGACCTGATGATATTAGCTGGCAACGTAGCCCTAGAATCTATGGGTTTAAAAACCTTTGGCTTTGCCGGTGGCCGCGAAGATATATGGGAGCCAGAACAAGATATCTATTGGGGAGCCGAAGATAAGTGGTTAGGCGACAATAGGTATTCAGGTGAACGTGAATTAGAAAACCCACTGGCCGCTGTGCAAATGGGCTTAATATATGTCAACCCAGAAGGCCCTAACGGCAAGCCTGATCCCCTGGCTTCGGCCATAGATATTCGCGAAACCTTTGCGCGTATGGCCATGGATGATGAAGAAACTGTAGCCCTAGTTGCGGGCGGCCATACTTTTGGTAAATGTCACGGTGCAGCTGAAGAGTCGCATTTAGGTCCAGCTCCAGAAGGAGCCCCGATCGAACAACAAGGCTTAGGTTGGCAAAACAGTTTTGGCAGCGGTAAAGGTGAACATACTATAACCAGTGGAGTAGAAGGTGCCTGGACTACCGCGCCTACCAAATGGGACAACGGCTATTTTGATGCTCTATTGGGCTATGATTGGCAGTTAACTAAAAGTCCTTTTGGCGCCCATCAATGGACCCCAACCTCTGAGTCGGCAAAAGGCACAGTACCCGATGCGCATAACCCTAACAAAAGCTATGCACCCATGATGACCACAGCAGATATGGCATTAAAACTGGATCCAATTTACGCACCTATTTCGAAAAAGTTTCACAACAACCCAGAGCTGTTTGCCGAAACCTTCGCTCGAGCTTGGTATAAATTAACTCACAGAGATATGGGCCCTGTTTCAAGGTACTTAGGCAAACTTGTGCCTAAAGAACAATTAATTTGGCAAGATCCCATTCCTGAAGTTGATCACCCATTAATCGATAGCCAAGACATCGCTTTATTAAAAGAGCAGATCTTAGCCAGTGAGTTAAGCATTGCCGAATTGGTTTACACTGCGTGGTCTTCAGCCTCTACTTTTAGAGGCTCTGATAAAAGAGGTGGAGCCAATGGCGCACGCATTGCGTTATTACCGCAAAAAAATTGGCAGCACAGCCAACCTAAACAATTGCACAAAGTATTAGAGGTATTAACTGCGATCCAAAAACAGTTTAATGCCAGTCAAGCAGGCAATAAAAAAGTTTCATTGGCCGACCTAATTGTATTAGCAGGGGCAGCAGCCGTTGAGCAAGCGGCTAAAAATGCAGGGCTGTCGGTCTCATTGCCATTTGCACCGGGTCGAACCGATGCAACACAAGAGCAGACTGACCAACAGGCCTTTGCTGTTCTAGAGCCTCATGCCGATGGGTTTGTTAACTACAAAAAGGCTAAGTTTTCTGTTTCAACTGAAGAGTTATTGTTAGATCGTGCACAACTTTTAACCCTGACTTCGCCAGAGATGACTGTCTTAGTCGGTGGATTAAGAGTATTAAATGCCAACTTTGAGCAAAGCCAAGACGGCGTTTTTACCCAACAAAGCGATACCCTAAGTCAGGACTTTTTTATCAATTTATTAGATATGAACATTAGCTGGCAGCCTACTTCAGAAGAAGCCGAGCATTTCATAGGCCGAGATCGTAAAACGGGCGAGCAAAAATGGACAGCTAGCCGAGTCGATCTCGTTTTTGGTTCAAATTCGCAACTAAGAGCCATTGCCGAAGTCTATGCAAGCGCCGATGCAAAATCTAAGTTTATTCAAGACTTTGTAGCGGCATGGACAAAAGTCATGCAAGCAGACAGGTTTGACCTTAAGTAACTCCCCTTAACTAACGAAAAGCCAAGCATACAGCTTGGCTTTTTTATTGGAGACTATAATTAACCTTAACCAACTAACTGCCCACCTAAAGGTTGAGTCTCAATTCTTTCAGCAAACCTTTTAATCAATGGACGGCCTTGCTCAATCGCCTCTTCAACTGAAGGTAAAGATAATGCATCTTTATGTTTTTGCGCACTTTCCCATACTTCAGTAATCCACAACGCATCCTCTTCAACCTTGTCATTGGCCACAATATAACTTAAACAGCCTGGCATACCGGCCACACCTTCAATTAAAATAGCGCTTAACTTATCTCTATCACTTGAGATGATTTTTCCTATCAAACCATACATAACTTTACCTCGCGGTTGTGATTGAACGTCTTTGGATATTGGCAATAAAACCGCCGCGCCCAGCCAACTAATAAATTCACGCCTGCTAATACTCATTCAAATTTCTCTTCAACTTAGGATTTGGGTTGAATGTTTGTCTGCTCTATCACCTGAATAAATGAAAATGCGATAATTTTCCACACTTTAGAAAAGTGCGCAAAATCATCTGTATTAGCATTAATATTAACTGCCATGCTTAACTTATATTCAGGAATTAACACTAACAGACTTTGCGCTCCTCTCGATACCCCGCCGTGGTGCATTACCTCTATTGTTTTGTTGCCATATTCCATCTGATCGACTCGCCAGCCTATTGCATAATTTTGCCGATTAACTTGACCATTGGACAGGCGCTGCGGGGTCCAGATTTTTTGTTGGGTTGCAGAACTAATAAATTCATTATCAAAATAGGCATTGCCTAATTTAACTAACTCAGATGAGGTTGATACCAAACCACCACCAGCTAATCTATGACTAAGGTCGACCTGTCGCCAAACCCGTAAATGTTGATTTTTCCCTTTATTATTCCAATAAAAAGTGGCTAATTTTCCACTACTGCTAAATTCAGCTTCTGCTCCTGTTAACCCTAAGCCAAGAGGCTTAAAAACCTGTTGTTGCATGAGTTCAAGATATGGCAAGCCAGCCGCTTCTTGCATCACAGCACTTAATAGCACAGTGCCATAAGTGGAATAACTAAAGTCACTACCAGGTACAAATTTTAATTGGGTCTGATCAAACATCTCTAAGGCATCATTGACATCGGCATAATGAGTATCTAGCGCAATACTTCTATATAACCCCACTTTGTCATCAAATTGTTTGTAATGGGGTAAACCAGACATGTGAGAGGCTAAATGTTTAACCTTTATTTCTTGCCATTGTGAGTTAGGAAGATGGTGGTGATACTCAGAAATTGGCGCATCCAAATCTATCAACTGTTGGTCTAATAATCTGGCTAGGCCGGTAGCGGTAATCGCTTTTGAAGTACTTCCCACTCTAAATTGAGTATTAGCATCAACCGCAAGTGCTTTTTCGATATCCGCCCAACCCGCAGTGCCGCCCCATACAAGCTCGCCATCTATCCCAACCGCAGCTGATATACCTGGAGCATTGATATTTTGTTGATGGCTTACTAAAGAAGCTAATGCCTGATTGCCAACGTGCTTGAATCTTTGCTGTAAAACTTGCTGACTGTGAGGGGAGCTGGATGGTTTGGAGATTTCTCCCCAAGGCATAAACCCCACTTCTCCCTTATGAGCATAAAATTGATAAACCGGCCACGACAACCAAATTAGATAAAACACAGCACATAGAATGACAATTAAAATTTTTTTTAACACAACAAATATTCCTTATTAGTAAAGCCTTTACTCTAAGGAATACAGCGAGTTAGATGCTCGCCGATTTTGAAAAACTATGCCCGAATTTGAAAATTTTTACGATATTCTGTGGGTGTCACACCAACCATCTGTTTAAAAGCGCGGTTAAATGGGCCAATTGAGCCGTAACCTAATTCCAAAGCTATGGTTAGCACAGGTATTTTAAAAAATTCAGCTTCTTGCAATTTTGCTTGCGCGGCGGGTATACGATAACTGTTTAAAAAGCCTGAAAAATTTTGAAATCCCAAGTGTTTGTTGATCAATACTCGCAGTCGATGCTCTGGTATGTCTATGGTCTTAGCCAAAACACCTATGGTGAGGTTGGATTGAGCGAAAAATTGCGCTTCCATCAATTCATTCACCTTTGCTAACTCGGCGCTAAATGTTGCTGGTACAGCGTTACTCTGCTGTTCATGGTCAATAGTCGGCTGTGGATTGGCACTATTTTGCGTAATCTGAGCAAGCTTAGAGAACAAAAATATCAACATGAAGATGGTGGAAGAATTTATCACACTAAATAAAGTACTACCTCGTAGCGACAAATCAAAGATTTCTAACAGGGCTAACAAAACACTATAAGCCCCAAAAAACACCGCCATCAATACCCGCATTTTTCGTCTTTGTGCTAACAAATCATCTTGAAAATCATAGACCGCCATAAAGGCGATATGACAATAAATGACTATGCCAAAAAGGTGATTTATTGTATGAAAGCTACCTCTGCCTTGCATTATTGCAAAAAAGTAAATAAACCACATCAGCATGCTCAAGGCTGCAACTTTCACTAGCCAAGGCAAGTTAGACAAAGAGGTCTTGGGGTTAAGCAACACAAAAACATAAAGCCAAAGACAGTAAGGTAATAATTCAGTCAATAACAAGGCTAAGCCACGTACGAAGCCATAGGTTTGGTCATTAATTGGTGCGGTTAAAACTAAGTAACCAGATAGACAGATTAATAAACTGCGTGTCACCCAAATATGCTCTGAGGTGTTTTTTTCTAGCCATACAAAAGCTATAAAAATTAAACTACCCACTGCGGCAAAACGGAAAAATAAATCAAGCAACTCAACTTGAGTAAAACTCAACATTGATTATCTAAAACCACGTTTGTCTTTAATCATTTCGTAAGCAGCTTGCACATCTTGCGCTTTATTTTTAGCCATTTCTAACGCTTGCTTAGGCAACCCTTTAGACACCAATTTATCTGGGTGATGTTCACTCATTAATTTGCGGTAGGCTTTTTTAATGGTTTTATCGTCGTCAGCTTTTGACACCCCTAAAATTTTATAAGCATCGTCGAGAGATTGTTGGGATGTGTAGGAGTTATTTTGCCCCTGTTGTCTGCCGCCTGTACCCTGTCTAAAACGCATTTCTGCTTCAAACGCCGACATTAAATACAACAAATCGTGCTGGCTAAAGCCAAGGTATTGCGCCACAGTTTCTAAAATTTGTTGCTCAGCCCTGTCTAACTTGCCATCAACATAAGCCGATTGGATCAATATCTCTAAATACACTTGCAAAATGTCACGGCGACCATGGCATGAAGCCTTAAATTCTTTGACGGTTTCCTTTAAGGCAAAATCTGCAGCTTTGCCTTCTCTAAAAGCTTGTTGTGCTTCGCTGCGCATATCCCCTTGAATATTCATTTGATCCATCAAGGTGCTGGCCATTTTAATTTCAACATCTGTTACCTTGCCATCGGCTTTAGCAATGTGCCCCATGACCGAAAAAAGAGAGTGGAAAAAAATAGCTTGAGTTTTAAACTCGTCTTGGCTAGTAAAAAAACGGTTAAAGCCGCCCATTTGATTAAAGTCTTGGCTGTAACCTTTATCAAACATGTGCCCCACTATAAATCCCAGTATTGCGCCAGGGATACGTCCAAACATAAAGCCAAAAATGGTTCCTAAAATTTTTCCAATCATTTGTGTGGGTTAACCGTCTATAGTTGTATTAAGTCAAAGAGATACTTAAGTAAATTTGCTACTTTATTCAAGAAAAAACTTGGGTGGGTAAACAATTTTAAGCAATGTAATACTGCAAAGAATGGCGAAATAAGGCTTTTTTTGCAAGTTTACTGGTAAATCTTAATGAAACCTTTAAAATTGCAGCTTTAGTCTGTAATTTTAAGCTAACTTTAGGCCACATCTTTCTTGTCTAGTATACAAAACAACCAATTCACTCTTATCGGCATGCTGCTATTGTCCATTGGTGCCGCAGAGGCACAAGAGCGCTGTTTTGTTCCTTTGCCAGGGCCAAATCTTAGTAATTCCCTGCTTGAAGGACAAATTCAAGTCAAGTCTCAAGATAGCGATATTAGACAAAATCTGTTTGCAAAATTTAATGGCAAAGTAGAAATCGACAGCACAGAGTTAAAAATTCAAGCTGACCAAGCTATTTTAAATCGCCAAACCCAAAGTTTAAAAGCCACCGGCAATGTAAGCTACCAAGACAACAACATCACTGTTACCAGCGAAAATGTGCAGTTAAATAGGCGTTCAAATGAGCTGCTTATTGAAAATTCGTTGTACCAATTAAACAATGTGCAGGGCCATGGTCGTGCTGAAAAAATTTCGTTAAGCCAACAAACAGGGATTAACTTAGTTGAATCAAGCTTTACCACTTGCCCTGTAGATAACGAAGTGTGGCGAATTCAGGCCAGCAACATTGAGCTTTCACCCGACCAGTCGCGCGGCGTAGTTAAGCATGCAAGATTTTATGTAAAAGATGTGCCGGTTTTGTATTTGCCGTATTTTTCTTTTCCGGTAAACGACCAAAGACAAAGCGGTTTACTTTACCCCTCTTTAGAAAGTGATAGCGCAACAGGCTTGAGCATAGAACAACCCCTATATTGGAATATTGCGCCCAATTACGATCTTACTTTTAGTCCTAGGCTTATGACAGAGCGTGGATTGCAGCTTAAAACCGAAGTTCGTTATCTAACTGAACAACACTCTGGGCAAATAAATTTAGAATACTTGCCCGAAGATACCAAATTAAACAACAACCAAAGCCGCTATTTTTATCGTTATGTACACAGCGGAGTACTGGCCGACAACTGGCGCATTAACGCCGACCTCAATGGACTCAGTGACGACAACTACATAGTAGACTTAGGCTCAGACTATTACACCCGTGCTGATACTCATTTGTATAAAACCCTAGGGTTAAGCTATTTTTCCGATAATTTAGATATCACCGCGCAATTTAGAGATTTTGAAGTATTAGGTGATCATCCAGATAGTTACCGTGCCCTGCCCGAAATTCGCCTAAATTATTTGACCCCATTAGGTTTAGGGGCCGAGATTGAAGTACAGTCTGAGTTAGCCTATTTTGAAAGCAATGATCCTACTAGCCCAACAGCAGGGCGTTTTCATTTTGCGCCTACAATCAGATACCCATATAGAAATCAATGGAGCGAGTTTTTAGCTGAAGCAACGCTTTTACATACTCAGTACCTACAAGATAATATTGAGAATACTCCATTAGAAAAAAATGTGACTCGTACCTTAGGCCAAGCCAAACTTTATGGAGCCTTAGCTTTTGAGCGTGCCACAGATTGGTTTGGCCGCAATTCAACTCAAACCTTTGAACCTAAAATTCAATATTTGTACACCAGCTACCAAGACCAAACCAATATAGGTCTGTACGACACCACGCGTTTATTTAACAACTTTGCTGGATTATTTAGAGGGCAAGAATTTACCGGTTTAGATCGCATTAGCGATAACAACCAAATTACCTTAGGTATGACGACCCGCTTTATTGATGCCAACAACAAAGAGCGCTTTAAACTTAGCCTAGGGCAAATTTTTTATTTAAAAGACAATCAAGTGTTAGACGCCTCGAAAAAAGACGACCGTTCAGCTCTGGCGGCAGAGCTTGATTGGCAAATAGGCAGCAAGTGGTATGTACATACTCAAGCCCAGGTCTCTACTATTACCGATAAAATTGAACGCAGTAGTGTATCGTTAGAATACCAACTGGCTAAAAATAAAATTTTGCAGTTCAACCACAGGTATGTACGAGATTTGTCGTCAGAAGAAATCAATCAAGTGGGTGTTACCACCAGTTGGCCACTTAGCCAAAACTGGCAATGGGTAGGCCGTTGGTATCATGACTTAGAACTAAACCGTACAGTTGAAAGTTATACAGGGGTGCAATATGAATCATGTTGCTGGACCATTAGCTTAGTCGCCCAACGTAACTTAAGTAACAGATTTAATGATGATGGTGTGCAAAGTACCGATGAATTTGAATCGGGCTTTCATGTATACTTCACCAGTCGCAATTTATTACGCGAAGGGTTATTTGGATACAGACGCCCTTATCTTTTGAACTAATTGAGGTTTGAAATCACTAATTGTTTCAAACATTCGGATGTCCCCCTGCTAGGCGCTTAAGCTTAGCTATAAATGAGAAAAGAAAATAAAACATGAAAGCATTAGTTGTCGCCATTTTAATTAGCTCTTTTTTATCGATAAAAACCCACGCAGCCCCAGAGTTACTGGACAGCGTTGCGGTAATTGTTGATCAAGGTGTAGTGTTAGAAAGTCAAATCGAAGAATTAATCACAGTTGTTAAACGCAATGCGGTATTAAACAATCAAACTCTACCCTCTGATCGTGTCATTCGTACTCAAGCCATAGAGAAACTCATCATAGACAACCTGCAAATGCAGATGGCCGAGCGCATGGGTATACGTATTAGCGACCCTCAACTAGAACAAACCATTGCGAATATTGCCCAAAGCGAAAATATGAGCATGGCTGAATTTCGTCAAAAAGTCGCGCAAGAAGGGGTGACTTTCGACACCTACCGCGAAGAAATTCGTAAAGAATTAATTTTAGGTGAAGTACGCCGCGCCAATGTACGTCGTCGTGTGTATATCACTGAGCAAGAAGTCAATAATCTAGTTAAGTTGATCGACGAACAAGGCGACCAACAAGCCGAATATCACTTAGGCCACATATTGATAGAATTTCCGCCTGAGCCAAGCGACCAAGACATAGAAGCGGCTAAAGTACGAGCCAACAAAGTCATTGAATTATTAAACAAAGGCTCTGACTTTGCCAAAATTGCAACCGCCTCTTCTGGTGGCCCAAGAGCATTAGAAGGCGGTGACATGGGCTGGTTAAATATCAACTCTATGCCTACTTTGTTTGCCGAAGCCGTACAAAGCAAATCAAAAGATGACCTCATTGGTCCAATTCGCAGTGGCGCCGGATTCCATATACTTAAAATTAAAGATTTACGCGGTATAGAAAAAGTAGAAATTGCTGAGGTCAAATCAAGGCATATTTTGATCAAACCTTCGGTCATTTTAAGCGACGATAAAGCCGAAAAAATGTTACGCGAATTCCGTAGCCAAATTTTGGCCGGCGAAGCTGACTTTGCAGAATTAGCCAAAGAGCATTCGGCCGATCCAGGCTCAGCCTTAAAAGGCGGTGAACTAGGCTGGGCTGATCCTAATGTTTATGTGCCAGAGTTTAAAGACACCTTAAACCAATTAGCGATCAACGAAATCAGCCAACCGGTGCGTACTCAACATGGCTGGCACATTATGCAATTGTTAGACAAACGTGTGGGTGATGCTACCGAGCAACGCAAGCAAGACAAAGCCTATCAATTATTATTTCAACGTAAATTTGCTGAAGAATCTGATGCATGGTTAAGAGAAATGCGCGCGGGTGCTTATGTTGAAGTGTTAGCACAACAGGGTAAGTAATTGAAACCATTACGTATTGCCATTACCCCAGGGGAACCTGCAGGAATAGGTCCTGACTTATTATTGCAAGTGATACAAAAACAATGGCCGGCACAATTGGTGGCTTTTGCTGATGGGCAAATGTTAACCGAGCGTGCCAAACAATTAAATTTGCCATGTAAACTTGTGCCCTACTCAGCCGATTCAGACCAAATATTGTCTGCAGGTGAGTTATTTTTAATAGATATAAAAACTCAAACGCCAGTGGTTACCGGTCAGCTAGACAGTGAAAATGGTCACTATGTAGTAGAAACCTTGCGTCAGGCCTGTAAAAAGAACCTTCAAGGTGAGTTTGATGCTGTGGTCACAGGGCCAGTACACAAAGGCATTATTAATCAAGCAGGTATTTCTTTTAGTGGGCACACAGAGTTTTTTGCTCACGAGTCCAATACCAATGACGTAGTAATGATGTTGGCGACCGAAGGTTTAAGAGTGGTACTTGCTACCACGCACATACCTTTGGCCTATGTATCTAAAGCCATTACTGAAGAACGCTTACGCAAAGTGCTACACATTACCAATACCGATCTTATGCTGAAGTTTGGTATTAAAAAACCGCACATCTTTGTGTGTGGATTAAACCCTCATGCTGGTGAAGATGGGCACTTAGGTAAAGAAGAGATTTTAGTCATAACGCCAACCCTAAATGCGCTTCGCGAAGAAGGGTTAAATATTACTGGGCCTTTACCAGCCGATACCATTTTTAATCCTAAGTACCTAGAACAGGCGGATGCCATTTTAGCTATGTACCACGACCAAGGCTTGCCAGTGTTAAAGTATAAAGGCTTTGGAGCCTCGGTTAATATTACCCTTGGCTTGCCTTTTATTCGCACCTCGGTCGATCACGGCACTGCCTTAGATTTAGCTGGAACCGGTCAAGCCGATGCCGGCAGTTTTCATTTAGCCTTAGATAAAGCCATTTCAATAGCAGCGCAAAAACAATGAGTAAACAACATTTAGGTCACACGGCCAGAAAACGATTCGGGCAAAACTTTTTGCACGACAACTATGTTATCGACCAAATAGTGTCGGCCATTGCTCCGCAAAAAGGCCAGCACATGGTAGAAATTGGTCCGGGTTTAGGCGCCTTAACTGAGCCGGTCTGTGAATTAATCGACGCCTTAACTGTGATAGAACTGGATCGCGATTTAGCCGCAAGGTTAAGAACCCATCCGTTTATAGCCAGCAAACTCACTATTGTTGAAACCGATGCGCTTAAATTTGATTTTACTGAGCTATTAAAAAACGATCAGCCTTTACGGATTTTTGGTAACTTACCTTACAATATTTCCACCCCTTTGATGTTTCACTTATTCTCTTTTGCCAACAAAGTGCAAGACATGCATTTTATGCTGCAAAAAGAAGTGGTAAATCGACTGGCGGCCTCACCTGGTAATAAAAACTATGGGCGTTTATCTGTTATGGCCCAATATCATTGCCAAGTAATACCTGTGTTACAAGTGCCGCCTGGAGCGTTTAATCCCCCACCTAAAGTTGATTCAGCTGTTGTTCGTTTGATCCCGCACGCACAAAAACCCGTCAGCTTATTAAATGAAGAGATGCTACACACAGTCTGTGCACAAGCCTTTAACCAAAGACGCAAAACTATCCGTAATAGTCTCAAAAAAAGCCTTACTGAGGCGCAACTTATTGATCTAGATATTAATCCTGAGTTGCGAGCCGAAAACTTGTCATTAGAACAATACGCCAAAATAGCTAATGCTGTTGAGACTTTGTCTCGTCAATCCAAGGATCGCTAGGTAGATAAAAGATCATGACTCAAGCTATTAGCATTAAAGTGCTGACCCAATATTTAGATGGGCGTATTCCAGATAAAGCCCAGTTTCCTTTTGCCTATACCATTACTATCACTAACCAGGGTCAGCAAGCTGTGCAGTTACTAAATCGATATTGGTTAATTACCGATGGCGATGGCAAAAAAACTGAAGTGCAAGGCCCAGGGGTGGTAGGTGAACAACCTGTTATTGAAACAGGCGAGTCTTATGAATACACCAGTGGAGCCATTTTAGATACCCCTGTAGGAACCATGCAAGGCTTCTATGAAATGCAATGGGCAGACGGCGAATTATTCCAAGCCCCCATTGAAGTCTTTAGTTTAGCCGTACCAAACGTCTTAAATTAATATGGCAACTTATATAGTAGGCGACATACAAGCCTGCTTTACTGGGCTGCAGAGGTTGCTAAAAAAAGTCCAGTTTTGTCCATCACAAGACCGTTTAATAGCGGTAGGCGATTTAATTGGCAGAGGCCCCGCGCCTTTGCAGACCTTAGATTATTTACACAGTTTAGGCAGCAGTTTTACTACTGTGTTAGGCAACCACGACTTACACCTCATGGCTATTTTTGCCAATATTCGCCAAGCACATCCCAGTGACAACCTTGATCAATTATTAACGAGTCCGCGAATAGAACAACATATTAATTGGCTAAGAGCCCAGCCTTTAGCCTTAATGGCAAACGAGCACACTTTAGTGACTCATGCGGGTTTATATCCTAAATGGTCGGTCAAACAAGCTCTAAGTTACAGCAGCGAAATCAGTCAATTATTACAAGCAAAAGACTGGCAACACTTTGTTGCCAACATGTATGGCAATCAGCCCAATAGTTGGCAAGAAAGATTAACCGGAGTAGAGCGCGCACGTTTTATCGTTAACGCCTTAACCAGAATGCGCTTTGTAGACCAAAATTTGCACCTTAACTTTAGTTGTAAAGTGGCGCCAGATGCGGCACCAGACTCCTTAACCCCTTGGTTTAACATACATAATGCCCAATTAGCCTCAAGCACCACAGTGGTTTTTGGGCACTGGGCATCCTTGCATGGCCATACCCAAAATCAGCAGTTTGTTGGGCTAGATACTGGATACATTTGGGGGCAAAGTATGAGCTTATTAAATTTAACCACGGGCAAAATAGTCTCAGTTAAGTTTCAAGATCCTTGATCAATTGCCGATACCCTAAACTGAGATAAATTTTTGCAGTATTATAATTTTATCCTCAGTCAGTTATAGTTAAGATAAGTTGTTAATATGGTACTGCAGAGTTACCAATTAAAAAAATGTAAAACGTTAGTATGGACACTGACAAAATTACTTAGGGCCATTAAATGAAAATTACAGTAGCTACTCGAGTTGTCGGTGGATTTGGCATAATCACCCTTTTATTAGTGATCTTAGGCGTTGTTGCAGTCTCCAGTTTATCAAGTGTGGATAGTGCCACAGAAGAGGTCAATATCCTTGCACTGCCAACTGTTAGTGGCAGTAGCCAGTTAAAAGTTTCCTTTTTGAATATGGGCCGCCTCACAACAGAAGCCTATTACGAAACAACCTTAGATGGCTTAGAGAGTCAACAAGCCGCATTTGAAGAAAGTCAGACCAATTTTGAAAGCGAACTCAGAACCCTAACCAGTGTGGTTAGCAAAGAAAAAGATCTGCGTGCTTCGTTAATTGAAACTGAAAACATTTTCCGTGAATACATAGAAAATGTTAACGCCATTTTTGAAAATAAAAAAGCCGATCTTGAATACGGCAACAAAGTATTAGATGTACTAAGTGATATTGAAGACAATGCCGATGATGCTTCTACGCTAATTGTGGATTTTGCCGATTTAGACGAAGTGCAAAGCAATAGTCAATTGGCCAAAGCTTCGACTATAGCCAATGGCCTTGAATCTAGCCTAACCTCTTTACTAACAGTAGGCGCCGAGTATGTTAAAACTCAAACCTTAATTAGAGCCGACACTATTGGTAACGAAGTAGAGTTAGTGGTTGACCAAATCAAAGATAAAACCCAACAAATACAAGACACAGCAGGTAATCGCGATACATCAGGAACTCTAACTGAGCTGTACGATTTAATTTCGGTAGTAACCGATTCTATCGCGTCTTCTGACGGTTTATTACAATCTCAAATTAAACGTCTAAATAGTCAGCTCGATGCAACTTCTGCCTATCAAGCTTCAGAAGAAAACATTAAAAGTGCCATTCTAAAACTCGATGATTTATTAAAGCTGGCCGACAACAAAGCAACTGTTGCCAAAGAAGATGTATCTAACTCTGTTAGCACAGGTAAAACTGTGACTATAGTCATAGGCGTAATTTCGGTGTTAATTGCTGGTGCCATTGCCTTAAGAACAGTCATGGCAATTATTCAGCCATTGCATAAAGTCAATCAAATGTTAAACATCGTATCTACTGGTGATTTGACCGGCCGACTTGATGACACTAAGCAAGACGAATTTGGTGAGTTAGCGAGAAACTGTAACAATCTAATTGATAGTTTAAAAACCTTAATATCTGGCATCAGTTCGCGCGCAGCTCAGTTAGCTGCAGCTGCTGAAGAAACCTCAGCGGTAACTGCGCAAACTACCCACTCAATTCAAGATCAAAAATCTCAAGTGGCACAAGTTGCAGCCGCCACCACAGAAATGCACAGCACCTCACAATTAGTGACTAAGAGTGCCGAAGATACATTGAATCAAATTAAACATGCAGATTCTGAGGCTGAAAAAGTCAAAGCCATCTCTATTGAGAACAAAAATACTATTTTAGTGTTAGCCAAAGACGTAGAAGAAGCCGCCAATGTAATTAACAAATTACATCAAGATAGTGCCAGTATTGGCGGTATTTTAGATGTTATCAGAGGCGTGGCCGACCAAACTAACTTATTAGCATTAAATGCCGCCATTGAAGCCGCCCGTGCTGGTGAGCAAGGTAGAGGCTTTGCCGTGGTAGCCGACGAAGTACGTACCTTAGCCAGTCGTACTCAGCAATCAACTCAAGAAATCAATTCTATGATTGAAGTCTTACAAGCAGGTGCCGAAAAAGCAGTGTCGGTAATGAATCAAGGTAAAGAACAAACCACCTTATGTGTTGAGCAAAGCGAAACTGCGACAGAGGCCCTTGAGTCTATTACAGATGCAGTACACAAAGCCTATGACGTCAGTAGTCAAATTGAACAGTCTGCACGCGAACAAAATATTGTTTCAGCAGAAATCAGTGAAAAGTTAGAAAGCATTGTAAATATTGCCGAAGAAACCACTATAGGCGCAAATCAAACCTCTGAATCTAGCCACGAAGTGGCCAAACTAGCCGAAGAACTACAAAGTTCGGTTCAGCAATTTAGAGTGTAAAGCAAACCTTAGTTCCATTCTTTTTGCTTTTATATAAACCGGCCTTGGCCGGTTTTTTTATTTTGTTTAACTGTGCTTTAATTGGTTTTTGTCATATTTTTTAACATTTTAGTCCCTTGCAAAATCAGCCATAGTCGCGCACATTAAATCTTAGAAATTTACACTCAAAGTAAAGTGAGTCCGACAGATGCTTAATTTTAAAAATGGCTTTTCAATATTAACCTTATTCACCGCCACCTTATTATTGATCCCTTTAGTTGCTATGCAATTTACTCAAGAAGTCAATTGGACCATGAGTGACTTTGTTGTAATGGGGATTTTATGTTTTGGCTTAGGCAGTGCCTATATTGTATTAGCACGAAAAACCCCACAACGAAGAATCTTACTTGCCCTATTGTTTGCCGCCTTATTTATTTATACCTGGGCAGAACTAGCAGTAGGTGTATTGATTTTATAAAGATAAGTAAAAGGCTTAGGTTAATAGCCATTAACCTAAGCTGAGTTTAAAACCTAGTCGTAGTCAGACGCGTAAGTCTCTTCATAGCTATGTGAGTACAATTCAAATAAATTACCAAAAGGGTCTTCTAAATACACCATTTTGGCCGGCTTAGTATCATCATCAGGGTGGTAGCGCATAACATCCATTCTCACTTTTCCGCCATATTGTTCGGTTTTTTGCATCACAGTTTCAAAGTCATGAGTCTGCAAGCAAAAGTGAAAAATACCCAAGCGTGAAAAGTCTAGATCGTGGCGCTCAGCCCGATTTTTCATTTCAAACAACTCCACGCCAATACCATCTGTTGTCACTAAATGGGCTATATTAAATTCACCAAAGCCTTCGCCAAATACCGCTATACACATCTTGCCTATGGCGCTTTTTCGCTCTTCAAGAACTTTAGTATTGTTCATCACTATACGTAGACCCAGCACCTGAGTGTAAAACTCAACTGCCTTATCCATGTTACCTACCATAATACCTATATGATTCATTTTCATAACACTCTCCAAATTTAAGCAACAGTCAAGCTAACCAGTTGATGCAAGCAGTGTAGAAAACCAATAGCATTACGTGAAATTATCATTAATAATTAAAATAATAATTTTTTGTTATCAAGATAGAGATGTTAAATCCAACCTGGCTTAAAACATTTGTGACTCTGGTGGATACTGGGCACTTTACTCAAACCGCTGAAAAGCTATTTATGACTCAGCCTGGAGTTAGCCAACATATTAATAAGCTTGAACAAGCATGTGGCCATAAATTAATTAAGCGCGATAAAAAATCTTTTTTAGTGAGTGAACAAGGACATATAGTTTACCACTACGCCAAAACCTTAGCGGCTAACGAAAATGCCCTGTTAGAGCAGCTGGCCTTTGATGATCCTGTTGCGGGTCAATGCAGCCTGGCTTGCTCTGGCGCATTAGCTTTGCTGCTCTACCCGCACCTGTTAAGCTTACAAGTGGCGCACCCTAATTTAATCATCAAACTTAAAGCCGCTCCCAATCGGCAGATCTTAAATGAAGTAAAAGCCGGTGACATAGACCAAGGAATAGTAACAGATATACCTAATTCAGGCTTATTTGATGTGGAGCAAATTGGCCAAGAAGAATTGTGTTTAGTGTTACCAGCCTCTGCCGACATCCAAATGCCTGCAGCTCAGTTGTTGTTGCAAACCGGGCTAATTTCTCACCCTGATGCCGAGCATTATTTATCTATGTACTTAGTTAAATGCCAGACCCCAGATTTACAACTACTGGATATGCACAAGGTACCTATTGCTGGCTTCATCAATCAAATTGGACAAATTTTACAACCTGTAGCAAAAGGCTTAGGTTTTACCCTGTTACCCAGAAGTGTGATCAACAGCTTTGCTCAACCACAAAATTTGCAAATACTGCCAGCTACCAAGCCCGTATTAGAAAACCTATATCTGGTGAAAAAAAAGCAGCGTATTTTGCCAGCTCGTTACGCCACTTTGAACGCCCTAATTTTGCAACATTGCCATTAATTCTTGGCCTCTAATGGCTAACTCTGACTAAGCGTTATCACCGTTTGAATGGCATCCTAAGACTTTGCCTAAGTGATTAAAATTTAATAAAAAACCGCAACTGTAAATCTTCTGTAAAGTCACTTCATTTAAATAAAATTCAATATATAGTGGCGCTTCACTAAGGGAGAGATCGTGCGTAAATTCAGTTACCTTTTTATTGCAATTAGTTTATCTGCTTGCCAAGCCAAGATGTCATTTCCAAGCGCGGATATGGATCAGCATGCACCAGCAAACTGGATTGCCCAGCCACAATTAGACCAGCAAGCACAGTCTTCAGACAGTTGGTACCAAAGTTATGCTAATCCAGAGCTAGATGCTTTAATTACACGTGCTCTAAGCCATAACCCCGAGCTACAAAAACAAGCCTTGGCGGTTAAGATTGCCGAAAAACAATTAGATAATCAGCAAGCACAACTTTGGCCTACTTTAGGATTAAATATCAATGCCTCGCGTAGTCAGTCTCAAACAAGTCTAAGCAGTGGCCACGGTGTGAGTTTATCGGGCAGTTACGAGATTGACCTTTGGGGTAAATTAGGGGCACAAGCCCAAGCGCAAGCTTACCAGTTATTAGCCAGCCAAGCTCAATACCAACAAGCCAAACAAAGCTTAATAGGCGAAGTCTTTAGCTTGTACACCCAAATTCTAGAGGCTAAGGCTTTACTTGCTTTGTTTGAACAACGTGCCAAAAACGCTGAGCAAAGCCAAATGATAATAGAGTCTGGCTATCAACAAGGATTAAATAGCGCACTAGATGTGTACTTAGCTCGCAACCAACTGCACTCAGATCGCGCTAAGGTAACGGCACAACTACAAACAACAAAAAACCTAACTCGCCAACTTGAAAAAGCACTAGGTTTTTATCCCGAAAGTGCCTTATCTTTTAACCAAAACATGCCAACACTTAGTGATGACTTAAGCACTGGCCTGCCCGCCGATATTGCTAAAAATAACCCTAAAGTCAAAATGGCCTGGTTAAACATGTTGCAAGCCAATGAATTAGTAGCTGTGGCACATAAACAGCGTTTTCCAAGCTTTACCTTAACCAGTAGCCTAGGTAAATCTTCAGAAGATATCAGCCAATTGTTTTCATCAGATCTTATTTGGTCTGTGGTGGGAAGTGTAGTTACCCCATTATTTAACGCAGGCAAACTTGCTAACAACCAAGATATTGCCGACTTTACTGCACAACAAGCAGAGTTAGATTACTTAGATACCCTACGCGAGGTGTTTTTCTCGGTTGAAAATGCGCTGTATTTAGAGAGTAATTTAGCCACCAGAATTCACGACTTTGCCACAGCCAAGGACAATGCTCAGGCTGCAGAACAACTCGCCTTTGAGCAATATCAAAAAGGCTTAGTGGATTACACCACAGTGCTAGAGGCGCAAACCCGAGCTGTAGATGCACAAAGTAGCCTAATTCAGCTGCAAAGCGAATTAATCACCAACCGTATCAACCTGCACTTGGCCTTAGGTAGCGGTTTTAACTTTTTGACCAGTGAAAAAATGGACGCTAATGAATAAATTACATAAACGCTGGATCCCAGCAATTATTATCCTTTGTAGTGTGGGCATAGTCTTGTATGTCACCTCAAATCCGCCCAAGACTGAGCGACGTTCAGCCGGTGCTGGCACCCAAGTTATGGTCGAGGTCAGTGAAATTGTGCCGCGCCGTTATCAAGTTATGCTTGATAGTTTTGGGGTAGTCCAGCCACGCACACAAAGTGTATTAGTTGCACAAGTAAGTGGCCAGATTATAAAAGTAAGTGAGCAATTTAGAGATGGCGGCTTTTTTGAAAAAGGAGAACCTTTGGTATGGCTTGATGATCGCGACTTTAAAGCCGAATCATTGATTGCCCAAGCCAATGTATCTAGTGCCCAACAAGCGCTTCTCGAAGAACAAGCCAAAGCTGAGCAAGCCTTAATAGATTGGAAACGTTTAGGTAATGGCGCTAAACCTAATTCTTTGGTGCTACGTGAACCCCAATTGGCTGCCGCCCAAGCCAGTTTATTGTCTGCTCAGGCGCAAAAACAAAAAGCCGATTTAGCCCTTGAGCGCGCCACCATTAGAGCACCTTATGCAGGACGCATTCTAAAAACTCAGGCTAATTTGGGCCAGGTAGTCAGTTCTAATGCGAGTTTGGCCAGCATTTATGCCATTGATAACGTAGAAGTTCGCTTACCTATTAATAATAGCGACTTAGCATTAATTGATTTACCTGTTGAGTATCGCGACCAACAAAACAGCGCTGTGAATGCTAAGGTTTATTTATATTCAGATTTAGTAGGTGAGCAAAAGTGGTTAGCTAAATTAGTTCGTACTGAGGGCGCCATAGATGCCAGCACCCAACAACTATATGCAGTAGCGCAAATAGAAGACCCTTACAGCCGCAACAACAGTGATTCGGTGCCAGTAAAAATTGGCCAATACGTAAATGCTCGCTTAGAAGGCAAAACCTTAGATAATGCCATAGTGATCCCCAATAGTGCCATTTATCAAGGCAGCTATGTTTATACAGTCAGTAACAATACCCTGCTGCGCCAAGACATTAACATTAGATGGCAAAACAACAGCGAAGCCATCATTAGCCAAGGCTTACAAGCTGGCGATACTTTAGTGCTAACTCCTATGGGTCAAGTGAGTTCTGGCACTAGAGTTCAAATAGCCGAGCCTAAAGATACCAGTAACCAAATCCAAATTGGCAGTATGCAAAAACCTGGGCAGCGAGACAGGTCGAAGGACGCTGATAAACCTAGGCCAGCAAAAGGCAAAGCTTCTCAATCTACTAGCAACACAAGGCCAAACTCATGATCGCTTGGTTTACTCGAAACTCAGTAGCAGCTAACTTGCTGATGGTTAGCATTCTTATGGGGGGATTATTTAGCTTATTTACCCAAATTCCCATTGAGGTCTTTCCTACCTTTGAGTCTGAGCGCATATCGGTTAGCGTAAGTTTACGTGGCGGCGCCCCCGAGGACGTTGAGCAAGGTGTGACTGTGCTGATTGAAGAATCTGTGCAAGATCTTGAAGGAATTAAAAAGATTACTAGTCGTTCGTCTGAAAGTTCAGCTTCAGTCACCATAGAAGTTGACAACGGCTATGATGCCCGTGAGATCCTTGCCGATGTTAAAAGCCGAGTAGATGCCATTAATAACTTTCCAGTTGATGCAGAAAAGCCGGTTATTGCGTTAGCTCAAAGACGTAGAGAAGTGATTGCGGTGACTATTTCTGCGCCTTATAGCGAAAAAGAGATCAAAGAATATGCCGAGCAAGTACGCGACGAATTACTGTTAATTGATGGGGTCACCCAAGTTGATTTAGATGGGGTGCGAGATTACGAAATTAGCATAGAAGTCAGCCAAGCTAAATTGCAACAATACCAACTTACAATTAACCAAATTTCCAACTTAATTGACAATGCCAGTGCTGATTTGTCGGCTGGCAACCTAAAAACCTCAGGTGGCGATGTACTGATCCGCACCAAAGGTCAGGCATACCATAAAGACCAATTTATCAACATTCCTATTCTTACCGATGTGAATGGCTCTGTGGTGCGCTTAAAAGACATAGCCACTATCACAGATGGTTTTGAAGAAACGCCGGTAAGAACCCGATTTAATGGCAAACAAGCAGCCTTTTTAGATGTGTATCGCATAGGTCAACAAAGTGCCATTGAAGTGGCCGATCAAGTCAAAGCCTACATCAATCAAAAGCAAGCCAGCTTGCCTGTGGGCTTTGAATTATCCTATTGGGATGATGATTCAGAAGTGGTAAAAAGTCGTATCGCCACACTGACTTCTAATGCCATTCAAGGTGGTATTTTAGTGTTGTTATTACTGACCTTATTCTTACGCCCTTCTATCGCATTTTTTGTATTTATTGGCATTCCTGTGTGCTTTTTAGGGGCCTTTATGTTTATGCCTGTGATGGGCGTTACCATTAATATTATGAGCTTGTTTGGCTTTATCTTGGTATTAGGCATAGTAGTAGACGATGCCATAGTCACAGGGGAAAACATTTACACTCACTTAAAAACCGCCACCAGCAGTGAAGAAGCAGCCATTAACGGCACTAAAGAAGTGGCAACCCCTGTGACCTTTGGGATATTAACCACAGTGGCGGCATTTTTACCTTTAGCCTTTATTGAAGGCAACCGTGGGCCAATTTTTGCGCAAATTCCTTTTGTGGTTATCCCTGTGTTATTGCTGTCTTTAGTTGAGTCTAAATTTGTACTGCCAGCGCACCTTAAAAACATTAAATTACGTCAGCAAAAAAGTTCGATGAATGGATTTGAGCGTTTTCAACAACGCTTTGCTGATGGCTTTGAAAAAGCCATCATGACTTATTATCAACCTATCCTAAATAAAGCCTTAAAAAACAAAATGACCACCTTAAGCATCTTTGTGGCGGTATTTGTGATTATTTCAGCGCTAATAACCAGTGGCTGGACCAAGTTTGTATTTTTCCCACGCATTCCAAGCGAAACGGTAAGAGCAAACTTAACTATGCCTACAGGCACACCTTTCGAAATAACCAATTTATACATCACTCGTATGACAGACAAAGCCATTGAGCTGCAAAACAAGTACGTTGACGATGTGACTGGGGAAAAGGTCATTACTAATATACTCTCAACTACAGGTGGCCGGGGTGGTAATACCAATGTTGGTGGGGTGCGCTTTGAGTTAATGCCGCCAGAAAAACGAACCCTAGACATTACCTCAGCACAATTAGTTAGAGAATGGCGACGTTTAATTGGCTCAGTTCCAGGCGCTGAATTACTCACCTTTAGAGCAGAAATAGGCCGCTCGTCTGACCCTATAGACATTCAACTAAGTGCAAAATCTCTCACCACGTTAAATCAGTTAGCCGAGCAAGTGAAAAAGCGCTTAGCCACCTACCCTACAGTGTTTGAAATAGCCGACAGTTTATCTGATGGTAAAGAAGAACTACGCATAGAGCTGACCGAAACAGGTAAGGTTTTAGGCTTCACCCGTATTGGCATATCGCAACAAGTACGTAATGCTTTTTTTGGTTCACAAGTGCAACGTATTCAACGTGGCAGTGATGATGTACGAGTTATGGTGCGCTTACCTCTGTCAGAACGCAGCTCCTTGTCCACCTTAAAAGACATACTAGTGCAAACACCCACTGGTGATAAAGTGCCGCTTTCTCATGTAGCAGAGCTGATCCCTAACAAGAGTCCTTCTACTATCTATCGCATCGACCGCTTTAGAACTGTGAGTGTGACCGCAGACGTAGATAAAACCAATACTAATATGACGGTTCTGCAACAAGACATTTCAGACTATTTAGCCGACTTAGTGAAACAATATCCTGGGGTAAAATACAGTCTTGAAGGCGAAGCCAAAGAGCAGCGCGAATCTTTTGGATCATTAGGCTGGGCCCTAATATTTGTATTTTTTATTATTTACTGTTTATTGGCTATCCCATTTAAGTCTTACTTACAGCCCTTAATCGTCATGAGTGTTATTCCTTTTGGCATGATAGGCGCAGTAATGGGGCATTGGCTAATGGGCATGGATCTCACCATATTCAGCTTACTGGGCATGTTAGCCCTGATTGGGGTAGTGGTGAATGACTCACTGGTATTAGTTGACTATATCAACAAAAAACGCGCTCAGGGCATGGCCTTGCTCGACGCTGCCACCACTGCTGGGGCGGCGCGCTTTAGACCAGTTATGCTAACTTCTTTAACCACTTTCATTGGTTTAATGCCTTTGTTATTCGAAAAATCCACTCAAGCACAATTTTTAATTCCAATGGCCATATCTCTAGGTTTTGGCATTTTGTTTGCTACCTTTATTACCCTGATTTTAGTGCCAGTGAATTATATGTTGCTAGAGAAAGTAAGAAGCTAAAAGACACAGCCAAAACCTATATCAGCAGCTTTTGGCAACTTTGCCTCAATAAAAACGCCCAACTCTAAGTTGGGCGTTTTTGTTTGGCTAACAAAATAAACAATAACTAAGGAATGCCAGGCACAGACACTGCAAATTGTTTTGATGGTTTACCCTCACCTAAATCAGCCCCAACCGCAACCACTTGATAATAAAAAGTTGAACCAATAGGCTGCTGAAAATCAAAACTTGGCTCAACAATAAGATCACTAGATACTAAAAAGTAAGGACCATTTGATTCCTTGGCTTGATAGACAGCATAACCTTGCACTCCCGCTTGAGCGTCCCAACCTATTTGTATGTGTCCCGTACTTGGTAAACTTATGCTTAAATTTTCAGGTGCATCGGGGGCTGGTGCTTGTTCATCATTGGCAGTGAGCCTATTGATCATTTGCATTACTACATCCATTTGATTACCTAAACGCTTGGCATAATTTGGGTCATCATATCCCCACCAATCCCAACAGCCATTGCCATTACCTTGCTCTAAGCTAGCCGTGGCCTGGGGATACAATACAACAATATTATTTCGTTCGGCCCAATCGTTATAACCCGCCCGCTCAACAAAGGTGGTACCAATTCGATCTGCGCTTTGCAGGCAACCGTGTAAGGCAAGATGTAATTTGCACTTAGGTAATTTCCCACTTTTTCCTCTAGGGGTTTCGCAACTTTGGGGAATATAAGCATAACCAGTTTCAGCTAACCCATGAGAATTGGGGTTGGCTATAAAACTACTTTGATCAAAGGCAATTAAGCGCCCGCTAAGTTCAGTATTTTTTGGTGGCTTAATACGCTTATAACTAAAAGCTAGTAACTGCCCTGCAGCATCAAAACCGCAGTTATTGATAAAATGATCCTCGCTGTTACTGCTCTTGCCTAAATATGCACAGGGGTAACCAAAATCATCGGTAGGCATTGAATGCTCACCACCGATATTATTCACATACTTTAGATTGTCAGGCTTAATATATGCTTGGTAATAATTTACCAAACTATCACTTGCAGCTTGTAGTACCACTGAATCAGCTGCGCTTGAAAATACCCAAACCCTATCATTTTGCATATTAGCAATAGGACTAATATCACCATTGGCGGCAAACTGAGTTGTAATGCTCTGCAACCTAGCTACATCTGGCTTATTGATATCATCAGGCTTCATGCAACGTGTAAGCGCAATAGAAAGATTGTTTTCGGCACAATAAAATGGTCCACCAGCGATGATGGCCGCTGCTGAAAATCTATTGCTATACGCAGTATGTAGCTGTTGAGCCATATAAGCGCCACTTGAAATTCCCGAAACAGTCACTTCATTTGTAGGAATATTTAATGCTGGCAAGGCTTCTTGGCTATATACAATTTTGCTCCCCAAGAGCGAAACTAAGGTCAGCCCAACAGCTTTAGAAATACTAGACATGCAATTACCCTTTAAAGTGGTAGACCAGTCAATTTACGCCTTGTATGGATTTTAACCAACTGTACTTTAGTGCTATGCCTGCCGTTTTCCTAATAATCTAGATAACCACATTTGCAAACGCCTAGTGAATCTTATACATAAATTTGCTTCAGGCTCAACAGTTACACTAATAACAGCCGCTTTACTGCTGTTACCAGCTTCATCTGTTACCACTAGTTGAAACTGGTATTCACCTGCACGAGTTAAGCCTTTTACCCATAAAAGTGGTTCTGCACTGCTATAGGCTTGATTAAGGGTTAACTTTATGGGGCTTTTATTAAGGTCCATGTAAACCTATTTAACTTGCCACCTATATCAATAGAGCGCTTGCCACTAAGGGCAAAGTCTTTACCAAAGCCAACCCTATCTGGTGCGTCAATAACGGCAGTAGGCGCGGTATCATCGGCTATCACTATTTTAACCGTTGTTGGATTCGACTGGTTGCCAGAATCATCTGTCACCACTAACTGAAATTCATAAGAGCCAGTGGCGAGAGGGTTTTGTGAGTCTATGGTCACGTTTAATAGAGCGTCAGGTGCTGACGCGGCTATCTCTTGATTAACGGCGAGATCTGATGAGCTAATAGTAGGCATAAGGGCTCTCACGGTAATTAACTTGAAACCTGAGATTAGTCACACATGTGCCGCTTCGCAAGCTCCTAACCCAATGCAAAAAGCACCTTAGTTAATATCCGCATCTATTTACACTAGTTGCCCGCGACATTTTAGTTGCAGCTGTGTACTTATCTTAAAGCTAAACATAGACTGCTCACATAAAGATTGGTTGACTAGGCACAAGATGCCCTTGTCTCTCACAGCATAATAATTAAAACGAGATTAGCTCCATGACAAAATCTAGAAATTACAAAAAAAACGCCATTGGTGAACACCAACTCAAACCCGAAACCTTAATGATGTCTTATGGTTACGACCCACAATTTTCAGAAGGCTCAGTCAAACCACCGGTTTTTCTCACCTCAACTTTTGCCTATCAAACTCCAGAAGAAGGGGAAGAGTTTTTTGATATTATGGCAGGTCGTAAACCCGCTCCCGAAGGCAGTGTGGGCGGCTTGATATATAGCCGTTTTAATCATCCTAATGTAGAAATTATTGAAGACCGTTTGGCCGTATTTGAAGGCTCAGAAAGCGCGGTGGTATGTTCAAGTGGTATGGGCGCCATTAGCGCCATTCTATTAGCCTATTTGCGCCCTGGAGATGTGATAGTACAAAGTGCGCCTCTTTATGGCGGAACCGAAACCCTTATTCGTAAGTTTTTGCCTGAATTTAATATTAAAACCAGCGAGTTTCACAATGGGCTAGATGAATCCGCTATGTTAGTTGCCATGCGAGAGGCCACTAAAAAAGGCCGTGTTGCTATGGTATTTGTAGAATCGCCAGCTAACCCCACCAATTCATTGGTGGATTTTGCCGCCTTAAATCGTGTATTAGATACTATTGAGTCAGAAACAGGGCACCGCCCAATAAGCGTGTGCGACAATACTTTGATGGGGCCGGTATTTCAGCAAGCCGTGCCACAAGGTATAGATATGGCTATGTATTCACTGACTAAATATGTGGGTGGACACAGTGATTTAGTTGCCGGTGCAGTTTGCGGTAGCCGCGATATGTTACGTCCAGTTAGGGCTACGCGTGGCGCCATAGGCTTAAACTTAGATCCACACACTAGCTGGATGATTTCGCGCTCCTTAGAAACCTTAAGTATTCGTATGCAACGTGCCGCCGATAGTGGCAAAAAAGTGGCCCATTGGTTAGCCCATAATCCTTATTTAGCCGCCAAAGTATTGCATCCTGAGTTTATCACTGATGCTGCTTATCAAGCTGTGTATCAGCGCCAATGTTCTGGGCCAAGTTCAACTTTTTCTTTTGTGTTAGATGTACCCAAAGCCAAAGCTTTTGAGCTAATAAATAATCTATCTATCTTTAAATCGGCTGTAAGTCTAGGCGGCAGCGAAAGCTTAGTTTGCCACCCTGGCAGTACCACCCATTCGGGAGTGCCGGCTGAATTACGTGATAAATTTGGTGTCACTAATGGACTTATTCGCTTGTCTATTGGCTTAGAACATCCTGAAGATTTAATTGCTGATTTAGATAACGCCTTTAGCCTCACCTTTAATCAAGCTTAGATAATGATTAATGCTATTTAAGTTGGCAACGCCTTACCCCTAATAAAGAGGTAAGGCAAAGAGGTAAGGCGTAGACAGTGACCTAACTATTTTTCGATTTTACTACTCAGGTTGTCGAGCACATCTTGCGCACCATAAACCTCGGCATTGGGTTTAACGCCTTTACCCATACGCACTTCGATAATACTTACCACCTCTTTACGTTGACTATTCATGCCAGTGTTGATGCTCATCGCCACTTCGGTTGAAGGGCGGCTACGAGTTTCACAGCTTAGCAAACCACAATGCCTTTCTACCCGTCGAGATTGGGTCATGCCAATGGCAGATTGAGGTTGTACTTTTTCTGACTCAACAAAGGTTTCTTTGCTGGTCACCACAAACCAATCAAAACCTTGAGCTTGGGTCAATTGAGCAGCACGCAACAAAGCATAATCCGATGCATCAGCCACATTATGACTATAGCTTTTAAACTGCACTCGATAACGGTCATCTGTTATCTTTTGCTCGGAGTAGCCAGCCGAGCCATTTTTGGCTTCTCGAAAATCAGGCTTAGACGCACAACCCGAGATTGTTAGCATTAAAATACATATCAGCGAAAAAGATTTCATCGTTTACTCCTCAATATTAGTTGTTGTTTTGCCAATCTGTTTGTATGGCACTTTGTTCTTGTTGACGATCAAAAGGCGCACCGGCAATCATCTTGTCTATCATTTGGTCAAGCTTATGTTTGCTTGAAGCGGTTTGATACTCAGTTGCATTGGCCACATTAGGTTCATCTGACTGCGCTTTTAACTCCCAACCTGTGGCTCCTTTACACGCAATCTGAGTCGAGCTGTGTACATCTTGTATTAGGTATTGACGACAAAACTGGCCTTGTTGATTGGCAAAACTTAATTGTGCAGTTACAGTCTGACCGCTTTGCAAATCATAAGCCTGACCACTTAAACTGGTATCTAAAACCTTGGCAACCTCAGAGGAAAAACCACTTTGTTGTTTAATCTGCTGTGTATCTAACAAGATAAAACTCGCCACTATTGCCACACCAGCAGCTAAAGCATGAGGCACTTTAAAATCAGCCGTCCATTTTTTCCAGGCAGACATCTGTACAACATTATTGGTTTGTTCAGGATATTTTTGCTGTTTAGCATCTATTTGTTTAGCCAAAGACACTAATATTTCTGGCACTGGGGAATGGTCAATTTGTTTAGCATGCTCAACCACCCATTGGTCTACCTCCGACAGTTCAGCCATACGCATCACTAACTCATCATCAGTTTCAAGGGCAATACGCACCTTTTCCATATCTGCTTGGCTTAACTCTGCGTCTAAAAAGCCAGTCAACATTTCATCCGTTATGCTCATGCGTTTTCTCCTATTTCTTGCCCCTTGACCAAAGTCAATAAACTTTGCCTGGCTCTTGAGAGGCGGCTCATAACAGTGCCTATGGGAATGTCTAAAATGTTTGCCACATCTTTGTACGGCATACCTTGCAATGCCACTAACGACAAAATGGAACGCTGTTCGTTTGGTAGGGTGTCCATAGCCGAGTTAACCTTTGTTAAAATGCTTTTGGATTCGTGTTGTGGATGCAACTCAACCAGCTGCTCTTGTAATTCAGGTGCCTGGGTAGCTTGTTGTCTCACTTTGTTGGCGCGATATTCATCTATCCATAAATTGCGGCATACTTTAAATGCCCATTTCAAAATCTCCACATCTTCGGGAACGCCTTTAGCTAAGATTTTTTCAAAGGTGGCTTGCACCAAATCATCGGCATCTGCATGACTTCCGGTAAGCGAATAGGCAAACCTTCGTAACATAGGTATGATATTTTCAAAAGATTCCTGCATAGTTAATACTCTTGTTTTTACGTATTTGCTAAGTTGACGAACCACTTAGACTTTTATTCCAAAAAAATTGAAATTTATTTCATGTTGAAACGTTAACTGCCTAAGTTAGTCTTTTAATTACGAGGAAACCATGGGAATTTGTAAGCTTACCCTAATGACTCTGTTGGCTTTTAGTCAATTTTCAGCCGCTCAAGTTATTAATACTAAACAACTCCTTAAACCAGTAGATCAGATTACCCGCAGCACAGCAAAAATTGAACAGCGTTTAAAACAAACAATTAATCGGCCACCTTTTGCGCTAAGTAGTTTACCTCCTGCTTCAGAGGTCATTACCTTGCCTCTCGATGCCTTACCTAACACCTTAGCCATAGGCAAAGACTTAACCACCCCTGCGCTGATTGAAGTAGAAGTGGAAAACGGTTGGCGTGCAGTTAAACATCAATGGATGGTGCTTGCTTCAAAAAGCGTAACGCAAAAATTAATCCAACTTGGCGCGCAAATAAATGCCACTGAGTCTTATGCTGCGCTTGGCTTAGAGCTATTACGCTTTACTGTGCCCGATTATTTAGACACCAAAGCCGCTCTTGCTAAACATTTACCTGCTGAATCTATGGCCAGTTTAGGTAGAAATCATATTTACCAAGTACAAACTAGTGGCGATAAGGCGCAACAATCTACCGCCCCAAATAGTCCCGCCAAAGCTATGTGTAATCAACAAGTATCTATTGGCATAATTGACAGCGGCATTGATAACCAGCACAGAGTATTTGCCAAAAGTCGAATTCAACAAAAATCGTTTTTACCTGAAAGCCTCAGCTCACCGACTATTCATGGCAGTGCTGTGGCCAGTGTGTTAATTGGGGCAAGTGACGAGCTTAGCCCCCTGTTACCTAAAGCTGAGCTTTATTCAGCGGCAGTATTTTATCGTCAATCTGAGTTTGCCCAAGGCGCGACCTTACAAGCCATGATAGCAGGGCTCAATTGGCTACTCGAACAGCAAGTTAAAGTTATTAATATGAGTTTATCAGGCCCAGCCAACGCTATGCTTGAACAAATCATTCATGCCGCCACAAAACGCGGAGCCTTTATTGTAGCAGCTGCGGGTAATGAGGGGCCCGCAGCTCCAGCGGTTTATCCGGCTGCTTATCCCCCCGTAATAGCAGTGAGTGCCTTTGATCAGCAGTTACAACCTTATCGCTGGGCTAATCGTGGTGACTATATTGATTTTTCAGCCTTGGGCGTGAATGTATTAAGTGCGCAACCTAACCATAGTGTAGGCAAAGAGTCGGGTACCTCTATGGCCGCACCTGTGGTAGCGGCAGCCCTAGCCTGTATAGTTGCAAAAAATAAAAAGTGGGATACACAAAAAGTTCTTCACTACCTTTTGCAACAAGCAGAGGATCTTGGTGCAAAAGGTAGAGACCCTATTTACGGCGAAGGCGCCATTCGCCCTTAATTAAAAGCTGTAAGTGAGGCCAAGGCTACCAAGAGTTTGCTGATAGGTTTGACTGTCTAATTGAGAAT
The DNA here is from genome assembly GCF_052983255.1 of Paraglaciecola aestuariivivens. Taxonomy (NCBI): domain Bacteria; kingdom Pseudomonadati; phylum Pseudomonadota; class Gammaproteobacteria; order Alteromonadales; family Alteromonadaceae; genus Paraglaciecola; species Paraglaciecola aestuariivivens. Next base: position 190,399 of record NZ_JBRKBA010000002.1, on the reverse strand, counting down.
CAAAATCGCCATGTTCTAACTCAGTTTTTAAAGCCAAGTTATCTAACAGGGTTAACTGCCAACTGGCCTCTATTACTCGCCTAGTTTCATCTCTGTCTGTGCTTTCTTCTGTCAATACACTGCTGTGCTCTGTTGTTTGATAGTCTTTTTGTTGCAATCGCAAGCCCAAAGCAAATTTAGTATCAAGCCCAAACAGACCAAACTTATGGCTGACTTTAGTGACTAACCCTAAGCCATTGTATGTAAATTGTTGATCTTGAGCGTCTTCTTGCTCAGCACTTAGCCCCAGCATCAACATAGTATTGGCCCCATTTAAAAAATGGAACAAATCGACTGAGGCACCTACTCCTTTTGCATCACGCTCAGACAATTCGGCAAAGTGCTTTTGTTTAGTTTTTAAACTTGAGCGTAGGTAAGTTTGTGGCTGAATAAAGTACCCTAAATACACACTAACCTGTTGATAATCTAAAAAAGTATCACCAGCCAGTGCCGCCGAAGCGGCATCCGCTCGTATTCCTAGCTCACTTTTACTAAATAAATAACTGCCATCAACCGACAGTTGCTGCAAAGCTAAATCGTACTCAGAAAACTCGCGATATTGTTGTTGGTTATAGGTGTAATTAGCAGTTAACTTAGTATGTTTGGTTGTGCGCCACTCCGCCCCTAAGTTTGCAAACCACTCATATCCGTTATCTCCTTGTGATGAAACATCATCAAGTTCATCCACACTTAAGGCTGAGTTTGCAATCACTCCTGCTCCAGCTTCGCCATTAAATTTTAAGCTAGACTCCGCCATTACTGTGATAGGGGCGCTACTGGCCAATATTAACAAGGCGGTTATTTTATTGAATAGGTGTTTCATAATGATCTCCTACAAGATAAGAAAGAAACGCCGACTTATAGTCGGCGTTAAATGAAGGGAAGGTAAACTTACAGCCCTAAATCTAGGTCGCTGGTAATAGCGTTAGCCACTTCTGCTGCTGTTGCACTTACTACCTCAGCCTTGACTTGCTCACTCACCAGAGTACTAACTTGGTTGTTCACAGTTTGCGTGACAGTGCTTTGCGCTTGGCTACCAATAGACTCAGCTAAGTTGGTATTCACAGACTGTTGAATAACCTGACTAGCTTGAGATGCCAGGTCAAGGTCAGCAATTTGCTGCACATTAGCGGCTAAGTTGTTTGTCAGATCTGCACTATTATCTAGTTCTAAAGCGTTGCTTGTTTCTGGCACTTCTGGCGATTCTTCTGGAGTGGGCTCTGTTACATCTTCAGCTTCGTCTGCAGGTAACTCAGCTTCTGGGCTGTCTACCTCAGGGCTTTCTAACTTAGATTCTGCCGTTTCAAACAAAGACAGCGCGGTAACTGCAGACATGCCATGGCTACTTACCACCTCTGTGGTTTGCCCCAATGTACTGCCCACACGTTGCGTACTATTGGCAACCACCTCTGTATCTAGCTGAGTAAATTGCTCTGCAACGGCTTCTGCGTTGTCATCGGCGCTGTTTTGCGTTTGTTCTTGCTCTGATTGAGTATTGGCATCGGCCTGCACATCAGTGTTGTTTTGTGCCGATGAGTCCGATTGCACTTGGCTATTAGTATTTGTTGATTCAGTATTAGATTGTTGTGAAACCGAAGTCTGATTATTCACACTAGTCTGTTGAGACACAGTAATACCCGCAGCAAAAGTAGCAGTAGAGTATTGTGCTACACCAGCAAGGATCATTAGGTTAAGAGTTTTGTTTAATTTCATCATGTTAATTTCCTATTGTGTTTTGTTAATCTCACTGGGTTAACGGATGGAAAAAACATTTATTCCCAAATACCTTAAAAGAAACTCGAAAGTGAGCTAAATATTTGGGCCTTTTTAAAGAAAAATTAACCTTACAGACACATAAAAACCTAGGTGTCGCGAGATTGCTAAACACCTACAAAAAAGTCACAAATTGTAATAGGCTGTGGCTCACGTTAATTAGGTTCATCGTTTCGAGGCAACCAAATGCAATTCAACAAACGACAATTTTTAAAAGCCAGTGGAGTCGCCTTGGCCTCACTGCCTTTTGCACATTCTGCGCTGGCGTCATCTTCTAAATCTGGCACTAAGCCGCTAGGCGAATTAAAAAATCTAACCACTAATGTAAAGCCCATTTCAGTGACTGAAAGAAAAGCGCGTATTGCCAAGGCTCAGCAGTTAATGCAACAGCACAACATAGCCGCCATAGTATTAGAGCCGGGCGCGGCCATGGATTATTTTAGTGGTATTCAGTGGTGGCGCAGTGAAAGGTTAACCGCTGTGGTGATCCCTCACGAGGGCGAAATAGCCGTAGTCTGTCCGTTTTTTGAAGAGCCTAGCATTAGAGAAAGCTTAGCCTTAGGTGACGATGTGCGTGTTTGGCAAGAACATGAAAGTCCTTTTGAAGCCGTCAAATCTATACTGGCCGATCGTAAAATCACCTCAGGAACCTTAGCCTTTGAAGATTCTGTGCGCTATTTTGTACAGCGCGGCATTATGAGTTTATTACCTGCCATGCAAGACACCAGCGCCGAGCCCATTACTTTGGGTTGTCGTATGTACAAAGACCAACACGAATTACAACTGATGCACAAGGCTAACGAAATCACCTTAACAGCTTATGCGCACGTCTGGTCACAACTTGAATTAGGCATGAGCCAAGGAGATGTGAAAACACTGATGGCCGATGCCCAAGCCAAACTGGGTGGCAGTGGAATTTGGGGCATGGCCTTGTTTAACGAAGCCAGCGCCTATCCCCATGGCACTAAACAACAACAAACCATTCGCGAAGGCTCTATTGTATTAATGGATTGCGGCTGTTCGGTTGAAGGCTATCAATCTGACATTAGTCGTACTTTTGTGTTTGGAGAGCCAAGTAAAAAACAACAAAAAATTTGGAACACTGTACGTAAAGGCCAACAAATTGCGTTTGAAGCCGCCACTTTAGGAACACCGGCAGGCAAAGTAGACGAGGCTGTACGTGCCTATTATGAACAACAAGGTTTAGGACCAGATTATCAATTACCCGGCCTTTCACACCGAACCGGACATGGTATAGGTATGCAAGGTCACGAACCCGTCAACTTTGTGCGTGGAGAAAAACAACCACTACAAGCTGGAATGTGTTTTAGCAATGAACCTGGCATTTACCTGCCCGGAGAGTTTGGTGTGCGTTTAGAAGACTGCGTATACATGACAGAAAAAGGTATGCAATGGTTTACACTGCCTCCTGATTCATTGTCTGAGCCTATTGGCAAACTAGCAAAACTTGCTATTTAATATCCACACAAAAACAACAAGAGAGTGATATGTTTACTAAAGCCTTAACCCTTTTAACGGCCTGCTCATTAAGCTGGCAAGTTCTAGCAGATGCCAATCAAGATCTTAGCCGCATCATAGATCAACACTGGCAACAGGCCCAACAAGAAAAAGTGTTTTTTAGAACCGACCCAGATGGATGGAAGCCCAAAGGCAAGCTAGCAGAATTTACCCCACAAGCCCTAGCCAGAAGACAGGCTTATAATGCAAAAGTGCTAGAGCAGTTACAACTTATTAATCCGCAACAATTAACTGCCGAACAATTAATGAATTATCGTTTATTTAAATATGAACGCGAAACCGAAGCGCTAAGCCACCAGCATCAAGATAAATATTTCCCCATTAACTTCTTAAGTGGTTGGCACACCTATTTTGCCGAAGCGCCAGCCAATATGGCCTTTTTAACCCTTGAAGATTACGATGACTTTTTAATTAGCTTGGCCGACTACCCACGATTTAACCGTGAAAAAATCAACCTAATGAAAGCCGGCATACAAGCGGGATATGTGCATCATTGTGAAAGTTTTAAAAACTACCATCAAACCATTAGCAAGCACATAGTAGATGATCCTAAAACCAGTGCCTTATTTGACCCTTTCACTCGCTTCCCTAGTACCTTTACCTCCAAGCAAAAAAGTGACTACACTCAACAAGCCGTTAAACTCATTCAATCGGCAGTCGTGCCAGCTTACCAAGAGTTTTATGACTTTTTTGTAAATCAATATATGCCTAAGTGTCGTACCGAGCCAGGTATTGCCAGTGTAAAAGGTGGAGCCGAGTATTACGCCTACACAGCCAACTATTACACCACCACAAATGCCACAGCCAAACAAATTCATGAATTAGGCCTTAGCGAAGTGAAGCGCATTCGTGCAGAAATGCAGGCCATTATTGATCAAGTTGGCTTTACAGGCAGTTATGCAGAGTTTTTACAGTTTTTAGCCACCGATCCACAGTTTTATGCCAAAGACCGTCAAGACGTGTTAGAAAAAACCGCTTTCATTACTATGAAAATGTACGGCAAATTACCCAGCTTTTTTAGTCATCTACCACGCAATACTTTTACCATTAAAGGCTCGGCCACTCGCGGTGCTTTTTATATGCCTCCCCCAGACAGTCGTACCCCTGGTACCTACTTTTTAACCTCAGAGCCAGCCCAGCAGCCTCTATATAATTTAGAAGCCTTAAGCTTGCACGAAGCCGTGCCTGGCCACCATTTACAAAATGCCGTGGCCATGGAGCTAGAAGTGCCAGAATTTAGACGGACTTTAAGTCATTCTGCCTTTGGTGAAGGTTGGGGCTTATACTCTGAACGTTTAGGTAAAGAAGCCGGCTTTTACCAAGACCCATACAGCGACTTTGGGCGCTTAGGTTACGAAATGTGGCGTGCCGTGCGTTTAGTGGTAGATACTGGCATACACGCTTTTGGCTGGAGCCGTCAACAAGCTATTGATTATTTGGCCCAGCACACAGCCTTAACCCAAAAGTCGGTAGAAGATCAAATCGACCGTTACATTTCTTGGCCGGCACAAGCCTTGTCGTACAAAATGGGCGAAATTAAAATCCGTGAATTACGTGCTAAAGCTGAACAAGCCTTAGGCAACCAATTCGATATTCGGCGTTTTCACGATACTGTGATAGGTCAAGGTTCATTACCTATGGCTGTGCTAGAAGATGTCATAAACGATTGGATCATCAGTGAGCAAGCCAAGTAACCAAACACCTCTTGCGCTTATTCCCTGTAAAAGTGAAGAAGACTGGTGGCTAGCACGCCACCAGCAAAAGCTAAGTGAAAAACAACAACTTGAACAGCCTTTAGATTTACTGTTTTTAGGCGACTCCATCACCCACGCCTGGGAAGTTGAAGGCGCTGAGGTTTGGCAACAAGACTTAGCGCATTTGACTAAATTTAACTTAGGTTTTGCCGGAGATAGAACCGAACAGCTGTTATGGCGAATTCAGCATGGCCAAATAGAGCAGCTCAACCCTAAGTTTTGTATAGTATTAATTGGCACCAACAATGCTGGGCATAGGTTAGATCCACCCAAGGAGATAGTGTTAGGCATACAAGCCATAGTATCAGAACTACAACTACGCCTACCCCAAAGCCAGTTGGTACTTATGGCGCTGCTTCCACGTAGCCGAAACCCCAATAAACCCATGCGTCAACGCATTGATGCCACTAACTTGTTATTACAAAATTGGGCAAAAACCCAGCCATTAATATGGCTAGATATCAATCAAAAATTCTTAGATAAAAATGGCCGCTTAGACGAAATTTATATGCCAGACTTATTGCATTTAAGTGCCAAATCTTATGCCCTTTGGGGCCAGGCCATTCTTGACCTAATAGAAAAAAATAACTAATAAAAACAATAAATTAAATAATTAACACAAGAGTATGTAACGACTTGTTACTTATTCTTTCGAAATAGTTAACAAGTATCTATTGAGACTTAATTAATAATTGCCATACACTGGTTAATTACCAATAAAAAATTCAGCTACGACAGAGGAATAGATCATGCAAAGACGCGATTTTATGAAAATGGGTGGAGCAGGTATGGGCGCGCTAATGCTGCCTGTATCAGGTATTGCCATATCCGCCGAACAACTCTTAGATAAACCCATGGACGTGGCGTACAAAAAAAAGCTAGCAGACATTGCCTTAAATGCAGCAAAAGCTAAAGGAGCTAGCTACGCCGATGCACGTATTGGCCGCTACTTAAACCAATTTGTTACCACGAGAGAAACCCGTGTTGAAAACATTGTTAACACAGAATCAGCAGGTATAGGGGTACGTGTTATTGCAAATGGTACTTGGGGTTTTGCGTCTACTTCTAACATGACTCCAGATAGCGTAGCAAAAACCGCAGAGCGTGCAGTGGCGGTAGCCTTAGCCAACTCGAAATTTCAAACAGATCCAGTGAAATTAGCGCCAGTAAAAGGTGTAGGTGAGGTTAGTTGGCAAACTCCTATAACAAAAAACGCCATGGAAGTGCCCATTCAAGATAAAGTCGATTTGTTGTTAGCAGCCAATGCCGCTGCGATGAAAAATGGGGCAAACTTTATTTCTTCTCGTTTATTTTTAGTGAATGAACAAAAGTATTTTGCCTCTACCGATGGCTCTTATATCGACCAAGATGTGCATAGATTATGGGCGCCCTTTACGGCCACAGCTGTGGGTAAAAGCGGTTTTAAACAGCGCAGTGGTTTAGGCAACCCAGTGGGCATGGGTTTCGAATACCTTGATGGTCTTGAAAAAGATAAAATCAAAATAACTGGGGCCAATGTTGGTTATAAAAACTCTTACGACATAGTTGAAGATGCCGCAGCAGCGGGCAAACAACTACAAGAGAAACTCAAAGCCAAATCAGTTGAACCGGGCAAATATGACCTAGTGTTAGATCCTGCCCATTTGATGTTAACCATTCATGAATCTGTCGGTCACCCATTAGAATTAGACCGAGTATTAGGTTACGAAGCCAACTATGCAGGCACCAGTTTTGCCACTTTAGATAAGTGGAAAAGTGGTACCTTCCAATATGGCTCAGATATTGTGAATTTGTTTGCCGATAAAACTCAACCAAATTCATTAGGTAATGTGGCCTATGATGATGAGGGCGTGAAAACCAAAGAGTGGGACTTGGTCAAAGACGGTATATTAGTGAATTACCAAGCAACTCGCGATCAAGTACATATGATCGATCAAAACGAATCGCATGGTTGTAGTTATTCACAAAGCTGGCGTGATGTGCAATTTCAGCGCATGCCGAATGTATCGCTTAAACCAAACAAACAAGATATTTCTGCCGATGATGTAATTAAAGACGTCGAAAAAGGCATTTACATTGCCGGTCGAGGGTCGTTTTCTATTGACCAACAAAGATACAACTTCCAATTTGGTGGTCAGCTATTTTATGAAATTAAAGACGGCAAAATTGTCGATCAAATTGAAGATGTGGCATATCAATCAAACACCCAAGAGTTTTGGAATAGCTGTTCACAGTTAGCGGGTAAATCTGACTATCGTGTGGGTGGTTCGTTCTTTGATGGTAAAGGCCAGCCTTCACAGGTCAGTGCAGTTTCTCATGGTTGTCCAACAACGCGATTTGACAACATTAACGTTATCAACACTGCGCGAAATGTGTAAGTCGGTTACAAGAAGGAATAACAATTATGACAATTTTATCTGAACAACACGCTAAAGAATTACTTAGCAAAGTCATCAAACACTCAAAAGCTGATGAAATAGAGTGCAATTTAAATGGAGACGTAGGCGGTAATATTCGTTATGCGCGCAACACAGTGTCTACCGCTGGTGAAGAAAGTGATTTAGTTTTAGTGGTGCAATCGACTTTTGGTAAACGTACAGGTGTAGCAACCATCAACGAATTTGACGATGCCTCGTTAGAAAAAGTGGTGCGTCGCTCTGAAGAGTTAGCCAAACTTGCGCCAGAAAATGAAGAGCATATGCCAGTTTTTGGGCCACAAAAATACCTATCTTCTAATACTTACTTTGATTCAACAGCAAAAGTCACCCCGGACTTTAGAGCCAAAGCTGCAGATGACAGTATTACCCCATCGAAAAAGAACAAATTAGTGGCTGCTGGCTTTTTAGAAGAATTTGTAAGTTTTCGCGCCATAATGAACAATAAGGGTTTGTTTGCATACAACAAAAGCACTGAAGCCGATTTCTCAGTCACTATTCGTACCGAAGACGGCACAGGCTCAGGTTGGGTCACGCGTAATGTCAGCGACATCAAAGATTTAGACACTGCCAAAGCCTCAAGTATTGCCATACAAAAAGCCAAAGGCTCAGTGGGTGCAAAAGCCATGGAGCCGGGTAAATACACAGTTATTCTAGAGCCGGCGGCCAGTGTAGGTTTGTTGGGCAATATGATGAACAACTTTAATCAGCGTAGTGCCGACGAAGGCCGCAGCTTTTTAAGTTACAAAACAAAAGATGGCGAAGATCCTGAAAAGGCGCCTAAAAATAAACTAGGTCAAAAAATGTTTGACGAGCGCGTCAACATTTATTCAGATCCACAGCATCCTATCGCCCCGAGCGCCCCTTTTGGCGCTGATGGTTACCCGCGCAATCGTACTGATTGGATAAAAAACGGCACTGTTGTAAATATGCCTAATTCGCCTTATTGGGCGAAAAAAACTGGGGTAGATTATGTACCTAGTGGTGGCAATATCATCATGGAAGGTGGCAATGAATCGCTAGAAGATATGATTAAAAATACCCGACGCGGCATTTTGGTTACACGTCTTTGGTATATTCGTTCACTCGACCCTCAAACCTTGTTATATACAGGTTTAACCCGCGACGGCACCTTTTATATTGAAAACGGTAAAATTAAATATCCTATTAAAAACTTCCGTTTTAACGAAAGTCCAATAGTGATGTTGAACAATATCGAAGCCTTGGGCAAGCCTCAGCGAATTAATGGCAATATGATCCCGCCTATGAAAATCAGAGACTTTACCTTTAGTAGTTTATCTGACGCGGTATAAGCTTGTGGCCACACATAGTCAAGATGATTGTGTGTGGCTGATTGCACTTTGATGAAAGATTTAACCCGTCGCCACTTTATTCGCTCTAGTTGTGCTATGGCAGTTTGTGCTGCCCTGCCCATGGCTGTGCGTGCACAAAGTGCTGACTACGACTTTTATTTTACTCGGCTAAGTTATGAGTCGGGCAATTGGGAAGTCGACGAACGTATGCCAGCCAACGTACTTAACTCGCTGATTGAATACACTAGTTTACGGGTGGATTTACAAGAACGAGTGATCCCCCTATCTGATCCCAGCATGTTAAACGCGCCTTTTTGTTATATGGCGGGACATAGGTTGGTACAGTTTAATCAACAAGAAAAACAAAACTTTCAACGCTACGTGGAAAACGGCGGATTTGTGTTTGTGGATGATTGCAATCACGATATTGATGGAATGTTTGCTCGCACTTTTGAAGCACAAATGGCCGAGATTTTTGGCGATGATGCATTAAAAAAAATCCCCAATGATCATCCGCTGTATTCGTGTTTTTTTGAATTTGACGGGCCGCCACGTACTTCCATTGAGTTAAATGGTTGGGGTGATGATTTAGTCCATGAATATCTAAAGGCCATAGAAATTAACGGGCGCATAGCTGTGTTATACAGCAACAAAGATCTTGGCTGTGAATGGGATTACGATTTTAGAAACAAACGTTGGTTAAAGGTAGATAACACTAAGTTTGCAGTGAATATTGTCATTTACGCTATGACGGCCTAATCGCCATTACCAGCAGAAAACTAGCAGAAAACTAGCAGAAAACTAGCAGGCAAAGATACAATAGAATTTATGGAACTAAGCGCATTAAGAGCCTGTGGCGAATAAGCTTTTGGCTTTTCACTCGCAACTTGCCGCTTTTGTCTCCCTTAACTTAAAGAGATTTCATGAGCACACAGAATTTATCTGAACAAGACATTCACACTTTGCTAAGCAAATTGACTCAAGTTGAGCAAGAAGTGGGTAAGGTGATAGTTGGCCAGAAGAACGTAATCCAAGAATTATTGGTCAGCATGTTAGCTGGCGGCCATTGTTTATTAGAAGGTGTGCCAGGCTTAGCCAAAACCTTAATGGTTAATGCCTTAGCCGATACCCTTGAGCTTGGCTTTAAACGGGTGCAATTTACTCCTGACTTAATGCCTAGCGATATCATTGGCACCGAAATTTTAGAAACCGACCACGACACAGGCGACCGTTTTTTTAAGTTTCAGCAAGGCCCAGTATTTACCAACATTTTATTGGCTGATGAAATTAACCGTACTCCACCTAAAACCCAAGCGGCATTATTAGAAGCCATGCAAGAAAAACGGGTGAGTTATGCTGGCACTAGCTACCCCTTACCTAAACCTTTTTTTGTGTTAGCCACACAAAACCCCGTTGAGCAGGCAGGTACTTATCCCTTGCCTGAAGCGCAGCTAGATAGGTTCTTAACTTTTATTAAGGTGGATTACCCTACAGAGCTAGAAGAAATCGAAATTTTACGCCGCACCACTGGCAATAACTCGGCAAGCTTAAACGCCATTTTGAACGCACAGGACATCATTAATTTACAGCACTTAGTCAGAGATATTGAGATTGCAGAACCATTGTTGGTTTACATTAATTCGTTGGCGCGCAATACCCGACCAGGCAATAGTCAATCTCCCACTATTAATCAATTTGTGCGCTGGGGCGCAGGGCCCAGAGCAGGCCAAGCCTTAGTGTTATGTGCTAAAGCCAATGCCTTAGTATCTCAACGTTTTGCTGTGACTATGCAAGATATTAAACAAGTGGCACACAGTGTATTAAGGCACCGTTTGTTATTAAGTTTTCAGGCTGAAGCGCAAAACAAAACCACAGATCACATTATTGATGCTTTGTTAGCTGATTTACCCGCTCCTGCTGGGCCATTTTCTACCAATGAAAATTGATAAGTAATGCAAAACTTTCTTGACCCACTAGTGTTGGCCAGCATCAAAGACATGCCTTTGGTAGCTAAAACCGTGGCACAAGGTTTTTTGCATGGGCGACATAACAGTGTGCAGCGTGGTACAGGCATAGAATTTAGCCAATATAGAAGTTACGAGCCCGGTGATGCCCTAAATGCCATAGATTGGAAGCTGTTTGCCCGCTCTGATCGCTATTTTGTTCGCGAAGCTGAGCGTGAAAGTAACATCAATATTTGGTTGGTGGTGGATGCCAGTGGCTCCATGTTGCAAAAATCAGCTCAGTCAGCCAAAGCCTGGCATAAGTTGGACTACGCCAAACATCTATTAGCCAGCATAGGATATATCGCCCTGCAACAAGGTGACGCTTTTGGATTGTTGGGTCTTTCAAGCGATAAATTGGACTTTTTACCTGCCTTAACCGGCCATCAACAATGGCAAAAATTGCTGCTAAAGCTTGAACAAATGCAGGCGGGCGCGGTCTTTCCTGATCCACAATTATTGTTAGCCCAGCTGGCAAAAATGCAATCCAATAGCATTATTTTTATAGTCAGTGACTTTTATCAGAAAAACCATGAAATAACTGACTTCATGCAAAACTTAGTCGGTAAAAGCACTGAAGTGGTGGCAGTTCAGTTAGACAGCAATGATGAAAACACTTTCCCCTATAAAGGCCTAGTTCGCTTTGAAGAGCAAGAAAGCCATGAGCATATTCTAGTTTCGGCACAAGAGGTAAAAGCCGATTATTTAAAAGCTCGCGAGGCGTTTAATCTTTCTTTAGCGCAACAATTCCATAGCTTTAATATTCATCATATAAAAACCAATATAGAGCATCCATTGGATGACACCTTGCGACAATTTTTAGCGGTCAGACAAAAGTCATGAATACGCCAAAAACCTGGGGGTTAACATGTCTAGTTTAGGCTTTTGGCTGCAATCACCCTTGGCCTTGTGGGGCTTGTTAGCTTTGCTGATCCCGCTGGCAATTCATTTATTAAGTAAAAGCCGGGCAAAAATAGTGCCTTTTGCCCATTTGGCTTTAATTACAGTTAAAGCCTCTCCTCGCTTGCGTCAACTCAGGCTCACTCAATGGTTGTTATTATTGTTGCGGAGCTTATTGTTGCTCATCGCCACCTTCGTTTTGGCACAGCTGTATTGGCAAACCGGGCAAACATCTAATCACCCGCATATTTTGCTGACCCAAGATTGGCTCGAGCATGCCAGTGATACAGAAAGAAGCCAATTACTTGAGCAATACTCAGTGGCAAATTTTACCTTGCTTGACCAAGCTAATCTTGCGTTAACTAGCCAGCAAATCAGCCAATGGCCTAAACCACCATCAACAGCTGAAGTTAGCCCGTTAAATGTATGGGAAAAAGTCGAGCAATATGCCGCTCAACTACCTAAGCAAACACCTGTCATTGTTTATAGCACTAACCGCTTATCACAATTTCTAGGCAATAAACTGCCTTCCGTTAGTAAGCTTAATTGGCAAATAAAATCCTTGCCTTCTAACGAGCGAGAACAAAGATTTCAAGCCTCAGTTTTAGTGCTATTTGAAGAAGTATCAGCACCTTCAATGCCTTATGTAAAAGCAGCCTTTGATGCCTTAAATACCCATCAGCAAATAGAGCTGGCTGTGCAATATAGTGACTTGTCAAAGCTAAATGCTGACATTAAAACAGATGTAATATTGAACCTTAGTACTGCAGAACTAGCTAAAGACATAACTTCATCACAAGCTAGTTTAATTGGTATGAATCAACTAGGTGCATTAGAGCAACCAGACTTCCCTTTAGTGTTATTTGATTTATTGTTTAATCAACCACTACAAAATGGTTATTTTCAAAACGCTAGGTTATCTGAGCAGCAAATAATCATGTCCTCGCCAGCTAACACAGTGCAACAAAACCCAATAAAATCACCTAACCCACATACACAAGCTTTGCACCTATGGTTAATTTTGTTGCTGGTCATGATATTTGCCGCTGAACGTCTGTTAAGTGAATGGCAACCTGTTGATAAAAAAATCGCAGTGGATAGTTAAGTGACTCAGCAGACCCCCTCAAATAACCGCCTGAACTACTGGGTTAACAAAATAAAAATAAGGTTACTGCTGCAAAGGCTAACTTATGCCTTATTGCCTGCTCTGTTGGTGGCAGCTGTGACATTTTGGACTACCCACTCATTGGTAGCCGCACTTATCAGTTTTATGGCAGTGCAGCTTGCTGCAGCTGTATTTATTTGCCAAACCCAACAATTTAAAAACATAGACGCCAAGTCTTTGTTGTTGCACCTAAACCGAAAATTTAAACAATGTGAAGAAAGTGCTGAGCTAATATTGCAGCCTGACCATTGCTTAACCTTAATGCAGAGGTTACAAAAACAACGCATTCAGGCCAATGTAGAAAGTTTATTATTAAGTGATCTTGGCCCTCACCTGCCCTATTACTCAATGAGACAACCTATTTTGTTAGCTGCAATCTTACTGCTGATCCTAATAGGCATTGAGCACAGAAACACCTTATTCACATCAACCTTAAGCCCTGAAAAGACAACAAATCAGTTGACGAGCAAACAAACTACAACTTTGCGTTCTGCCCAAGTGACTATCGTTCCTGCGCCTTATACAAATTTGCCCAAGACCCAGTTTTTAACATTAGACATTCAGTTAGTAGCTGGCGCTGAGGTAAGTTGGCAATTAAGCTTTTCTGAGCTAGATACCAATTTACCGCTGTTTTTGCACATTAATGATCTAGACCCAATTCCCCTAACAATCCAACCAGATGGAAGTTATCTTGCTAATTCAGAAATAACGCAATCAGCTGTGTATTATATTTCGCAAAACCAACAGATGATTGGTGATATACATACCATTGAAGTCGCTCAAGATAGTCGTCCTAGCATTCGCTTTATTAGCCCAGTTAATACCATTACAGAAATTCCTAAAAACGCCCTACCAAAAGTGCAAAGCATAGTAGAGATAGAAGATGACTTTGGTCTAAGTAAAGTGGAAATTTTAGCTTCGGTAGCCAGCGGCTCTGGCGAGGCGGTCAAGTTTCGCGATCACACTTTTGAGTTTGATTCACAGCAACAAGTAGAGGGCAAAATCCACTTTATTAAAAATTGGGGTTTATCCGAATTAGGCATGCAAGCTGGGGATGAGTTGTATTTTAGTGTGCGAGCTTGGGATAACCGCACGCCTGCGCCTCAACAAAGCCGTTCGCCAAGTAAAATTATTCGCTGGCTTGAAGATCAAGAGCAAGCCGTTATGGTTGATGGTGTGTTAATTGACTTTATGCCTGAATACTTTAAAAGCCAGCGTCAGATCATTATTGAAACCCAACAATTGATTGCCGACCGCACCAATTTAAGCCAAGACTTGTTTGACACTAAATCACGAGAGCTAGGTACAGCGCAAAGTGACTTAAAGCAAAAATACGGGCAATTTTTAGGTGACGAATTTGACAGTGGCACTATGCATGGCATGGAGCAGGGGCTAGACAGTCACCCAGAAGCCCATTCTGCTGATGAAGAAGATGGCAAAGAAACACATTCAGCACAAGCCTCCCATGAACATCAAGACGAGCCAGAAGAGCTTAGTCAAGACAAATCCGGTTATAGCCAAATCATCGAACAATACGGCCATGCACATGGCGAAGCCGATGATGGCAAATTTATCAAAAAAGGCATTCCTAGCCCTACACTATTAATGAAACGTGCCATCGGCAATATGTGGCAAGCGGAATTGTTTTTACACTTGTCTCAGCCTGAAAAGGCCTTGCCCTTTGAAAACAACGCCTTAGAGCTGATCAATCGAGCCAAAAAAGCCGAGCGTATTTACGTTAAACGTTTAGGTTTTGAACCACCACCGGTTTCTGAAAAACGCCGCTATCAAGGTGATTTGTCAGACATTCTCAGCTATGAACGTAATCAACAACATAGTTTGCCTGCGCCTATTAGCGCAGATTTTAAAAGATTGTTAAACAGGCTCAAGCAAGCCTCATCTTCGCCTCAATCCATTGAGTTAAATGACACAGACTTAGCTGTTATTCAAAAAATAAAAGACTATTTTACCCAGAGCCTTGAGGCTTCACCTGAATATATTAAGTTGATAGCTAGCTTGCAAAAAATTCAAAGCACTCAAAGTTTTACCCTTAAAAACTGTGACAAATGTATTAAGGAACTCCAGCAAACCTTGTGGCGATTATTGCCCGCGCCCATAGCTATGCCAGTGAAGCAGAAAAAAGCCTACTCTTTGCAAAATCAGATACTACAAAACTATCAGCGTTTAATTCAGCAGCACGGGCAAGGAGCGCAGCCATGAGGTTTTCATTAGGGGTGTTTGAACATCAATGGGCGCTAAGTCTTGGGCTAATACTTATATTGTTTGTGGTTAGTTTAATCAGTAGTTATCTTGCTTACAAAAGACTAAAACAACACAAAGTTAGATTGATTTTGGTGCTCAGTGCCAATATCGCAGCGGCTGTGGCCATTTTGGGTTTGGCATTTAACCTACAGCTAAACAATGCAAGCACAGTCACTAGCTATCTCATTACTAATGGTGCCCAAGCAGAACAACTTAAACACATAGATGGCTCTCAGCCTATATACGTTTTAGCTAAGCCCGATGACAGTTTAACTGAAGCACTGACACAACATGCCTTTGTGCCGTTGAACTCAGTCAACCAACTCTTTGAGTTACAGCCCGACATACAAAATTTGCAGCTGATTGGTAGCGGTCTGTCTAAACAGCAATGGCAAGACTTAGAGCTGTTATATGGCGATAAACTAAAAGCCATCAATATGACATTTTTACCTACCCAACCTAGCTTGGGGTTAGTGGAGGTAAAATGGCCAAAGGAAAGTGTGGAAGGCCAATTTATCCAGCTAAGTGGCCGACTTAATGCCAATGTAGATAATCCCGAACTCATATACGAGCTAAGTTTGCTTGATCCCATAGGTGAGCAAGTACAAGTCGTTAGATTAAAAGCACAACAAGCATTCAGCTTCAGTTTTGCCGCCAAAAGTGTCGGCCAGTGGGTATATCAATTACAGCTTACACAGGCCAATCAAACTGAGCCTATTGTTAGCGAACCTGTAGCTTTTAATGTACTTGCTGCACCTGTGCTAAAAGTCTTAATTAAACAAGCAGCACCCTCTTTTGAGACTAAACAGTTCAGCAACTGGGCTAGTGCCTTTAACGCCAAAATAACGGTATTAACTAGTATCAGTAAAAATAAAGATATTCGGCAAAACTTTAATTTTACTACTCAAGAATTAGCAGCTTTAAAATCACCATTAACCAAACAAGCATTAACCAACTTTGATTTAATGCTAATAGACGGCCGGTCTTTCATGACCTTATCTAATGCTCAGCTACAAGATCTTGAATCGGCGGTTAAATCAGGGCTGGGTTTATACATATTGCTAGACCAAAGCTTAATCGACGCTTGGCCCAATTCGTCGCCGAGTTGGCTATCCAAGCTAACTATTACTCCCTTAGATAGCGCAACTTACTCGGCCATTCCACAATGGCCAAATAGCCGCATCGACCAGTCCATTGCTTTGGTAAAAGCACAGTTATCAGTGGCGCAAGATGAAATTTTGGTCACTAGTCACCAGCAACAAGCATTGGTCACTAATACTAAGCTGGGTTTGGGGCGAGTGGCAGTGTCTTTAATTAACAGCACTTATGGTTGGCAGACAGCAGGACTTTCCAGTGAGTATAGCCATTATTGGCAACACATTTTATACCATCTTAGCCGCCCTCAAACTCAACCCTATTGGCTCGCACCCAGTGATGCTCAGATTCAATTTGTGCAACAAAGGCATCAAGCCTGTATGGCGGCAGATGTTAGGAATAAAACCTTAACCCATTCTACTAATACCAAAAAATCAGCGCTTTTTGCTGTGCCTAAACCAATGCACCATGAGCAATATTGTGTGCCAATTTGGTTAACTTCAAGCGGTTGGCATCAGCTAGAAATGTCAGCAGAAAACAATGAGCACAATCCTGTTCAAACCAGCAGTTTTTATGCTTACCAGCAAACTGACTGGATGGCTTACAGACACCTGCAAAATATTAACTTAACCCAACAGAAGTTAACTCAGTTAACTGACGGAGCAGAGGTGCAGCCGCAATTAAAGGACATGCCTAAAGCCTGGTTTTGGTGGGCTTTAATCATTGCTTGTAGTTTTCTATGGATAGAGCGAAAGACCTTTGTTTAGAAAGCTTGCTGCCAAGCAAAATTAAAACAACATTAAAATTGCTGCTACAGCTGTCATGCCAATCACTAACCAACGATACTGTTGTTCGGGGATCTTTTTAACTATCACTATGCCACTCCAAGCACCCAGGGCAATAAAAGGTAAACAGATCAGATTGAGCAAAAAAGAGTTGAGATCGATGCTTTGCCAACTGAAAATATGAAAAGGCAGCTTAAATAAATTAATCACCAGAAAAAACCAGGCGGCAGTACCAATATACACATTTTTGGGCAATCGCATACTAAGCAGATATAAAGCCATCACTGAGCCGGCTAGATTGCCTACCATAGTAGTGATCCCCCCTAATAAACCCATTAAGAGGGCAAACCATAGGTAATCGGGGATAGACTCTTTATCGGCTTTTTCCATCCACAACATAATGGCTAAGCTGACAAAAATAATCACACTCATGACAGTGCGAAATAGTTGATCGTCAATTACATTGCCTAACCAAGTGCCAATCACCACACCTAAGGCCGCAGAAGGAAACAACTTAATTAAGTAGTGCCAGTTAGCGTGGCGGTGATAATACTTAACCGCAAACAAGTCTGCCATTACTAGCATAGGTAACATTATCCCTGCTGACGCCTTCCCTCCAAAGATAATGGCTAATAAAGGCACGGCAAACATAGAAATGCCATGTACCCCGGTTTTGGCCATGCCAATAAAAAACGCCACTAAGACCAACAGCGATACCGAGCCTAAGCTTAATGAGTAGCCAAATATTTCTATCATAAATTGGAAAATTCCACAGACCAGATGGCTAACTTAGCATAGTTAAGCTTTATCTAAAGCTATTTGACCGATGAACTAAGTCGCAAAAAACGTTAAGCTAGAATCAAATTCTTTTTATCATACTCTTATGCACACACTCGATCTCAATGCTTGGCATAGAAAACAACATTTCGAATTCTTTAACGACTTCGAACAGCCCTTTTTTAACCTTTGTGCTACGGTAGATGTCACCCAAGTTGTCAACTATTGCCAACAAAATCAACGTTCGTTTTTTATTTGTTCGTTGTTTTTATTAGGCTATACCGCCAATCAAATTCCTGAATTTAACTACCGCATTAAACAGAATAACGTGCAAGTACATGACCAGTGCAGCTTGAGCTGTACTGTGTTAAATCCCGATCAAAGTTTTAGTTTTTGCGATTTTGGAAATTGCACAGACTTTGCGCGCTTTTACCAACATGCTCAACAACAATTAGCCAGGAGCAAACAAGGCTTGTTGCCTTTTAACTCACAAACGGAGCAAAGTAACTGTATTTATTGTTCGGTTTTACCTTGGTTGCATTTCACCAGTTTTTCACATGCACAAAAACGTCAACAAGGTGATTCAACGCCTAGAATAGTGATGGGTAAATATAAAAAAAACGCCAACGAAATAGCTATGCCTGTTTCGGTAGAAGTACATCATGCCTTAGTAGACGGTCTGCACGTAGGGCAATACTTTGCAAAACTTCAAGAGAACTTTGATCACTATTTTAATTGATTAGCTGTTAGTAACAGATAAATTGGCAAATTTGGCCGCCAGCATTTTGGCTAGCACCTCACTGGATAATTGAATTTCTAATCCGCGCTTACCGCCACTCACATATATGCTGGCATGCTGTTGGGCTGATTGGTCAATTATGCTGATAAGGCGCTTTTTTTGACCAAGGGGGCTGACGCCGCCTAACACATAACCCGTGCTTCTTTGCACATCCATTTTGTCAGCCATTTCGGCTTTTTTTGCTGCGCAAGCTTTGGCCATAGCTTTTAGACTGAGTTTTTGCTGCACCGGGATCACAGCTACAGCAAGCGCACCTGAGTCTAGTTTTACCACTAAGGTTTTGAACACTTGCTCGGCATCCACGGCTAATTTTTGTGCCGCCTCTAATCCATAAGATGGCACAGACGCATCATGTTGATATTCGTGAATTGAAAAATGGCATTTGGCCTTTTTCAATTGCTGAATAGCAGGGGTCATCTATACACCCTAAGATTATTTATCTTGAGTACAAAGCTTATGTACTCTGGCTTTAACTTGCCGAACTCTGTTCACATCACCTTCTGCTTCTGCATCAACTAAATCTAATTTGGCATCCTGACATTTTAACTTGTTGGCTTCTTTAGTCAGAGTAGTTTGATCTTTTTGCTGTTTTTTTTGCCCTTCGGCCCCAGAGTAAACTTTAGGTTTACTTGGTGCTAAATCTTTATCATAGGGGTCTGCCATAATTGCGCCACAGGCCATTAACCCTAGGCTGGTAGTTATGATAATAAGACTGTTTTTCATAGTGGTTTCCTAAAGGTTAATTTACTTAAACTTCTGATTTAATTTCTCTCATGGCTAATTCGGGCAATTCACCGCTCAGCCCCATAGCATGTTGCATGAGTCGCTGTTTAACTGAGTTAGACTGGTTCACCCAACTTAAACCCGCTCCACGGATCAGCTTTTTCACCGGTTGATTGCCGGCAAACAAACGTTTGAAAGTCTCCATCGCCGCTAGCATTTTTGTACATTCGGTTTTACGCCAACGCTCAAAAGCTCTTAAATTTTTGCCCAAGCCAATGTCTTTGCCTTGCTCGACTAACTGCTTAATATGCTGAGCCAAAGCTGCGGCATCCGCTATGCCTAGATTAGCACCTTGTCCAGCAAGCGGATGAATGGTGTGCGCAGCATCACCAATAATCACCACTCTATCTTGTACCCATTGACGAAGGTATTGCATTTTAAGGGGGTAAGCTTGTTTGTCGCTCACCACTTCACAAACCCCTAAAGTACAATCAAAGGCCGAACTTAACGCTTGATTAAACGCACTGTTAGGCAAAGCCATTAACTCATCAGCATGCTCGGTATCTTGCGACCACACTATAGAGCATAGATGTTCATCCCATAAGGGAATAAAAGCTAAAGGGCCGGTTGGGGTGAAAATTTGCCGCGCCACATTGTGATGAGGCTCGGTTGTTTTTACGGTAGCGACTATGGCTTTTTGATCATAATCCCAAAACGTTTGCGGCAACTTGGCTTGTTTTTTAACAATTGAATTGGCCCCATCCGCGCCAATCACTAATCGAGCGCTAATATGTAGCTGGTTATCTAGGGTGATAAAACACTCCTGCTGACCCACACTCAATTGCAAAATTTTAGCCGAAATAATTTCTATCTGACTTGATTTTTCTACTTGTTGCCAAAGGGCATGCCTCAGATTTTGATTTTCGACAATAAAGCCAAGGCTATCTTGCGCCACTTGCTCAGCACTAAATTCGATTTTGGCAAAACTATCCTGATCCCTAACTTGCATGTTTTTATACACACTTAAACGGCTAGCATCTAGGTTTTGCCACACGCCCAAATTACGCATTATATTTTCTGTGGCTAAAGTCAGGGCACTTATACGTAGTTGCGGCTCGTCATTGGGTAAACCTTGGCTGGGATTACTTTCAACAATAGCGATAGATAACCCGCTGTTTTGCAAAGCTAATGCTTGGGTTAAGCCCACTATTCCACCACCAACAATGAGAATATCAAAGCCTTGCATCATAGCTTTAGCTCGCCTTACACATAAGTTGTTCGATTTGCTTTATGCTTTTAGGTACAAACTGAGTAAGGTTATCGTGGCCGCTTTGGGTGATCACTATATTATCTTCAATACGAATGCCTATGCCTCGCCATTTTTTGGCAACCGCAGCATCTGGCGCAATATAAATTCCGGGTTCGACTGTTAACACCATGCCAGGTTTTAAAGGCCGCTCTTGCCCAGCTATTTTATAATTTCCCACATCGTGCACATCTAAGCCTAACCAGTGACTCAAACCATGCATGTAAAATTGTCGGTAACTTTGATTATTAATATTTTCGTCTAAATCGCCACTTAAAATTGCCAAATCCAGTAACCCTTGGGTAATGACCTGAATAGCAGCTTGACTCGCTTGGGCAAGGGTATTGCCTGGTTTAAGCAGCGCAATGGCTTGTAATTGTGCCTTTAACACTATTTCATACAGGGCAGTTTGTTCTGGGCTAAATTTCCCAGAAACTGGAAAAGTACGGGTAATATCTGCTGCATAACCTTGCCACTCACACCCCGCATCAATTAATACTAAATCTCCTGCAGTTAAGCTTTGGTTATTTTCTGTATAGTGCAATATACAAGCGTTAGCTCCCGAGCCAACTATGGTGCCATAGGCAGCATGTTTGGCGCCTTGCATAGCAAATTCGTGATGCAATTGGGCCTCTAATTGATATTCGTGCTTACCAGGCTGGGCAAATTGCATGGCTCTAATATGTGCTTGCCCAGAAATTTGTGCCGCATGGCGCATAAGCTCAATTTCTTGTGCAGATTTGATTAAACGCATTTCATCTAATAGGGTTCGCACATCAATTAAACTGCTAGGGGCAGTTTTAGATTGCTTAGGCGCGCTGCGTAAATCTTGTAATAAAGCAAAAATAAAGTTATCTACTTCACTGTTGTGCCCTTGAGCAAAATATAAATGTTGATGACCATCTAGCAGTTCTATTAGTTTGTCTTCTAACTCGTCTAATCCAAAAGCTAAGGTGACAGGGTAGGCCTTTTTAGCTTGTTTAGGGCCAATCCTGCGGCCATGCCAAATTTCTGCTTGGGGATCTTTTTCTAAACAGAACAATACACTTAAGCCTTGAGGGTAATCTGGATGATTAGACAATACCCACCAAGCTTGAGGCTCTGGAAACCCACACATATAGTGAAAATAACTATCTTGACGAAATGGAAATTCGGTGTCGCGGCTACGAGTATGTAAAGTTTCGGCGGCTAACACACAGATACTATTAGGCGCCATGCTTTCTAATAACACGCTTTGACGTCGAATAAATTCAGTATTATCGATTGGCAAAGTTAAACCCTTATTTACGAAAAACTACATTTATACTTAGGTTAATGCACCACTTTTGGTTCACTTTGCTGTTGCTCTGGTGACTTGCCTAATTCGTTAAAACACAACATGGCTGTCACTCTTACGTACTCCATGACTTCAAATAGAGCTTGTTCAGACTCTTCATCTTCGGCCATTTCATCGTCCATTCTGGCGATTTCAGCAAAGTCTTCTAGGGCTTCTTTTACATCTTGTGAACAACCGGTTAAGTCTGCTTGATGTAACCCAAAACCTAACATAAAGCCTTGCACCCAACTTAACAGCGCTTGCCCGCGTTCATTAATAGGGCTTGAGTCTTCTGGCAAACACATCACTAAAGCAAAGTCACTTTCAATGAGTTGCTGACAGGTTTCTTGGTATAGTTCTTTAAAGGCTTGCTCTACCTGTTGAGAAAAACGCTCGCCTTGGTGAATAAAGTCGGCCAACGGCTCTAACCAATCTTGGCATTCTAAAGGCATGCCCCCACCTAACATGCCACACAACATGCCTTGCACTTCGGCAGCACTGGTTAAAATATTATGACGCTCTAATAAAGCCGTTAAGGTATCAAATTGATTGTTTGAAGTATTCAAAGGGTTCTCTCTATCATTATTCGCCTCTATGCTACCACCGTCCAAGTTCCAAATACATGATCGATATGGCATTAACCCTAGTATCTAAGGTCATATACAGATTATAATGCGCCTGTTTGCTGCTCGACAGAATGAATTTTGTAAAAGCGGCATATTGATGTTTTTAAGTCTCCTGGGATGTTAGCCAGTTTAGTTATGTCCCTGGCCGATGCTTTTTACCAAGGAAGTTGATTCCACTGCTATTGTGCAAGCTTGGCTAGTATCGAGAAGCCTAAGGCAGTGATGATACCTCCGCCCTGAACTTTCGGTTCACGGGCTTACACTAAACAGCGGCATTTTGGGAGGCACCATTATTGACAGCACAACGGATTAAGAAAATAGTCAAATGAAACAAGAAGAACTATTACACAGTTATGGAAAAGACGTAATAGAGGCCTTAGCTTCTATTGTCAAATGGCGTTATGACGAATATCAACAGGTTATGCTGGCAGAATTTTCTGTCGATAAACAAGATCAAGTTTTATTCAGCTTACAACAAGTTTTACCTGTAGCTTGGGATGCAAAAAATATCAAAAAAGCCCCAGCTGAAGTTAAACACCTAGCAGGTGACTTTGCTAAGTTAATTAAAAAACAAAGACTATTTAGCTCAAGCTTAGATAGGCAACCCAAAGTCATGGCGGCATGGTGGCCTTGGGGACATGGTGCCACAGTGTCGGTGCGGTTATTTTTAACCGACACTTCGCCTTATGTTGCCAAAACGGGTTTTGTACAAAAATTAATGTATTTATTTAACTAGATAGATTTGCTGCGAGTGTAAAAATCGATATAATCTCGATTCAGACCATTTGGTCAACTTTTTATTTTGGATTTGCCTCTTTTTCGGCTAAGATTCATATCGTATTTAACGCATAAAAAAGGGGCGAAACAGCGCACTATGGCGGTCATTAATTTTGGTTCTATCAATATCGATCATGTCTACCAAGTAGAACATTTTGTGCAACCTGGCGAAACCTTAGCCTCAACTGGCTATCAATGCTTATTAGGTGGCAAAGGCGCCAACCAGTCAATTGCATTAGCCCGTGCTGGAACAGATGTGCATCACGTTGGCAAAATAAACGAATCTGATGCAGCATTCAAACAAACCATGATCCGCGACGGCATTAACTGTAAGCATGTACAATGCACTGATACAGCTTCTGGACACGCTATTATCCAAGTCACCCCAACTGCAGAAAACGCCATAGTATTATTTGGTGGGGCCAACTTAGAATTAACCGCTAAAGACATTATGCATGCTTTAGATAATGTTAAATCTACTGATTGGGTACTGACTCAAAACGAAACCAGCAGCATAGACGAAGTGCTTAAACAAGCCAAAGAGAGTGGGCTTAAGGTAGCATTTAACCCTGCGCCTATGACAGAATCGGTAAAACAATTGCCGCATGAATGCATAGACTTATTAATAGTGAATGAAGTTGAAGCGGCAGAAATATCAGGCCAATCAGAATTAGCCTTAATGGAAGACTATTTCCTTCAAGATTGGCCTCATGCTGAGGTATTGATTACCTTAGGTAAAGCCGGTGTACGCATGCTCAAGCAAGACAAAACCATAGATATTCCAGCCTTTGTAGTGGATGCGGTTGACACTACAGCTGCAGGCGATACCTTTATTGGATATTTTTTGTCTGCCTACAGTAATCACGCTGATTCAAAAACAGCATTAATTCGAGGTTGTGCCGCTTCAGCATTAGCGGTAATGAAAGAAGGTGCAGCCCAATCTATACCGACCAAAGAAGAAGTCGATCGCTTTTTAGCGAAGCAATAAACACTCAGGGAGTTAAGCAATGAGTCACAAAATTATATTAGATACTGATCCGGGTATCGATGATGCAATGGCAATTTTCTTTGCCTTTCAACACCCTGACATTGAAGTACTGGGGTTAACCACAGTATTTGGTAATGTGCCAGTGGATATGGCAGCACAAAATGCCCTGACTTTGTGTGACCTAGCGGGTCAAGATATTCCAGTTTGTAAAGGTGTGGCTAGACCTTGGGTTGGCAAAGAATCAACTTACGCGCACTTTGTGCACGGTGATGATGGCTTTGGTAATATCAACTTTCCTGCTGCCAAAGGCGAACTAGATCCCCGTAGTTCGGCACAATTTATTGTGGATATGGCCAGAAAATACCCAGGCGAAATCACTCTAGTGCCTATCGGACCTTTAGGTAACATTGCTCTAGCTTTACGTTTAGAGCCCGAATTGCCTAAGCTAATTAAAGCAGTATCTATTATGGGCGGCGCAGCTTTTGTGCCAGGCAATGTCACCCCTGTAGCCGAAGCCAACATCTGGAACGATGCTTATGCCGCTGAAATTGTTATGTCAGCCGATTGGCAAGTGAATATGTTTGGCTTAGATGTGACTAACTCTTGTCCTTTTGATCCTAGCTTTTTAACTGGCTTAAAAGCAGGCAACCCTAAGTTGGGTGGCTTTGTTCATGATGCGGCACAATTTTATATGCAATTTTATTCTCAAAGCAGAAAAGAAGACGTTTGTTTCTTCCACGATGCTATGCCTATTGCTCATTTAGTTGACCCTAGTTTGTTTGAGTTAACTCAAGGTCATATAAGAGTATCCACTGATCCATTAAACATTGGCCAAACTTCTGTTGCCGTGCCTGGTAGTACAGCTAGTCCAGATTGGCTAAACGCCAATATGATTAATGTTGCCACTAAAGTCGACAACCAAAGGATCACTGAGCTATATCTAGAAACTTATAGGCTTTAATAAATTGTGCTATGGTTTTACTACTTAAAACCAGTTTGGGCACCTATTTATGAAACAAGCACCGCCTACTGAAGATGAAGTAGAGCGTTTAAAAGCGCTCTACGACTATGATGTATTAGATACCGAAGCAGAAAAAGTATTTGATGATTTAACTCAGTTGGCAGCGCAAATCTGTGGCATGCCCATCACCCTAATTAGTTTAGTTGACCCTGACCGTCAATGGTTTAAATCTAAGGTTGGTTTAGACGCAAAAGAAACCTCTAGAGACATTGCATTTTGCGCTCATGCCATACATCAAAAACATATTTTTGAAGTTGAAGACACCCTCAAAGACGAGCGTTTTTTTGATAATCCTTTAGTCACTTCTCCCCCTAGCATCCGCTTTTATGCTGGTACTCCTTTGATTACCCCAGGTGGGCATGCAATAGGTACCCTTTGTGTAATAGACGGCAAACCCAATAAGTTAACAACTGAGCAGAGACTCAGCTTAGAGGTATTAGGTCGCTCTGTGATATCTCAAATGGAGTTACGCAAGCATATTAAACAGCTCGAACTGGCTAACCAACATAAAACCGAATTTTTATCTAATATGAGTCATGAATTGCGGACACCGCTTAATGCCATAATTGGGTTTAGCCGTTTGATGTTAGACGATGTTAAAACCCATAATTTGCCAGAAAAATTCTCACAATATTTGTCACACATCGACTTTTCAGGAAATAAATTACTTAATGTCATTAACTCAGTTATCGATCTTAACAAAATTGAAGCAGGGCAAATGCAAGAAAAAATTGAGCCTATCCAAATTGCAGAGTTTTTAATTGGTTTACACGGCATGTTATCTATTTTGGCCGATGAAAAAGGCATAGCCCTCAGTTTTGATTTGGCAGATGATTTACCGGCTTTTTTAGCCATAGACCATGCAAAAGTGAGTCAAATTATTACTAATTTAGTACACAATGCAGTTAAATTTACCGATAAGAACAAATCTGTGCAGGCAAAGTTTAGCTGGCAACAAGATAAACTTAGCATAAGTGTATCCGATCAAGGGGTTGGCATATCAAACGCAGACCAAGCCAAACTTTTTACTAAGTTTCAACAAGTAGGAAATAGAAAAAATGTGGAAGGAAGCGGGTTAGGTTTAGCCATATGCAAAAGTTTAGTGAACTTGTTAAAAGGCGAAATTTCTGTACAAAGCACCTTAGGTCAAGGCAGTGTATTTAATGTTAGCTTACCTGCCTCGGCTCTAGATGAGCAAAGTACTCACGACTCTGAGCAGCCAGTTGAACAAAAATTTAATAAAAACAGTTCTGTTTTGTTAGTAGAAGATAATGAAATTAACCAGATGGTAATGACCGCCATATTCGATGCCTTTGGAATGCAAATAAGCCTAGCTAAAAGTGGTGAAGAGGCAGTAGACATTGCTTTATCTCAGCCAGTTGATTTGATTTTAATGGATATTCATTTACCAAATATGAACGGCAAGGAGGCTGCGCAAATAATTAAACAGCAAAAGCCCTCGCTACCCATAGTTGCACTTACTGCCGATGCAATAACTCAAGCCAATGGTTCAGGCACAAATCATTTGTGGCAAGATTATTTAGCTAAACCCTTAGACAAAAGTTTATTATTAAAGGTATTAAACCGGTTTATCCCTCAAACAGAGCCCAGTTAAATTCTAGATGCATAACAAAACACGGCAGATAATACGCAAAACCTTTCGTGATAAGCGCAAGGCCCTTTCGCCTGAGCAACAAAAACTCGCAGCAAAGCAAGTAGTGGCCAATTGTTTATCTCACACCTCCCTATCACAAGCACAGACAGTGGCAGTTTATTTAACCAACGATGGTGAGCTTAACCCACAAGGCATAATTGATTATTGTTGGCAACAGCACAAAAAAGTGGCATTGCCTGTACTGCATCCCTTTTCTACTGGGCATTTAGTTTTTGTTGAATATCACCCAACAAGCCCTATGAAACCCAATTGTTTTGGGATCCCTGAGCCTATTTTACAATGCCAGTCTATTGTTCCATTGGCACAAATAGATTTGTTATTTACGCCTTTAGTTGCCTTTGATTTAATGGGTAATAGGTTAGGAATGGGCGGTGGATTTTACGACCGTAGCTTAGCCCCTTTAGCTAGAGACAAATCTATGACTCAAATAGTAGGTTTAGCCCATGACTGCCAGCAAGCTAATAATTTACCCATAGAAAATTGGGATATTCCACTACATGGCATTGCCACGCCAACACAATATTTTCAGATAAGTAGCTGAATTTTTACCGGCATAAGTTACAATCTGTGCCACCAGACAGCTCAAAGAAACCCCTTATGACCCAAGATGATAAGAAAAAAGCCGTAGCCCTAGCCGCCGTTAACTACTTACCAGAAGACAGTATTATAGGTGTGGGTACTGGCTCAACTGTCAATTACTTTATTGAAGCCTTAGCCCCAATTAGACATAAAATACTAGGCGCTGTTTCTAGTTCAGAAGCCTCTACCGAAAGATTAATTGCACTGGGCATTGAAGTTTTTGACCTTAACTCAGTAGACAAACTAGACCTATATGTTGATGGGGCAGATGAAATCACTCAACATAAACATATGATTAAAGGCGGCGGTGCAGCACTCACCCGTGAAAAAATTGTGGCTGCTGTGGCCAAAAAATTCGTTTGTATTATTGATGATACAAAACAAGTGCCTATCTTAGGCAAGTTTCCCTTACCTGTTGAAGTTATCCCTATGGCACGCTCATATGTGGCCAGAGAAATCGTAAAATTAGGCGGTGATCCTGTATATCGTCAAGGGGTGATTACCGACAACGGCAATGTCATTTTAGATGTTCACAATTTAAACATACTTAACCCTGTTGAATTAGAAAGCCAATTAAATGGCATAGTCGGGGTTGTAACAAATGGCTTATTTGCCGCGCGTGGGGCTGATGTCGTCTTAATTGGCACAGACTCAGGTGTTCAAGCCATAGAATAAGGATACTCAAGCATACCATTCGAAACACAGGGCTAGCAAAAAAGCTAGCCCTAATTAATTTGATGAAGCCTTGCCAATTCGCCAAATAAAGTATTGTCTTTCCTATACCTCACTTATGCTTAGCTTAAGTTAAACCAAGCGCATGAATTTTTATTGTTACAAAGGAAAGGTCTATGTCGAATCAATTTTCGGGTAAAACAGTTATTATTTCTGGTGGAGCCGGCGGCATTGGCCTAGCTTTGGCCACTGAATTGGGTCAATTAGGCATGAAGGTAGTCATTGCCGATATTGATCCCGACCAGCTAAAACTAGCAGAACAACAGCTTAAGTCGGCCAAAGTTGAGGTATTAGCTTGCCCACTAGATGTAACAGATGCAAGCCAATGGCAAGCCGTACACGACGCTAGCCTAAAAGCTTTTGGACATATTCATATGCTTATAAACAATGCCGGCGTGGCGGGCGTACCAGGCACAGTGGATGAAACCAAGCTCGACACCTGGAAGTGGGTGTTAGATGTCAATGTCATGGGGGTAGTGAATGGAACCCAAACCATAGCCCCCACGCTAAAAGCCCAAAAACAGGGGGGCTGGATTATCAATGTTGCTTCTATGGCGGGCATGAATGGGGTGGCCTATTCAGGGGCTTATGCGGCATCTAAAGCAGCTGTGGTGTCAATGACAGAAAGTTGGGCGCAAGAGTTACAAAAACACAATATATTGGTTTCGGTGCTTTGCCCGGCTTTTGTAAAAACCCGCATTCATCAATCTTTACGTAATTTACAGCCTAAGTATCAAGCGGTGAAAACCCAAGGTGCTAGCCAAGCAAACCCTAAACAAGGTTTAAATCAAGCAGCGGCTCTAGTAGAAGCAGGGATCCCTGCAGAGATGTTGGCCAAACGAGTAGTAGAGGCCTTAGAGTCTAAGCAAAGTTATATATTTACTCATCCTAATTATAAAGCTGGGGTGGCCTATAGATCTAAGCTATTAGATCAAGCTTTTGCTGACGCTGAGCAAAGTACAATAGTTGGGCACTTAATCGATCAACCTATAGATATTTTATAAGCAACACAGGGCTTAGTTTGTGCCTAAGCCTTGCTTTAATCAGGCAAATGTTGTTGTAAAAAATTCAGCATATTTTCACCCATCACCTGTCTAATTTGTTCACTGCTAAGCCCTATATCCAATAAAGCTTGAGTTAAATAAACCAGCTCTGAGGTATCAAAAGGCACACTAGTGGCACCATCAAAATCAGAGCCTAAGGCAATATGTTGACTGCCCAATAGCTGAACCCCATAAAATATAGCTTTAGCAATTTCCTGTACATTGGCTTCGCATACCGCGCCATCCCAATAGCCTACGGCTATTAATCCGCCTTGAGCAGCGATTTGTTGCATTAGGTTGTCGGAAATATTGCGCGCAGATGGGCAGTGCCCATAAAACCCAGTATGACTTACCAGCAGTGGTTTAGTACTAATAGCCAACACATCTTTCACCACTTGCTTTGAAGAATGGGAAACATCCACCATTATGTCTAGTGCTTGCATAGTAAGCACAGCATCTCGCCCAAATTGAGTTAAGCCTTGGCCACTTTCACCGTGCAAAGAGCCGCCTAATTGATTGTCAAAAAAATGCTGCAAACTCATCATGCGAAATCCATGCTGATATAACAGTTGAATGTTACTTAGCTGGCCCTCTAAGGCGTGTGAGCCTTCTGTTCCCAATAACAGGGCAACTAGGTCTGGGTTGTGTTGCCTTTGCTGTAAAAATGCCGCCAGTTCAGATTTTGAGCTAACTAACACTGCATCCTGTGGGTACTCAGTTACCAATTGTTGGACTTTTTGCGCTTGAAACAAAGCTCTTTGTGTTAGGTTTTGCCAGGTGTTAATTGGCCATAAATTGCTGATGGCTAATTTAGTGATGTTATCGGCAGCTTCTGAGCTATTTTCTTGGTAATTAATGCCACTTGGAGACTTAGTCACTGTGGTTAACATTTGCATGGCCACATTGCCTTGCCGTAAGCGCGGCAGATCCATGTGAGCATAGTTATGCTGCTGCCCAAGTTGACGCTTCCATAACAAACTATCGCTATGCCAATCGCCTATCATTAACGTTTTATGTAGAGCTTTGGCTTGTTCGCTGACTTGGGGAAGAGTGCTAGCATGCACAGCATTGGTTTGTTTATCTATATAGGCAGGAAAAAAACTAAAAAAGCCTAATAAACCTATAGCAAATATTATAACAACACTGCATACCACTCGACCTTTAGTTAACATGCGCTTTCCTTGTTAAGGGGTTTAACCACAAAGTTTGCTTTTCTGATTAAGCATAATGTCAATTTTCATATGCTAATTCTAGTTTTTGTTAGTGTAGTCATCTCCACTTGACTGAAGCTTTTGCATACCAAATAGTCCTACCCTGTATCTGATTAGATACTAATGTGCCTATTTTCATGCAGATATTTTTCCAATTTACCAGTAAATTTCTCAGCAGCCCGCACCATTAAGCGCTTTCATAACTTTGGCCTTATATATGCAGTGCTATCTATGCAGATAGTAAAAGAACTAACTAAAGAGGTATCAATATGAATAGTTTAAAATGTTTAGTATTTTCTACAGTAGCTCTATTGCAGGCTTGTGGAAGCTCATCAGAAGAGAGTGCTCCCTCCCTTGTTACTCAAGAGGTCAAGGCAAGCTTGACTCTTAATATCTCAGATGCACCTATAGATAATGCTGTTGCAGTTGTGGTTGAATTTGACTCTGTTGAATTAGTTGGTAATGGCGATCCTGTTACATTTAATGTGAAAGATGAACAGGGCGCAGCCCGTCAAATTGATTTGTTAGCGTTTCAGGGGGAAGATTTTGCAACTTTATTAAGTGAAGTAGACATCCAGCCCGGTAACTACAGTCAACTAAGACTAAATGTGACCGAAAACTCTTACATAGAAATGGACACTGGCACCTTTAATTTAAGAGTTCCTAGCAATCAATTAAAACTTGATGGCTTTACCATTAATGAGTCAGAACAAGCCATATACACAGTAGAGTTTGATCTTCGCAAATCATTAGTAGATCCCAAAGGCCAAGATGCCATTTTACTTAAACCAAGAGGCGTTCGTGTTGTAGAAAACAAATTAACTGGCGTGCTAACTGGCAGTGTCTCTGAGGCACTAATAAATGCAGAACCTTGTTTAAACAAAGTAGACTTACAGGTAGGAAATGCAGTTTATATTTACCAAGGAACTGACTTAGCATTAGAAAATCTTGGTGACGATGCCGACCAAACTAGTGATGAGAATGAAGTTTCGCCCTACACCATAGGTGAAGTGTCGCTAAATGATGACAGTATTTATCAATTTAAAGTCGCTTATCTTCCGGCAGGGGAATACACCATAGGCTTCACTTGTTTAGCAGAAAATGACCAACCCGAAACTGATGAAGGCAGCGAACAGGGGTTTTATATTCAAACTCAACAAAGTGTTAGTGTTCAAGCTGAACAAAGGGTGACAGTAACATTCGAATAACCATGTATTGCATGCCCATTCTAATATTTGAATGGGCATTGTTAACGGCATCCTTGACAATTATCTGGTAAATTTAGCCACTACAAATTTTACATTCTGGGTGTTTAGCCACAGTAAAAGACTGCCATTGGCCCTGTATACCGTCAAATAGCATTAGGGTATTGGTAAGGCTTTGCCCATAGCCTGTTAATAGCTTAATTGCTTCTAAGGCTTGCATAGAGCCAATAACGCCTACCACAGGCGACATTATCCCAGCTTCAACACAAGTTAAGTTTTGTTCAGTGATAAATTGACTAATACAGGCATAACAAGCCGAGTTAGTTTTAGGTTGCACACAAATAAGTTGACCTTCCATGCGTATAGCCGCACCCGAGACTAAATTTTTTTGCTGTTGATAACAGACTTGATTCAATAAATTTCGGCTAGCCAGGTTGTCGGTACAATCTAAGACTAAATCCACAGAGGGTAACAATTTGTTATAGTCAGCCATAGTTAGCCGTGCTTTTATTGACTGGATCTGCAGTTTGGCATTTAAGTTAAGCAAGCTAGCCTGAGCTGAATCGCATTTATGCCGACCAATATCTGTTTCCCCGTGCAACACTTGTCTTTGCAGGTTAGAACTATCCACTTGATCATCATCGACTAAAGTAAACTGCCCTACACCAGAGGCTGCTAAATATTGTGCTGCAGCACAACCTAAGCCACCCAGCCCAACTACCAGTACATGCGCGTTAAGTAGCAGCTCTTGCTTATCTAAATCAAACTTAGGCAAGAGAATTTGCCTATGGTAACGCATAGCCTGTTGTGCTGTGAGTGTGGTTTTAGTCACGTTTTATTGAGTAGCCTGTTTGGTTGAATTTACTTTGTATCACTTGTCTGGTGATGGTGCAATCTACTGACCTAATTGGCTAATCAGTTTTTTAATGATCAATTGATTTGCTTCAGGAAACTCATAATCAGTTAAGTCTTTAATATCTACCCATAGACTTTGCTGGCCCTCTTGATGGCTAGGCTGGCCACTAAAGCCTTCAACAACTTGCACATGCAAACTCACTTGTTTATCACCATAATCATGTTGGATATGCATGAAAAACCTTTGTTCTGTTACTTGTATACCTACCTCTTCGTTTAACTCGCGGGCCAAGGCTTGCTCTATGCTTTCATTGGCTTCACATTTTCCACCGGGAAATTCCCATTTGCCGCCTTGGTGCAAAGCATCAGCGCGTTTACTGATATATACCTGCTGCCCTTGCTTTATTACCCCTACCGCAACTTGAACGCTTTTCATTTGTGCTCCCATACAAAAAAGTCGGACTATAGCCCGACTTTTAAATTAAGTTTTAATTGTTTTTTAGGTTAACTTGCCATGGCATTGTTTATATTTTTTGCCTGATCCACAAGGGCAAGGATCGTTTCTTCCTACCTTGGGTCCTTGACGTTGCGCTACCACTGGTTTTTCTGGCTCACTGGCAGATTCATGTTCAAAGTTTTTAGGAGTTTCGTCTGCTTGACGACGCTGCTCTTCAACTGCTTCTACGTCTTCTTGTGCTTTAACCTGAACTTTACTCAGAATAGTCACCACTTCAACTTTAAGAGCTTCTAACATTTCAGAAAACAGCTCAAATGACTCGCGCTTGTATTCTTGTTTAGGGTTCTTCTGAGCATAGCCACGTAAATGAATACCCTGACGCAGATGATCCATAGCAGCCAAGTGCTCTTTCCAGTGACTATCTAGGTTTTGTAGCATGACCGCTTTTTCAAACTGCCTGAGCACTTCTGGACCTACTATTTCTTCTTTAGCTTTGTAAGCCGCTGTCACTTCTGCCAACACACGTTCACGTAGCTTTTCTTCGTATAACTTGTCGTCTTCATCAAGCCATTTTTGTACTGGCATATCAATTAAGAATTCAGCTCTAAAGCGCTCTTCTAAACCGGCAATATCCCACATTTCTTCTAATGATTGCGGCGGTATATATTGATCCAATATACCGTTAACTACATCTTCGCGGATCACTTCTATGGTTTCACTAATATCGCCTTCGTCTAACAACTCATTACGTTGCTCGTAGATGACTTTTCTTTGGTCGTTTGCTACGTCATCGTATTCTAAAAGCTGTTTACGCATATCAAAGTTACGTCCTTCAACTTTGCGCTGTGCGTTTTCGATGGCGCGAGTCACCCAAGGATGTTCTATGGCTTCGCCACGCTCCATACCTAAACGCTTCATCATATTGCCCATTTTTTCTGAGGCAAAAATACGCATTAAGGCATCATCTAACGACAAGTAGAAACGTGAAGAACCCGCATCCCCCTGACGACCAGAACGACCGCGTAATTGATTGTCTATACGACGAGATTCATGGCGTTCAGTACCAATAATATGCAAACCACCCGCAGCCAATACCGCATCGTGATTTTTTTGCCATTCGGCTTTGATTTTTTCTACTTTGCTAGGCTTAGGATCGTGAATTTTATCCACTTCTGCTTGCCAGTTACCCCCTAACACTATATCTGTACCACGGCCTGCCATATTGGTTGCAATAGTAATAGCACCAGGTTTACCCGCTTGTGCCACAATGTCGGCTTCTTGTTCGTGGAACTTAGCGTTTAACACTTTATGAGGGATTTTTTCTTTTTTAAGAATACGCGAAATCAGTTCTGAGTTTTCAATAGACACTGTACCTACAAGTGCAGGCTGACCACGTTTAACACAGTCTTTAATATCTTCAACTATGGCTTCGTACTTTTCTTCTGCGGTTAAAAAGATTAAATCAGCTTTATCTTCTCTAAGCATTGGTTTGTTAGTAGGAATAACGACTGTATCTAGGCCATAAATACTTTGAAATTCAAAGGCTTCGGTATCAGCTGTACCCGTCATGCCCGATAATTTGTCGTACAAACGGAAATAGTTTTGGAAGGTAATTGAAGCCAAGGTCTGGTTCTCGTTTTGAATATTTACCCCTTCTTTTGCTTCTACAGCTTGGTGTAAACCTTCAGACCAACGACGGCCTTCCATAGTACGGCCCGTATGTTCATCTACTATGACAATTTCGTTATCTTTAACAATATAGTCTACGTCTTTAGCAAATAACTTATGAGCTCGTAAGGCCGCATTAACATGATGCAATAACGAGATATTAGCGGCAGCAAACAACGATTCTTCTTCAGGTAAAATGCCTTCACGCTGTAAAATTTGTTCAACAAATATTTGGCCGTTTTCGGTCAAATGAATTTGTTTGCCCTTTTCGTCTATGGTGTAGTGACCTTCGCCCGCTTCACCTTCTTCGTCTTCTTTATCCTGTTGCACTAGCTCTGGAATGATCAAGTTGATCTTACGATATAACTCAGAGCTGTCTTCTGCTTGGCCCGAAATAATCAAAGGCGTACGAGCTTCATCAATTAAGATCGAGTCAACTTCATCGATAACCGCAAAATGCAGGGCTTTTTGTACTCTGTCATTTGGGCTAAAAGCCATATTGTCGCGTAGGTAATCAAAACCAAACTCGTTGTTAGTACCATAGGTAATATCGGCGGCATAGGCGGCTTTTTTCTGTTCGTGGTTCATACCCGGAATGTTACAGCCTACGGTTAAACCTAAAAATTCAAATAACGGCCTGCTCCAATCCGCATCACGGCTAGCTAAGTAATCATTTACGGTAATAACGTGTACCCCTTTGCCACTAAGGGCATTAAGGTAAGAAGGCAGAGTAGAGGTTAAGGTTTTACCTTCACCAGTGCGCATTTCGGCAATTTTGCCTTGATGTAACACTTGGCCACCTAAAAGTTGCACGTCAAAGTGGCGCATACCAAATACACGCTTACTGGCTTCGCGTACCACAGCAAAAGCTTCCACTAAAATATCGTCTGTGGTTTCGCCTTTTTCTAAACGTTGCCTAAATTCAGTGGTTTTTCCTTTTAGCTGCTCATCTGATAATGCTTCATAATCACTTTCAAGCTGATTAATTAGTTCTACAGACTTGCCAAGTGTTTTTAAGGTTCGGTCGTTACGACTGCCGAAGATTTTTGTAAGAATACTCGAAAACATTGATTTACAGCTTCCAATCTAAATAATTAATAATGCTTTGTGGGTTAAAAAACACACAAAGCCTGTCTAAAAATAAAACAATCGGCTCACTAGGAGCCGATTGTAAAAATACTTTTGCTTCTTAACACTAAGAGCTTTTTTGATACACGTAAGGCAAGGGATCTTGCTGTTTACCTTTACGTATGACTTCGTAGTGCACATGTGCACCAGTCGATCGTCCAGTGTTACCCATTATCGCTATATGCTGACCTTTGGTAACCACATCGCCAATCTTAACATTAAGCGCTTTATTATGCCCATAGCGTGTGACTAATCCGTCACCATGGTTGATTTCAACCAACTCACCATAGCCATAACGTGATCCCGACCAAGTAACCACCCCTGCTCCAGTGGCTAACACAGGCTCACCTTCTTTTCCGGCAAAATCTAAGCCTTTGTGCATAGCAGGTTGTCCGGTAAAAGGATCGTTACGCATACCATAATAAGACGACAACCAACCCGATGATATGGGCTTACCCTGTAATCTGCTCTCTTGTCTTATATGGTGACTTAACATGATAGATTCAAGAGCACTGAGCTCTTGAGTTTTATTTTGAATTTGATTCAACATAAGATCTATTTTTGCCAACAAACTATCTTGTGCGGCTAAGTCTGAACTTTGTTCTTGCTCATCTAACTCGGTGTTAACTAATTTATTAAAACTAAACTCATCAGGATTAAGTTTGGCTTGTTCAACTAGCTTTAACCCCATGGCATCTAAACGTTGAATGTGACTTTGCATATCTGCAAGTTTTCTTAACACCCCAGACATACGCTGTTCAGTTTCTAATTTTAATTGGGAAACTTGCTCGGCTTGCAATTCTAAGCCGGCCTTAGCAGATTGGACACGGGCTAAATTTTCTTCTGGCGAGGTTGTTGAACGACTAGAAACCAAGACTAAACCGCTAATGGCTATAAGCCCCAACAGCAATTTTTGCTTATTAATGTTCAGCACAAACTGCGCATTATTACTTTTAAAAAGTAATGTTAACTTCATGACTCTTAACACCTTTCAACATGGGTGGATTGTATTATGGCTAATACACCACTGAGTCTAATTCACAGCATGACTAACAAACAGCTAATCTTGTTATGCTTGTTTATACAAGCTGTCTATTTTTCATACTCGCCGATTATACTATCGGCTTCTTTTGGGTTTATACACAGCTTATTTTTACTGTGTTAAGCCAACCCATGGTATTGAAAAAAAAACGAAAATACAAAAGGTTTCATAGCCAACAAAAGAGTATTTTGTTGGCTAGTGGCTTGAAGTTAATTTGCTAAAACAGTTGATGCAAATCGGATAGGTAATTCTTCAGGGTTTTGGTAACTTACAAATTCCCAGCAAGATTGATTTTGTAATAACGCATTTAATAATTTGTTATTTAAACCATGGCCGGTTTTGTAGGCTACTAACTCACCTATAATACTGTGGCCACCTAAATATAAATCACCAATTGCATCTAAAATTTTATGCTTAAGGAACTCATCGCTATAACGTAAGCCTTCAGGATTTAGCACACGGTATTCATCTAATGCTACCGCGTTTTCCATGCTGCCACCTAAAGCTAGGTTGTGCGAGTTCATGTATTCAAGATCTTTCATAAAACCAAAAGTACGGGCACGACTCACTTCGTCTACATAAGATGACGAATCAAAATCTAGTACCATGTGCTGACGCGTTTGGCTAATAACGGGGTGATCAAAGTCTATTCTAAAATCGACTCTAAACCCGTCATAGGGGCGTAACTCTGCCCACTTGTCAGCCTCTTGTACTTTAATGGCTTTAGTAATTTTTATAAATTGTTTAGGCGCATTGAGCTCTTCAATTCCTGCAGATTGCAGAAGGAAGATAAAAGGACTCGCACTACCGTCCATGATTGGCAGTTCATCACTGTCTACTTCAACAATGATGTTGTCTATTCCCAAACCAGCCAGAGCAGAAGCAAGGTGCTCTACTGTTGAGATAGTGGCACCATCTTGGTTACTGATACAAGTACACAACATAGTGTCGCCTACTGCATCGGCGCGTGCAGGAATATCTGCATAAGGCTCAAGGTCAACGCGGCGAAATACAATACCTGTATTCGCCGGCGCAGGCCGGAGAGTCATAGTGACCTTGTCACCTTTATGCAGGCCAATGCCTGTTTCTTGCACAGATTGTTTGATGGTGCGTTGTTTAATCATAACCTTTTTAGCTCAATAGCTTATGGGAATAAAAAGCGGCGCGTATAGTACTTAAAAATCTTAGCATTGTCAAAATACTGCCATAATCATGGCATTTAACCTATTTAAAACAACTCATTCAAGTCTAAGACCTACACTTGGCTAATTAATTCCGTTTTAGCATTAATCTGCTTGCTTACGCAAAAATGCTGGAATATCAAGATATTCCAAGTCATTGCCTTGCTCAGCTTTTTCTTCACTGGCTACCGCTTTGCTAGGCTCAGGCATAGCGCTTGAACTAGGCATAGCATTTGAACCATTGGCTTGTAGCTTAAATTCATTGCTATCAGCAATAACTTTGCTCGCACGGCTAGAGACTAAAGAAATATCAGGCTTTTTCTCAGCGCCAATACCAGTAGCAACAACAGTAACCCGTAGCTCGTCACTCATTTCCATGTCTATTACTGTACCTACAACTACAGTGGCATTTTCAGAAGCAAAGGCTTTAACTGCATTACCTACAGTTTCAAACTCATCAATAGAGAAATCAGGTCCAGCGGTAATATTAACCAAAATACCTCTAGCACCAGATAAATCTATGTCTTCTAATAAAGGACAAGCAATAGCACTTTCAGAGGCTTCTTCGGCACGATCTTCACCAGACGCACTGCCACTGCCCATCATAGCTGTGCCCATTTCAGACATCACTGTGCGTACATCGGCAAAATCCACGTTAATTAAACCAGGACGGGTAATTAACTCGGCAATACCTTGTACTGCACCACTTAAAATGTCATTAGCAGCACTAAAGGCTTGTAATAAAGGCGTACCTTTACCCATAACCTTAAGTAACTTTTCATTTGGGATAGTAATAAGTGAGTCAACATACTTTGACAATTCTTCAATGCCTTGGTCGGCAAAATCAGTACGTTTTCTACCTTCAAAAGGAAAAGGTTTAGTCACCACAGCTACAGTTAGGATGCCCATTTCTTTGGCTATTCGAGCCACTTCTGGTGCTGCACCTGTTCCTGTTCCACCACCCATACCAGCGGTAATGAAAACCATGTCAGCGCCTTCAAGACTTTGACGAATGGTTTCGCTGTCTTCTTCAGCTGCTTGACGGCCAATATTAGGGTTAGCCCCAGCACCTAAGCCTTTAGTTACGCCTGAGCCAATCTGTAAGGTTACATTGGCTGCTGAACTTCTTAATACTTGGGCATCAGTATTAACGGCAATAAACTCTACCCCTTCAATACTTTGTGACACCATGTGTTCAACGGCATTACCGCCACCGCCGCCCACACCGATAACTTTAATTACCGCTTCTTCGCTATGACTATCCATTAATTCAAACATGTTTACTCTCCGGTTTGTACATCAAAGCAGTCAGGTTTTCTTCCTTGCCTGCTACCTTTCATTATTATGCCAAAAAGCCAGCTTTAAAACTCGCCTTTAAACCAACTTTGTATTCTTTGCCAAGTTCCATCGGTGGCTTTAGATTTTTGAGCAAGTTGACTAATCAAATGCTCTTTTCCATATTGCAACAAACCTACTGCTGTTGCGTATTTTGCATCTTCTACATATTCAGACAAGCCTTTCATTGCTATTGGCTCACCTACTCGAACAGGCATCTGGAAAATCTCTTCAGCAAATTCCACAGCCCCTTCCATTTTTGCAGTGCCACCAGTTAACACTATGCCAGCTGCAATTTGCTCTTCTAATCCACTGGCTCGAATTTCGTCGTGGACCAGTTCAAATAATTCTTGGTATCTTGGCTCTATGACTTCAGCCAAAGTGTGTCTAGACATTGCCCTTGAAGGTCTGCCTCCTACACTGTGCACCTCAATATTCTCTTCCATGCTAACCATGTCTTTTAAGGCACAGGCATAGTTAATTTTAATTTCTTCTGCATGGCTAATTGGGGTGCGGAAAATTTTAGCTATATCACTGGTGATTTGATTACCTGCCGCCGGAATAACCGAGGTGTGGCGAATTGCGCCATCGGTATAAATCACCATATCTATGGTGCCACCACCTATATCTACAACACATACCCCCAACTCTTTCTCATCGTCGGTAAGCACAGCATAACTCGAGGCTAACGCCGAAAAAATTAATTGGTCGGCACTGAGATCACAACGTTCCACACATTTAACTAAGTTTTTAGCCATGTCGTCGGCACAAGTAATAATGTGAGCTTGAGCTTCCATTCGTACCCCAGACATACCAATAGGGTTTTTAATGCCTTCTTGCACGTCAATGGTAAATTCTTGGGGTAACACATGTAATAACCGACGTTCAGCTGCAATTGGAACAGAGCGCGCGGCATGCACTACATTATCAACATCCTCTTGCGTCACTTCTTGGTTGTTTATCGGCACCATGCCACTTTCGTTTTGGCATTTTACGTGACGACCAGAAATTGACATATAGACTGACGACACACTACAGTCGGCCATCAATTCCATTTCGTGCACAGCTCGTTTAACCGACTGCACCACTAGATTCAGATCGTTTACCCCACCTTTGTCCATGCCTTTAGCTGAATGACTGCCGACACCCACAATACTAATGCTGTGGTCGTCTAATAGCTCGCCCACCACAGCTTTAACATTACTGGTGCCTATGTCTAAACCAACAATAAGTTTTCTTTCTGCACTTTTAGACATTTTGCTGTGTACTCACTAATTTCACTTTCACTGTTATTACTACTCTCTCAATTAAACTATTAAGCGGGCTTATCTGAGGTTTTCCAACCTACTGCCAAGCCAGTGTCGTAACGTAAATCTACATAATCTATGGGTTTTTCTTGCTTAGAAATAAGCGGCAATAAATCAACAAACCGCTGCAACCTGTCAATAAACTCGGTGCGCCCTAAATTTAACTTAATGCCGTTGTCTAACTCTAAATTCCAAGCAAAACGCTCACTTAAAAACATTTCTACTATTTGTAATTCTGTGGCCTCTAACAAAGATTGCATATTGCGATACCCTTGTAATGCCGTTTGTTCACTGCCGCCTGGCCCGTACAAATGCGGCAACACCAGTTCAGTCTCTAAATTTTGGTTATTAATGAAACCATCAAAAGCCTCACCGTATTGGTTTAACAACATATCGCCATTCCAAATGGCCGCGGGTTGTTGTTCTACCACAAAAATATCTAAGCTATTTGGCCAACGTTTTCTCACCGATGCCCGGTACACCCATGGCATGGCTTCAACACTTTTGTGGGCCAAATTTACATCTAACTCAAAAAAGCTGCCTGGCTGCGTTTTTTTGATCAACTCTACTATCTGTTGATCCTGAATAAATTTACGCTCACCCGACACCACTATATCTTGGACCGGCGCTTGCTGTTCGTCTTCAAGCCAAGCATTTAGCTTATAAGCACCTAATCCTAACCCCAGCAATAAACAAACAAAAAATCCTAAACCTATATAAAACTCTAGGCCTTTGGGTGCTTTGTCTAAGTCGGGCAATTCGGTCATTGCTTTACCTTGGCTGCTCTGAGGTTTTTAATACCTCTAAGGCTAATTGACCAAAGCTCATACCCGCTTGTTTGGCGGCCATAGGCACTAAACTTTTTTCTGTCATGCCAGGTACAGTATTAGCTTCTAACAAATAAAACCGACCTAACTTATCCTGCATAAAATCTACCCGCCCCCAACCGCTGCCAGCAACGGCTTCAAAGGCCTCAAGGGCTAACTCTGCCAGCTTTAATTCATTATCGGCAGATAAACCACTTGGACAATGGTACACAGTGGTATCTGCCTGATACTTGGCAGTGTAATCATAAAAAACCCGAGGAGTGGCCATACTGATCGATGGCAAGGCATGCCCATTTAGTATGCTTACGGTATATTCAGAACCATGAACAAATTGCTCAATCAAGACTTTATTATCGTATTTAAAGGCGTCTTGAATGGCGATTTCTAATTGTTGCGCGTTATTAACCTTGGCCATACCTATGCTGGACCCCTCCTGCGCAGGTTTGACCATTACCTCATTCCCCAAGTCGGCCATTATAGCCCCGCAGATACTTGCATCAAAGCTTCTTTTGTCAGCTATTTTATATTTTGCCGTAGGCAAGCCTAAACTTTGCCATACTTGCTTACTGCGAATTTTATCCATGCATAGGGCCGAGCCTAATACACCTGTGCCAGTGTAGGGAATATTCAGTTGTTGTAAGGCGCCTTGTAAGCTGCCATCTTCGCCCCCACGGCCATGCAACATGATCAATACACGGTTAAATTTTTGCTCAAGTAAAGCAGTTAAATTTTGTTCTTTGGGGTCAAACGCATGGGCATCTATGCCAACACTAAGTAACCCTGCTAATACTGCCTGACCTGACTTTAATGAGACTTCACGCTCGGCGCTATTGCCGCCAAACATGACGGCAACTTTTCCAAAGTCTGTTAAGTGTCTATCTAAACTTTGGCTCACAGCGCGAATCCTTTTACTAAAGTAGAGGGTTCGAGCTGCGCTTGTTGCAAGCCCTTGGCGATTTGGCCGATATTTCCTGCTCCTTGAGTCATGACTATATCTTGATCTTGTAAATGCTCAGCCAAAAGTTTTGGCAAGTCATTAAGTTCAGACACATGTATGGGCTCTAGTTGACCTCTTTGACGAATTGAACGACACAAAGAACGGCTATCTGCGCCATCAATAGGGGCTTCACCAGCCGAATACACATCGAGCAACAACAACACATCAACTTGGGATAAAACCTTTACAAAGTCTTCGTATAAATCACGGGTACGAGTATAACGATGAGGTTGATAGGCCATAACAAGTCGTCTGTCTGGCCAGTTATTTCTAGCTACCGCTATAGTGGCCGCAACTTCTGTTGGGTGGTGACCATAATCATCAATGAGAATGGCTTGACCTTTAGAAGTGGCAAAGTCGCCTAAAAACTCAAATCTGCGCCCTATACCCGAAAAGTTGGCTAAGGCTTCCACTATATAGTGATCGGCTATGCCTTCATCACTGGCCACAGCTATTGCCGCTAATGCATTTAACACATTGTGGTGGCCTGGAATATTGACCCTAACTGATAAATTTGGCTTATCTTTTCTTAACACCTCAAATGAACTTTGATTAAAGCCAAGTTGAATATTGGTCGCTCTTACATCGGCTTCTTCAGACACCCCATAAGTAAGATATTTACGCCCGATTTGAGGTAATAAGTTTTGAATTACCTGATCATCAATACATAACACAGCTAATCCGTAAAACGGCAAATTATGTAAGAAGTCCAAATAGGTTTCTTGCATCTTGTGAAAGTCGCCCTGATAGGTTTCCATGTGATCTGCTTCAATATTGGTCACCAC
The DNA here is from genome assembly GCF_052983255.1 of Paraglaciecola aestuariivivens. Lineage (NCBI taxonomy): Bacteria > Pseudomonadati > Pseudomonadota > Gammaproteobacteria > Alteromonadales > Alteromonadaceae > Paraglaciecola > Paraglaciecola aestuariivivens. The sequence continues at coordinate 146,977 of NZ_JBRKBA010000002.1, read as the reverse complement.
AGACACCATAGGTTGCAAATGCACAAATGACGCATCACTTTCGTCTGCTTCAGCAATTAGGTATTGGCTGTCACCTAATCGTGCATTAGTACCTGCGCTATTTAACAAGCCGCCAATAACAAAAGTAGGGTCTAGTTTAGCTTCGGCGTAAATAGTGGCAATTAAACTAGTAGTAGTGGTTTTGCCATGTGTTCCTGCTACAGCTATGCCGTGTCGAAAACGCATCAATTCGGCCAGCATTTCTGCACGGCGGATCACTGGAATACGTTTTTCATTGGCCGCTTGAATTTCTGGGTTACTGGTATCAATGGCACTGGACACTACTACTACATTAGCCAATTCAACGTTACTAGCCTGATGACCAAAAAATATGGTGGCGCCTAAGTCTGCCAACCTTTGGGTCATACCATTGGCTTGTTTATCTGATCCGCTTACTAAGTATCCTTCGTTAAGCAATACTTCTGCTATGCCGCCCATGCCAGCACCGCCTATTCCAATAAAGTGAATATGTTTGATACGTCGCATTTCTGGCACATGGTAATGAGTAATAGTGGCTGTTTTCATGCTGCTTGCTCGCTTAAATTAATACAACAATGCGCGACTTGTTCTGCGGCATTTAATTTGGCTATGGTTCTTGCTCTTTTGCCCATTTCGATTAATAGATTAGGGCTATGTTGGTAGCTTTTTAATAAGCGCTGCAACGACTCAGCAGTAAAATCCTGTTGAGCTATTAGTTCTGCAGCCTCAACTTCGACTAAGCTTTGCGCATTTTTAGTTTGATGATCGTCAACCGCATGCGGCAGCGGAACAAAGATTGCCGCGACTCCGGCCGCTGCGACTTCTGCTACTGTTAACGCCCCTGCGCGGCAAATTACTAAATCAGCCCAGGCATAGGCGCTGGGAATATCATCAATAAACTCTGTGACTTGCACATTTTGGCTAGGCAATACCGAGGCTTGATAGGCCGCTTGAACTTGCTCTTTATGCCCTGCCCCTGTTTGATGGCGAACCTTTACTTCAACTAATTCAGAAAGGGCAGCTGGCACCACTTGGTTTAATACTTGAGCACCTAAACTGCCGCCCACTACTAAAATGTTTAGGGGTAAAATAATCACTTCTTTGTTAGCCATCTCTGCAAATTCTTTACGAACCGGATTACCCACCCATTGGAATTTAGAATTGGCAGAACCTTGCTTTGCAAAGGTGTTATCAAAACCGGTTAATACTTTAGTGGCGATGCGCGCCAGCAGCTTATTGGTTAAACCCGCTGTGGCGTTTTGTTCATGTACAACTAGTGGCAAGCGATTTAACCAAGCCGCTAAGCCGCCAGGACCACTAGCAAAGCCGCCCATACCTAATACCACATCGGGTCGAAACTCGCGTATCACTTTATGCGCTTGATAGGTGGCTTTAATAATTTTAAACGGGGCTTTTAATAAAGTCATAAGACCATTTTTACGCACCCCTACTACATCAATAAAACTAATTGGGTAGCCGGCTTTAGGTACAATTTGCGCTTCCATTCGTGTGCGGGTACCCAACCAATGAATTTGCCAGTTTTGTGTAGACAGTTCGTTTGCAACTGCTAAACCAGGGAAAACATGCCCCCCTGTACCACCAGCCATGACTAATAGTCGTTTAGGCATTATCACCTCCGACTTTTGAGCTTGGCTTTTCAGCCACAGAAGATTCAAAAATCACTGCATCTATCACATCGTTAACTTTTTGTTTGGCAGATTTTGTCTTGGCTTTTTTATCTGATTTTAACGCACCACCTTTATTGATGGCTTGAATTCCATCAACTCGCATTTCAAAGTCAATACGCACTAAAATGGCCACGGCTATTGCCATAATAATTAAACTTGAGCCGCCATAACTCAACAGTGGAAAGGTTAAGCCTTTGGTTGGCAAAATGCCGGCACTCGCCCCAACATTAACTGCAGTTTGCAAACTAAACCAAATACCAATGGAATAAGCCAAGTAAGCATCAAAAGGACGCTCTTTACGTAAGGCTAAATTTCCCATACGCATGGCTTTAATTACTATGCACAGCATAATCGCTAGTACTGCAAATACTCCAGTAAAGCCTAACTCTTCGGCTAATATCGCCATAATAAAATCGGTATGGGCTTCAGGTAAGTATTCCAACTTTTGCAAACTATTACCCAAACCTTGACCAAATAAATCGCCGCGACCGTAAGCCATAAGAGATTGAGTCAATTGATAGCCACTGCCAAAAGGATCGGCCCAAGGATCTAAGAATGAGGTAATACGCCGCACACGATATTCCTCAAACACAATCAGCATCACTACCGCTAAACTGCCAGCTATGGCCAAACTAAAGAACTGCCATAACTTAGCGCCAGCTAAAAATAACAGCCCTATAGTAGTACACAACATCACTACCACAGTGCCCAAGTCAGGTTGTAATAACAGCAACAAAGCCAAAGCAAAAAACACCACTAAGGGTTTAATAAAGCCTTTTAAGTTTTCTGTAACTTCTTCGTAACGGCGCACTAAGTAACCAGCTAAATAGCAAAAGAAAAACAACTTAGCTGGCTCTGCAGCTTGAATTGTAATGGGCCCCACTACTAACCAACGAGTACTACCATTTACCGTGCGCCCAACAGCTAACACGCCGATCAGTAAAACGACTGCTAATAACAGCAACCACACATTGGTCATTCGCCACCAACGCATAGGAATTTGCATAACTATCATGGCTGCGGTTAGGGCTAACACCACATATACCCCATGACGAATGGCAAAATGGAATGGATTATCAAACAATCGAGCGGCCACTGGCATAGAAGCCGATGTAACCACAGTTAAGCCTATGGCCATTAACGATAAAGCCAATAACACTAAAGATAGATCGTAAGGCTGTAAGGCCGCTTTGCCACCAGCTAACTCTCTATTATGTTTTAACATAAAGAGTTGGCGCAGAGGATTAGCTTTGTGCTCTATCAAGCTAGTCATGCCGCTAGCTCCTTAACAGCATGGGCAAAGCAATCCCCTCTGTGTTGATAATTATCAAACATATCAAAACTGGCGCAGGCAGGTGAAAGCAACACTATGTCACCCGGTTGGCTATGCTGCACCGCTACTTTAACGGCTTCTTGCATCGAGCTAACTGGAATACTGTTTGAATGTAACTGCGCAATTTTATGACCGTCTTTACCTAGGGTAATCAACAGCGCCACAGAGCGGTTAAAGCTAGCTTTTAATACAGAAAAATCTGCCCCTTTGCCTTCTCCACCCGCGATTAAAATCAAGCGGTGATCCGCATCAGTGGTCAAGCCATGAATGGCTGCCAGAGTGGCCCCAACATTGGTGGCTTTAGAATCATTGATCCAACGGATATGATTACTCAATAACACGGTTTGACAACGATGGGGCAAACCAGCAAAAACTTTTGCGGCTTGTACTATGCTCGCATCATCTATACCCGCTACTTTGGCCAAAGCCGCTGCCGCTTGAATATTAAGCATGTTGTGCGCGCCCACCAATAAACAATCTTGGCTAGCTAAGTAGGGCTGGCTGTTAAATAAGATAATCCCTTGCTTGGCATCAAAAGCAAAGCCCTGCTCACTTGCAGATAATCCATAGCTGATTAAAGGTACTAGGTTGCTGGGTGATGCCATTTGATCATCGCGATTACACACAGGATGTTGGCAGTGTGTATATATACCCAACTTAATTTGCTGGTAGCGAGCCAGACTGCCATGGCGATCTAGATGATCTTCACTAATATTTAATACTGTGGCCGCCAAAGTGTGTAGTGAGGCTGTGGTTTCTAGTTGAAAACTGGATAATTCTAATACCAATATATCGGCATCTTGCCCCAACAAATCTAATGCTGGAACGCCAATGTTTCCACCTAACAAGGCCTTTTTGCCTGCTTGCAAACACATATTAGTCACCAATTGGGTGACGGTAGACTTGCCATTAGAGCCTGTTATGGCGATCACTGGTACAGAATTAAATAAAGCAAAGAGCTCAATATCACCAATGACTTTTACCCCAGCTTGCAATGCTTGTTGAATGGCAGGTTGGGCTAAATCGACCCCAGGACTTAATACAATTAAATCGGCCTGACATAACACTTGTGCATCAAATTCACCTAAGCGTAAATCCACCGCTAAATCAGTGCTTAGCTCAAGTCGGCTATCCATAGCTATGACTTTAGCCTGTTTAGCTAATAAAAAGCGCGCAGCAGATTGGCCGGTAAGACCCATACCTACTACTACCACTTGTTTATTTGCTAATTCAATCTGATCCACGGTTTTACTGTTTCCTTAACGTAATTTTAAGGTGGCTAAACCCACCAATACCAACATCAAAGAGATAATCCAAAATCGCACTATCACGCGCGGCTCTGGCCAACCTTTAAGTTCGTAATGATGATGAATAGGTGCCATTCTAAAAATGCGTTTACCACGCATTTTAAATGAGCCCACTTGTAAAATAACTGAGAGGGTTTCCACCACAAAAATCCCGCCCATAATAAAAAGCACAATTTCTTGGCGCACTAAAACGGCTAAAACCCCTAAGGTTCCCCCTAGTGCCAAAGAGCCTACATCGCCCATAAAAACTTGAGCTGGATAAGTGTTAAACCATAAAAAGCCCAATCCGGCTCCCACCATAGCGGTGCACACTATGACCAATTCACTGGTTAAAGGCAGATAAGGTAATTGCAAATAGGCTGAAAAGTTAATATTGCCAGTTACATAAGCAAAAATAGCTAAGGCACCGGCCACTAACACTACTGGTACTATGGCTAAGCCATCTAACCCATCGGTAAGGTTTACTGCGTTACTGGTACCCACAATCACAAAGTAAGTAATGACAATAAAAAACATGCCCATTTGTGGCATCACATCTTTAAAGAAGGGCACTAACAATGCTGTTTCAGCAGGATTTTGTTGGCTTGCATACAAATAAAACGCCACACCAATGGCAATAACCGATTGCCAAAAATATTTCCAGCGAGCGATTAACCCTTTGGCATCTTTGCGTATGACTTTTCGATAATCATCAATAAAACCTATAGTGCCGTAACTTACTACCACAAAAAGCGTGACCCACACATATCTATTAGATAAATCGGCCCACAACAATACACTCGAAACTATGGCTGCTAAAATCAACAAACCGCCCATGGTTGGGGTGCCTGATTTGGCCAAATGTGACTCGGGACCATCATCGCGTACTGTTTGCCCAATTTGCATATGTTGCAACCAACGGATCATTTTAGGCCCAATAAACACTGCAATTAACAAAGCAGTTAAAGTGCTTAAAATTGCTCTCAGGGTAAGATAAGAAAACACCCTAAAGCTTGGGTCAAACTGTTGCAGCCATTCGGCTAACCAAATCAGCATGCGATTCGCTCCCTATGGCGTTCAAGCTTTCCCAAGGGGGATTCCTCCAAAGCTTCAACGACTCTTTCCATACGCGCACTACGCGAGCCTTTGACCAAAATAGTAATGTCGCATTGTTGAGATAAGGTTTGCTGATTAATAAACTCAATCATTTGCTCTAAACGGCTAAAGTGACGGCCATTAGTGTCAAACACATCACTGGCACTTTGGCTTAACACCCCTAAGGTATACACCTTATCTATGCCTTTTTCTTTGGCATACTCACCAACTTGTTCGTGATAAAAACGAGCTTTTTCGCCTAATTCAGCCATATCCCCAAGCACTAAAACCTTATGCCCAGCAAAGCTACTTAATAAGTCGATGGCGGCATTCACTGAACCCACATTGGCGTTATAGGTATCATCAAGAATTTTCACCTGATTAGACACTTGTTTAACTTCAAGGCGACCTGTTACATGTGGCATATCTCGCAAGCCTTCACTTACATCTTGTAAGCTAGCTCCCACTTCTAAAGCCAACGATGCTGCAACTACCGCATTGCTAACATTGTGCAATCCAGGCAGCGATAGGCTAATAGCCACCCGCCCTTTAGGGCTGATTAACTCAAATTGCGCGCAGCCATCTAAGCCTAAAATCACGTCTTCGGCATACACATCTGCGGGCTTTTGAGCAGAAAAGGTTTGGACCTTGTTGTACTTTAATTTGCCCAACCAATACTCAGCAAATTGGCTATCGGCATTAACTATTGCTAGGCCATTTTTTTCAGATAGGCCTTTAAAAATTTCACTTTTGGCTCTTGCTACCCCTAATAAACTGCCAAAACCTTCTAGGTGAGCAGCTGCGGCATTTACAATAGTCGCCACATCAGGCTTAACTAAGTTAGTGGTGTAGGCAATTTCACCTAAGTGGTTGGCACCCATTTCGATCACCGCAAACTCATGTTGCTCTTCTAGTCTTAACAGTGTCATGGGCACACCTAAATCATTATTTAGATTGCCTTTTGTGGCCAACACCTTGCCTCTACGAGATAAAATCGCTGCGACCATTTCTTTCACAGTGGTTTTGCCACTGCTACCCGTGATCCCCACAGTTTTTGGTCCAACTAAGGCTTTAACCGCTGCTCCTAACATACCTAGTGCCATTTTAGTGTCTTCTACTAAAACGTAAGGCAATTGAGTGTCTACCGGACGCGATACAATTAAAGCAATGGCTCCTTTATTTTCGGCTTGTAGCACAAACTTATGCCCATCAAAATTTGGGCCTTGTAAGGCTAAAAATAGATCCTTGGGCTGAATACTACGGGTATCTGTACTTACACCAGTGATGATCAACTCTTGATCAGTTGGCGCAACCAATTGCCCCTTAGTTTGCTCTGCCACCCAGGATAATGAAACCGGGATCATACTGTTTTCCCCTCTAATAAAGTTGCAACAAAGTCGCGCTCGTCGTAAGCCACTTTTTGCTTGCCTATAATTTGATAATTTTCGTGGCCTTTGCCGGCCACTAAGATCAGGTCATCAGGACCTGCACCCGAAACTGCCTGTTTAATTGCACTTTTGCGCTCATGCTCAATGCTGATTAATTCTGGTTGGGTACAACCAGCTAAAATATCTTGCACTATTTGTTGTGGGTCTTCATTTCGTACATTGTCGTCTGTCACTATTATGTGATCCGCAAGACTCTGTGCAATTTCGCCCATTAACGGACGTTTACCTTTATCTCGATCGCCCCCACAACCAAATACACACCAAAGTTTGCCATGGCAATGTTGACGCGCTGCCAATAAAGCTTTTTCTAATCCATCTGGTGTATGGGCATAGTCAACGACTATGCTTGGTTGTTTGGCTTTAGCAAAAATTTCCATGCGCCCAGCAACGGGCTTTAATAACGCGGTAATACTGGCAATATGTGCAAGGCTTTTACCTAAACATAATTGACTGGCTATGGCAGCCAACAGATTAGATACGTTAAATTCGCCTAATAGCGGCGCTTTAATTTCGGCCTCGCCCCAAGAAGATTGGATCTGCATCACCATGCCTGAGTTTGAATAACTTACTTGGCTAGCACTGCAGTATTTTTGCCCTTGTTTTAGTTCAGCTTGATTAAGCTCTTGACCAAATAAAACTAACTCTACCCCGCTAGGTAAGTGGCTTAACCAAGCTTTATGTTCAATATCGTTAGCATTCACCACTGCAAAGGCCAACTCTGGTTGACTCAATAGCAAGCGCTTAGCACTGGCATAAGCACTCATAGTGCCATGGTAATCTAAGTGGTCGCGGCTAAGGTTAGTAAAAACCGCAATATCTGTTTTTACGGCTTTAATTCGGTGTTGCACTAATGCATGTGAAGAGGCTTCTAGCGCCACTTGATAGGCGCCTTCCCCTACAAACTCAGCCAATAAACGTTGCATACTGATAGCATCAGGGGTGGTATTAAGGGCATTTTTGCTGCCTAACGCGGGGCGTTCAATATCCACCATGCCCGCACCTAAGGTGCCTATAGTGGCGCAGTGCTCACCCATTAACGAACCAAGTTGCCCACAAAGCTGCACAGTTGAGGTTTTACCATTGGTGCCTGTTACCGCTATGACCGACATCGAATTAGCTGGAAACTGGAAAAAATGCCCAGCTAAGGCTGAGAGGTTTTCAGCTAATTGGAAGAACCACACTATTATGCTTTGCTCACGCATTTCTACATGCCCATGCTCAGCTAACTCGTCACATTGTGCGATGATGACCTTGGCCCCTAAGCTAATGGCTTGAGGAATAAAGTCACGTCCATCTAATGCATGCCCTGGAATAGCAATAAAAGCTTTGTGAATGGCCACATCACGACTATCTAACACTAGGTCGCTGATCATGATATCTGGCGCATCAATATGAAATTCTGCCAACAAAGGCTTAATGCTTTGGTCAAATGCGCGGGCAAATTGTTTATTTATGCTAACCATATCAACCTGCATTGGCCACCTCCTGAAGATTTTCAGAGGAAGACACTGCCACATCAGATACGGTTTTATCATCGGGTGGAACATTTAAAATTTGTAAACTGGCGCCCATAACTTTTGAAAATACCGGAGCGGCCGTATGACCGGCGTAATACAACTCACCCTTAGGCTCGTTGATCAAAATCACTACTGCTAATTGCGGATCGGAAACCGGCGCCACGCCAGCAAAGATATTGACGTATTCTTCACCGTAACCATTAGCTATGGCTTTACGACTCGTACCGGTTTTTCCTGCCACTCTATAGCCAGGAATGCTGGCTTTTTCTGCTGAGCCATTTTTTTGGGTCACACTTTCCATCATGGTTAGCACTTGCCTAGTGGCTTCTTCACTAATCACACGCTCACTTTCTACCGGAGTAGTAGGCTTAATAATACTCAGTGGGCGACGTACTCCACCATCACCTAAAATGCTGTACATTCTGGCCAACTGTAAGGCGGTCACCGATATGCCATAACCAAAGGATAAAGTAGAGAGTTCAAAATCAGACCAGCGATTGCGTTCGTTAAATATACCGTCACTTTCACCGAGTAAGTTGGCGCCACTATCACTCATTAAGCCCACGTTGTAGTACATATCTAACAAGAATTCTTTAGGTACCGATAAGGCCAACTTAGACGTACCCATATTGCTAGATTTACGAATGATTTCGGTTAGGTCAATTTCACCGTAATTAACTGTATCTCTAACAATGTTGCCACCTAAATGCATCCAGCCTGGTGAGGTATCAATTAAAGAATCAAATTTTGCTGAGCCAAATTCCAAGGCGCTTAATACAGCTAAAGGTTTAACTGACGAGCCTGGCTCATAAGCATCGGTGACAGCACGATTTCTTAGTCTGTGAGTTGATACCCCTGCTCTGTTATTGGGATTAAAAGAGGGACTATTAACTAAAGCTAAAATTTCACCGGTTTTTACCGCCACTACTATGGCTGAGCCCGAACTGGCTTTGTAATATTGCACCGCTTGTTTTAATTCTTTGTAGGCTAAGGCTTGAATACGCTGATCTAAAGTCAATTGAATATCTTTAGGTTTTTCCCCTTCTTCAAATTCAATTAACTCCACCATACGGCCTTTACCATCACGGCGAATTTTTCGTGTACCTTGAGTACCAGCTAGCCATTTGTCATACAGTTTTTCTATGCCTTCTATGCCGGTATCATCAACATTAGTAAAGCCCACAACATGGGCCGACACTTCACCACTAGGGTAATAACGTCTAGATTCATCACGTAAATACACTCCTGCCAATTTGAGTTTATCCACATATTCAGCCATAGCGGGGGATACTTGACGTTGCACGTAAACAAAACGTTTAGCCGGATCGCTAACTCGCTCAAGCAAGGTATCTAAATCTTGACCTAAAACTTCGGCTAAGGCTTGCCAGCGTTTTTTATCTTCTCTTTGTTTAGCAGTTAAATTAAAGCTAGGGTCTACCAAGGCTTTTTCTTGATCCGCCACTCTGGCCTCGGCTATGGTTTTGGGGTCGGCCCAAATCGCCCGTACTGGCACACTCACAGCTAATTGCTGGCCATTTCTATCAACAATTAAACCACGATGCAGCGGGTTGGCGCGGGTGCGTAATGTTCGATTATCACCTTGTTTAATTAACAAGTCTGGCGACACCACTTGAATGTATGCTGCTCTAATACTCAAACCCACAAACACCAATAAAATCGCGCTAATGACCACAATAAAGCGCCAATGCAATAAAGCCGGCACACTTTTAGTTTTAGCTTGCTCAGCCTGTTTTTTGACTTTATTTGATGCAGAAAATCGGCTCATTTTATGCGTACCACCACTTCTTCTGAGGGCGTAGGACGATGCATATCTAGCTGCTTTGAGACCAATGATTCAATACGGTTGTGCTCAGTCAGAGCGCTTTGTTCTAACACTAAATGCCGCCACTCAACATCAAGCTGATCCTTCTCTTGCATCAACTCCTCTATGGCGATAGACATTTGTCTATTGTGGTGAGCACTAAGAATGACTAAGGCAGCACTAACTAAGACCGCTAGAAACAACAAAACCCGCACTGGGTGGCGGGCTAAATCAGCGAGTACAAAACTGAGTAGATTAAAGTTAGTGTGTTGATTACTCATAACTTTTCGGCCACCCGTAGTACCGAACTTCTGGCCCTTACGTTATCTTGCAATTCTTGCTCTGAAGGCTTGATGGCTTTGCCTATGGTTTTCATGGCTTTGGCGGCATCGATTTCAGCCTGCATTATAGGCATGCCATGTGGCACATTTAGACCTCGACTTTGTTCACGCATAAAACGTTTGACTAATCGGTCTTCTAGCGAATGGAAACTGATCACAGACAAGCGCCCTTTAGGTGCCAAGGTAGTTAATGCGGCTTTTAGACCCGTTTTAATTTCATCCAGCTCACTATTAATATAAATACGAATGGCTTGAAAACTGCGGGTGGCTGGGTGTTTAAATTTATCTTTAACCGGCACTGCCTGATCGATAATCTGTGCCAAGCGAGCCGTATCTTCTATGGGCGCAATTTGTCTTTCGTTAACTATGGCATGTGCAATACGTTTACCAAATTTCTCTTCACCAAACTCTTTTATTACTTGGGTGATATCTTGTTCGTCAGCTGTGGCTAACCACTGAGCAGCACTCTGCCCTTTAGTGGTATCCATACGCATGTCTAACGGTCCATTGCGCATAAAACTAAAGCCGCGTTCAGCATCATCTAATTGCGGAGATGACACCCCAAGATCCATAAGAATGCCGTCAATCTTACCCACTAAATCTAAAGACTCAGCAACACTTTGTAAGGCCGAAAATGCACAATGATGAATAGAAAAGCGCGGGTCATGACTAAACTTTTGTGCGGCTTGAATGGCACTAGGATCACGGTCAATGGCAATCAAGCGCCCTTTTTCAGAAAGTTTTTGTAAAATCTCACCTGAATGACCACCTCGACCAAAAGTCGCATCTAAATAAATCCCATCAGGTTTAATCGCTAAGCCGTCGATAGACTCGTTTAATAAAACCGAAAGGTGCGCATCTTGGTTAGCCATTAAAGAGAAAAGTCCTGCAATCGTTCGGTTAGTTCAAAGTTGCCTTCTTGTTCTTTAGCCACATCAAGGGTGATTTGTTGCTGCCAAATTTCTGCATCCCAAATCTCAAATTTATTAAATTGACCAACCAGCATGATTTGTTTATCTAACTTGGCATGTTGACGCAGAGGCGCACCTAATAAAAATCGCCCGTTCTTATCCATCTCTCCTTCACTGGCATAGCCTAATAACAAACGCTGCATTCGGCGTTCGTCTGAATTCATGCTAGATAAGCGACTAAGTTTGAGTTCGATTTCTTCCCATTCGGGAAGTGGGTAAAGCAGCAAACAGGGTTGTTGGGTGTCTATGGTACAGATTAGTTGTCCCTTACAATCATCTAGCAAAGACTGCCTATACCGGGTCGGTATAGTCACTCTTCCTTTTACATCTAGATTGATTGCGTTAGCGCCGCGGAACATTCCCCTACCTTTTTTATTTTTTATTCTTAACTAATCGGCACAACACTAAACAAAATCTGGTTTTTTATTATTGTTATTTGAGGGACTAATTTACCCACCAGATCCACTTTATGCCACTTTTACCCACAATAGACAGTTTAGGTACCACCTGTCTATCATGTCAAGGATTAAAATAGGCAAATTGTCAGGGATCTTGGGCAGGTCAATACGACTTTGGTCGAAGTGCTTGAATTAGTAGAAGAAAGCCAGAAGGTGTGGCAAACAGATAAAAAAAAATTAATCGGCACAAGTGCCTAGATTTAGCTTTGAAAGGTAGGAAGTTACGCCTCAGTCTTCAATATGGGAGGTTGGAAAACCACGACACTTTAACTCACAATGAATAAAGTGTCGTTTAGCCAGCGCAGTTTGCACCCATTTTAATTACTGAATTAATTGCACTTGTTTACTGGCGGTATCGGTTTGCAATCCAAAATGGCCTAATGCATAAGTATAGCTGGCGTCTTGATACCAAATACTGCTGCTATGAATGCCTCCAACAGTGCAGTTGCCAGTGGAACAGATGATTTGATCCATATAACTTTTAATCGAATACACTTTATGCCCTAAGGGTATGCCATACAGACTGTTTAAAAATGGACTTTGAATAGACAAGCCATAATACCCACATGTTGAGCTCCACACATTGTATGGATACACGCCACAACTTCTTAATCCTCTAAATGCCCCTGCTATTCCAACAAAAGTATCCACATAACTGGCCACAGCTAATTTATCGATTTGTTGGGCGGCCAAAGTTGCGCCCATAGAGTGTCCAATCACATCAATTTTTCCGCTGCATGAGTTAGCCAAAGCACTTTCAATAGCCTGACGTACAGGGGTTTCTTCGCTTCCACTATGGTTATTACAGCTAGCACAGGACTTGGAGCCCCAGTTTGGTCTGTAAATATCTGCCGCTTTATATCCTTGGTTCAAGAGGGTGTTGTAGGTGTTATTCCAACTAGAGGGGTCGGCTGTATTGCCATGAACTAACACCACAGGATCTTTACATGCAAAGGCTAGACTACTGAATAACCAGCCCCCTAACACAGCAAGGCGAGTCAAGTTAATAAGTTTTTTATTGATTTTATTCATGGGTTCTTCTCTGTAAGTAAGACCCACAAACCCTAGACTGTTAACAAAAAATTTACATAATACTTTGGTACTGAGTTCTGAGAATCACCCTGCATTCTGGTTGGTTAATGGCTAAGGCTAAAAACAGGTATCACGTTTTTCTCTGCCCTGCTGTGCCCGGCTATATCTGTCTAACTAAATATAAAACAATAGGTTAGATCTAATAAGTGGCTACCCATCAGCTGATAAATTCTCTAACATGCATCCATGCCTTAGATCCGTTGCGACTAAAGGTCATAAATTAGCTGATGAAATTTATCTCCCATTCCCGTTAGGATTTTCAAATGATTACACAAACTACCTTTGGCACTCACCCTAATGGCCAGATTGTTCGTCAGTTTTGTTTAACCAATAAAAATAATGTACAACTAGATATTTTAAACTTAGGCGGCATTATTCGGCGCTGGCAAGTGCCTAATCAAGCATCTCAGCCCACAGATATAGTGCTTGGCTTTGATTCTCTTGAGGCTTATTTAACAGACGATAGTTATTTAGGCGCCTTGGTGGGTCGTTACGCTAACCGTATAAAACACGGCAAATTTAATCTAGGGGGACAGGCTTTTGCTAGCCCTGCTAATTTAAATCATCACTCTTTGCACGGAGGCCCACAGGGCTTTAATAGTAAAATTTGGCAAACCAGCATAATCTCGAGCCATGAAAACCCGTCAATAAAATTACAATTAACCAGTGAAGACGGCGATCAAGGCTTTCCTGGCAACTTAACTGCTAGCGTTATTTACACCTTAACTGAGCAAAATCGTTTGCGTATTGAATATTTTGCGCAATCTGACAAAACCACAGTGTATAACCCAACTAATCACAGTTATTTTAATTTAAATGGTCATAAAGGTGAGTCGGTGGCTAGCCATCAAATACAAGTGCCGGCAAGTTATTATACCCCTACAGATGAAGAAGCTATCCCTACTGGCGAGATAGCCAAAGTGCAAGATACGCCCTTTGATTTTAGAAAACTAACCACAGTGCAGCAGGCGTTAAACTCAACTCACCCACAAATTCGCTATGCCAATGGGTTAGATCATAACTTGTGTGTAGATGGCTTTAGCCCCAAACAAAGCGCGGCTAGGTTTGCCGGGAAAGCTGTATCTGCAAATGGTAAAATTGGTTTAGAGGTATACACTAGCATGCCAGGCATGCAGCTATTTAGCGCTAATCACTTTGCCAATAAACCGGGTAAAGAGGGCGCACTATATCAGGCCAATCAAGGCCTGTGTTTTGAAACTCAGTTTTACCCTGACTCCCCCAATCAAGCAAATTTTCCTAGTGCGACTTTGGCCCCTGACCAAGAGTTTTATGCGCTAACCGAATACCAGTTATTATTTTAAGCGCACCAACTTTTTAATGTCTTCTACTTGAGAAAAGTAAAACTGCTCGGCCCCTTTGGTAGTGTTGGTAAAGTGTAAACCTTGTTCATGTGAGGTTTTAAACAAGCTTGTGGCGCCTAAGCTGGGTTGCTCTATGTTTAATAACTCAAACTCATTTTGATAGGAAAGGCCAACATGAAATTGATTGTCGCCTAAGGTAAAGCCTGTGATTTCGCCAGCTTGGGTCGCCCATACAAGCTCCATGTCAGCTGTTGGCGAAACCTGAAAAATTTGTTCTGTATTAGATAGATACAATTGATCCTGCTGATCAAGTGCCATAAATGTACAAGTAAAATTCACATCTGCATCAAACAACACTGTTAGCTGGCGAGTAGCCAAATCGAACTTGGCAGGTTTAATGCCCCGTTCATTGACTAAAGACACTAATAAAGCCTGCTCGTGTTGGTACCATTGGCGTAAATAAAATGGCCCTAGACTGTGATTAATTTGTTCAAAGGTTGCACTAGCCACATCTATAACAAAAAGCGCATTTTTGCTTGCGGTTATAATCTGTTTACCATCTGGCGACCAAACTATGCCCCAAAGTTCATGATTGTCGGGGTTATTAAAAACTAAGCGTTGCTGGCCATTATCGTAAACAAAAATTTGTTTTAGACCATTACGGTGCGACTCAAAGGCAAAGTTATCTTGCTGTGGCGATAGAATAGGCAAAAAGTCTAGTGATTGAGTGTCGACTAGTACTTGATAAACATAAGGCGCTTGGCGACTAGACGACAATATATCCACATCTAAACTGATCAACTCCAGCAGTATTTCTTCACCACTGTGGGTATAACTGGCATTGCGTATATATTGAAAATTATCAAATTCGATATTCTCTAGTTGCTGATCTAGAGTTAAGCGTTGCAAGTGTTCTCTGTTGCTTAACAACAATGACTGATTATTCGGATGCCAACTTAGTCCATGCAGTTTGCCTTCTACCACTGCCACTTCTGTAATAGCCAAGGTATCGGTTGCCATTAATGCAATTTGGTTTTTATTTTGATGAATATATATGGCTAAGGCTAAATTCTGTTCATTAGGTGACAAGGCTAAGGTCACTAGCTGCGTTTTGCCTTGAAAAGTTTTTAAGGTTTTAAGGCGATTATGAGCAATTGAATATTGTTGCAACCATGTGATGTCGTCAGGGCCTTTTTGAGCGAAGTAAATCTGCCCTGTAGACGACCATTGCAATTGAAAGCTCAGTACAGAATTGACCGCCAAATTGGTTAATTTAACTGCTGGCAAAGCAGTTAAACTTATTGGATCGATTGCCATGTACCACAACTCATCGCTTTTTTCGGTGCGTTTAATATAGGCCAAGGTATGGGTGTCTTTAGCCCAGCCTAAGTGCCTATAATTCGCTGCCTCAAGGCTGATTTTTTGCTCTTTGCCGCTCACCACATTTTTAACCCAAATATGATTTTTTTTACCTCCGTCAATGCGAACAAAAGCCGCCAAATCAGAGTTAGGAGAAAGCGCTAGTTCAAATTCGCTACTTTCGCTAGAGGTTAAAGGGCGTAATAAGCTAAAGGTGGTTTTTTCTGCTGGTGCTGAGAAAAATTGTTTATCTGCAATCCCAGCCAAGATTAATAACCCAAGTATGGCAAAAACCCAAACCGTTTTGATGGCCGGTTTAGTTTCAGTCTGATCGGGTAACACTAAGCTATAGCCACGTTTAGGATGAGTAAGAATAAACTTGGGTTGTTTGGTATTTTGCTCTATGGCTTTACGTAATATTGCAATGCTGCGCTGCACTGAGCTAGGGCTAAAAATACTATTGGGCCAAACTGCCGCAAAAATATCTTGTTGACTTACAACCTGCCCTTCGGCTCGCCATAATATTTCTAATACTGCCATCACTTTAGGTTCAATTGACAGGGTTTGAGCCTGGTTAGTGATCTTGCACCTAGACCAATCAACCACACAATCGGCAAATTTTAGTTCTTGCACTACTTCTCCAAAACTTCTTTAAAATCAAGAGCTAATGTTTTCTTAAGGAAATCTAAAGCACTTCTACATTGTTAATTTTAGCTTGCCAGTTAACTCTCACCGCAAGCATAACCCATTCCCCTTAGAGGTGCCGATGAAAAACACGTTAATGCTGCTAAATATCCTATGCAGTGCCTTCTTAGCCTTCCAGATCCAACCCATATTAGCAAAAAGCATGCTTCCTATTTTTGGCGGCGGTGCGTCAATTTGGACCTGCACTATGTTGTTTTTTCAGGGGCTGTTATTAATGGGATATTTACATGCTTATTGGTTAAGCAAATTAAAATCGGTAAAAGCTCAATTATACCTACAACTAAGTTTACTTTTTTTATCTGCGCTATTTGCCCCTAACCTTATTTTAAGTAGTTCTTCGCCCGTGGTAAATGCAAGTCCAGAGTTAAGCATACTCTATTTGTTGCTTGTGCAAATAGGTCTGCCTTTTTATCTGCTGTCGTCTACTGGGATCATGCTACAACATTGGTATAGCCTAAAAATCACCAACAAAAAGCAGGTATATCCCTATTACGCTTGGTCTAATCTAGGTTCGCTAAGTGCCTTACTGGCCTACCCTTTTGTATTTGAATTATATCTAGGCTTGGCCCAACAAAAAGTGCTGTGGTTATTAATTTATCTAGGTTTTGTGCTGATTAACGGTGGCTTAATCGGGTTGATGATAAAAGATCCCAAGCTGGTACAAAGGCCCAAATTGTCAAACCCAAGCAATCCAATCTCTAAGTTGCAGATATTTTTATGGGTGGCCTTAGCGGGCTCTGGGGTTTTGGTTTTATTAAGCACCACTCACCTGCTCACTTTAAATATTACGCCTATGCCATTTTTATGGGTGCTACCTTTTAGCTTGTATCTTGGCAGTTATATTCTGAGTTTTTTACCCTATGCCATTTACCAAAGAAGTTATTGGATACCTCTGCTGCTGTTTAGTTTTGCCGCGGCCATATTGATGTTTTTCTTTGGGAGCCAATTCAACAGCTTGGCGCAAATCTTCATGTATAACTTTATTTTGTTTGTAGTCTGTATGGTGTGCCACGCAGAACTACGTCAACATTGTCCCGACACTCAGCATTTAACTTTATTTTATCTATGCATAGCAGTAGGAGGGGTTATTGCTGGCATAGCTATCAGCCTTTTAGCTCCTGTTTTGTTTACCAAAATTACCGAATACCCCTTAAGTATGCTGCTGGTTTACCTGCTAATTGGTTTAAGTTTTGTCATCTCACACGCCAAGGAATGCCAACTAAAAATCTGGCCTATTGCCGCAGGAACACTCAGTCTGGTGGGGTTGGTTGTAGTTTATGTTAATTTAGATAAGGCCTATAGCCGCTTTGATATTGCCAGTGCACGAAATTTTTACGGATATTTAAGTGTTAAAGATGTACAGCAAGATCAGCAAACCATAAGGCATTTAGTAGATGGCACAACCATTCATGGTAGTGCAAATTTAACCCGCCCACACTCAACTAAACAGGGTTATTATGCAGCAGATAGTGGCATTGCCAAGGCCATTCATTTTGCCCAGCAACAAGCTTCAATGAAGATGGCTGTGATTGGTTTAGGCGCGGGAGTGTTGGCCAGTTATGGTCGCTCTGCAGATAGCATTACTTTTTATGAAATTAACCCCAATGTGGCAGAGTTTGCCTTGCAGTATTTTGATTACTTGGAGTTATCAGCTGCGCAAACTGAGGTGGTCATTGGAGATGGACGCCTTACTTTAAGTCAACAATTCAGCCAAACTGGCAGTCAAAAGTTCGATCTATTAGTGATAGATGCCTTTAGTAGTGATGCCATTCCTATTCATTTATTAACCCTAGAAGCCTTGCAGCTATATTGGCAACATTTGAATAATGATGGCTTGCTGGTTTTACACGTCTCAAACAATCACATAGATTTGCACCCGGTAATAGCTACCTTAGCCCATAAGCTCAACAAAAAGCTGTATCGCTTTAATTCAGGATCGAATCAGATTGGCGATTTTGCATCGCAATGGCTTATCTTATCTAATAATCTAGCGTTTGAGCGTAGCTATGGGAGATATAACAAGTGGGTCAATCCTCGGCCATCCCATACCGCTAATTTGTTATGGACAGACGACTACAACACTTTGTTAGCTGTTATTAAAATATAAAAAAGCCCGCTACAACTAGGGTTGTAGCGGGCTTTTTAAATGGCTTACTTAAGCTTATTTTTTAGCGGCTTTTTTAGCTTTTGGCTTAGCTTCTTCAGCTGGCGCTTGAGCAGCTTCTGCTTCTGCTTCTTCTAATCTAAGTTGCAATGCCTGTACTGGGTTTTCTGTTTTTTGAGTCAGTTGCACTAAACGGTTTAATTGACCTAGTGACATCAATACAGCGTAGATGGCACCTAAGTAACCAGTTTTATGCAATTCAACTACAGTATCTGCATCTAATTCTTGTAGACGTTTTTCGCTAATAGTTAGCATGCCATTGATGTTACGTTGCTGACCATTGGCATATTGAGCGCGTACAATAATTGGGTCAAATAAGTTTAACTCTTCGATTTTTTTGATGAAATCGCGAGTCGCCATCTCGCTGTTAGCTAGTTCAGATAACAGTTGCTGACGGTTTTCTAAAAACTTACTTGGTGCGTCATCACTAAAAAGCGCTTCGCCTTCTGTGCCCACTAAGTCTGAATTTTCATCAATAAACACACCTAGCTTGTCGCCATCAGGACGCACGTCAAAAGGGTAACGCTGAATATTTAAAGGCACTACATGCCCAGCCCAACGACCTTCTTGCATAAACAAGTTGTTATTTTGCTCTATGCCTAACATTGCCACACTGTGAGTCGTGTTACTTTTTGGCTCTTTAATAAAGATAATTGGCATACAGCTAGCAATTTGCGCGTATTCACGTAAAGAGGCAGCAGCTAAATGAGTATCTTTAGCATGGGCGAAGTCACCGCTTAATTTTACTTTTAGGTCTTTATGTTTGTTTTTATCTAAGGGAATGTAATTCATTGTCATTTAAAAATTTCTCTAATTATTTTGATTAAGCGGTTTGAATAGCCGTATGTTTTTAAACAAGGGCAACATGGCTAATTATCTGGGGATCATTATGGCTTTTACAAGTAATAATCAGCATTAGTGTGATTTTTTTGTTAATAATTTTCACAATAAGGGGATTTAATTGGGCAAACACATAAATTTCTGCATTTATTGTAGGGCTATTTTCTGATTTTTTTATTTGAAGCTACACGGGGGCAAAATTTACTGATTTAAGTTTAAGGATTTATATTCACCTACTTAGCGCAGAAGTTGATTCACTCTAATTTACTACTTTTACTTTAGCTTTATCTACCTATAAACTAGGCCAGCTTTATTGAATTAAATTAAAATTGCATATTTAACTGTGGTTATAACTGCCATAGTAAATTTTAAAATAGCGGGAGACTATTAGCATGAATAGCAAGCGGACATTGCTGAGCATTATATTATTATCTAGTACAGTTTTTAGCTTAAATGTTATGGCCATTAAGCTGTCTGATAAAGCCAACAAATTGGCGCAAGAACAAATCATTATAGACTCACATATAGATGTACCTTACCGCTTAGAAGAAAAGTGGGTAGACGTGACCCAAGCCACCGATGACGGTGATTTTGATTATCCCAGAGCTAAACAAGGCGGCCTAAACGCGCCTTTTATGTCTATTTATATTCCTGCAAGTTTAGATAACTCAGCCAACTCTACACGATTGGCAGATAAGTTAATTGACTATGTAGAAGCCATAGTTGGCCGCGCCCCAGACAAGTTTGCTATTGCCACCAGCACTCAGGATGTAAAAGAGCAATTTGCCAAAGGTTTAATTTCATTGCCTATGGGCATGGAAAATGGCTCGCCAATTCAAGGGGATTTAGCCAATCTTCATCATTTTTATAAACGTGGGATCCGCTATATTACTTTGGCGCATTCTCAAGCCAACCATATTTCAGACTCTTCTTATGACTTACGCCGCAAATGGAAAGGTCTTAGCCCTTTTGGTAAAGAGTTAATTAAAGAAATGAATAAAATAGGCATGTTAATTGATATTTCTCATGTCTCAGACGCAGCCTTTTACCAAGCATTAGCTCTAAGCCAAACTCCAGTGATAGCTTCACACTCGTCTTTACGTGCCTTTACTCCTGGCTTTGAACGCAATATGGACGATGACATGATCAAAGCCTTAGGTAAAAATGGCGGGGTTATACAAATCAACTTTGGTTCAACTTTTGTGACCCGTCAGGCTAATGCTTGGAGCAATAAAAGAAGTGCAGAGCAAAAGAAAGTTGCTGAACAATTTGGTGAAGACAGTGAAGAGTACAAAAACTTTAGAGCCAAATTTAGCCAACAAAACCCTCTTCCTTATGCAACATTAGATAGTGTGTTAGACCATATAGACCACGTAGTGAAGCTGATTGGCATTGACCATGTAGGTATTGGCTCAGATTACGATGGCGTGGGTGACTCTTTACCCATAGACCTTAAAGACGTGTCTACCTATCCGAATTTAATTCAAGGTTTGCTAAATCGTGGCTATAGCGAGCAAGATATTGTAAAGATTTTAAGCGGTAACTTTATGCGCGTCTGGCAAGCCAATGAAGCTTTTGCAGCCAAACAATAGACCATTTGAATAACAATTATCTTGCGCTTAGCGTCCGTTGAGGTGTGTTTGTGACACAAGAATACTTTGATGATTCAACTTTCGACATGTCACTAGCCAACATATTACTAGTAGACGATGACTCGTTTGTATTAAGTGTATTAAAGCAAGCATTAAAAGATTTTAAAAATGTACATTGTGTGACCTCCGGAGCTCAGGCCATTACTTTTTGCAATGATTCGCCCCCAGATTTAGTCGTATTAGATGTGATGATGCCAGAACTAAACGGTCTAGAAACGTGCCGCATGTTAAGAACCATAGAAGGCATGCAAGACTGCCCTATTATTTTTTCTACTTCTTTAGATAGCTTAGAAGATGAACTTAAGTGTTGGGAAGCAGGCGGCACAGATTTTGTGCTTAAGCCTATAGTTCCTATGTCTTTGATAAAAAGGATTCAAGCGCATATACGTTTAAAATTTCAAAGTGACGCGCAAAAAGAGTTGGCTATTATAGATAGTTTAACCGGACTTAGAAATCGCCGCTTTTTTGATGATTATTATCAACAACTCTTAAACCTTAGTATCAAAACTAATACTGACATGGCCATAATTGTGATTGATATTGATTATTTTAAACAATATAACGACACCTATGGACACGTACAAGGCGACTTTTGTTTACAGCTAGTGGCTAAAGTGATTGCTCAGCAAATAAATCGACCAACAGATATTGCCGTGCGTTACGGAGGTGAAGAGTTTGCTATTTTACTGCCAAATAATACTATTGATGGGGCGCGTACCGTAGCCAATCAATTAATCTCTCAATTAAAACAACAAGCTATTCCGCATAACTCTTCACCTTTAGGCATAGTCACAGCCAGTGCTGGTATAGCCTCATTATGCACTTTAGAGGAAGGGCAAAGTCTGTTTGGTGTGGCGGATAAACGCTTGTTTTCGGTAAAAAATTCCGGACGTAACGCCTACGCCTAAGTTGTGATTAATCTAGGGCACTACTAATGTATTACGTCCATTATCTTTAGCTTGATATAAAAGTTCATCGGCCTTAATAATGGCTTGTTCTACTGCCAATGAGCCATTTTTAATTATCGTCCCACCAATGCTAACCGTGAGTTTCCCAAACTCTGATTCCGAATGTGGAATATTTAAATCTCGAATGGCGTTTAAAATACTGATAGCCACGTGCTCAACGCCTTTACTATCGGTGTCGGGTAGTACCACTGCAAATTCTTCGCCACCGTAACGAGCCACACAGTCGGTTGGCCGGCCAATTATATCAGTTAAAGCGTTAGCCACAGCGATAAGACATTCATCTCCCTTAACATGCCCATAGGTGTCGTTATATTGTTTAAAATAATCAATATCTATCATCAACAAGCCTAAAGAGTTGTTATTTCTGGCTGCTAACTTAGCTTGCTCTAAAATAAATCCATCAAAAAAGCGACGATTTTGAATTTTAGTTAACGCATCGTAGGTGGCTAAGTGCATGAGTTTATCTGTCAGTTGCTTAACAGCTAAGTGCGAGTTGACTCTGTGGCGTAAGGTTTTTATTGAAAAGGGTTTGGTAATAAAATCGACACAACCCGCATCCCAGCAATCATCTTCAGATTGAGGGTCGGAATGGGCAGTGATAAAAATTACCGGAATATGTTTGGTTTCTGGGTTCTGCTTTAACTTTAAACAAGCTTCTAAGCCACTCATACCTGGCATGTTAATATCCATTAACACAATATCAGGGGGTGTGTTTTCACAAAAATCGAGTGCGGCTTGGCCGCTCGACACATGGTGGGCTTGATAAATATCTGACAGCGCTTGCATTGAAATCAGCGCACTGACTTCGTCGTCTTCTACCACTAAGATGCGTGACTCTTGGGTCGATATTAGTCCCTGATCAAACAATTGGTTTAAAATAACATACTCCTACAAACCTAAATATTAACCACCAATCAATATAAATTACATTAATGTGAAACTATAAGCAAAATACATGGTGGTTAAAAAGCCAAGGGAGATAGCTGATGAACTATACCCTTTCTTATAAAATTCCTTGCCTATTTTTTATACCAAATTTTACCTTTGGTCAAAAAAATAAATAGCTTATTTTTTTAATATTGCCAACAAGTTAACCTTAGTTATCTGGTGTGGCAATTTTGTCTTGAGTTCGTTTTATAAAGTCTTCGGCAGAATGGCGCTCGTGTAATTGACCAGCAGGCTCCCCCCAAGTACGGTTGACCATTTTTCCCCTTTGAACTGCTTCTCTGGCATCAAGCATTTTTGCCCATTTTAGTACATTTTGGTAAGTTTCAACCTGCAAAAACTCCGCTGCCTCATATAACTTGCCTAACACTAAAGCCCCATACCAGGCCCAAATTGCCATATCTGCAATAGTATAATCATCACCACACATATAGGTATTCTTAGCAAGATGCTGATCTAATACGTCTAACTGGCGTTTTACTTCCATTGCATAACGGTTTATTGGGTATTCATACTTTTCTGGTGCATAGGCATAAAAATGTCCAAAGCCACCACCAAGCATAGGCGCGCTGCCCATTTGCCAAAATAACCAAGACAAACATTCTGGCTTTTTGCTTGGATCCCTAGGCAAAAACGCATCAAACTTTTCAGCTAAATATAATAAAATTGCGCCGGATTCAAACACCCGAGTCGGAGGTTGTGTACTAGTGTCTAGCAAGGCAGGAATTTTAGAGTTTGGATTCACTTCAACAAATCCACTGCTAAATTGCTCACCTTCCATGATGTTGATCAAATATGCGTCATATTCAGCTTGTGTTTTGCCAAGGGCTAATAACTCTTCTAATAAAATCGTGACTTTCACCCCATTAGGTGTTGCCAAAGAATAAAGCTGCAGTGGGTGTTTGCCTTGCTTTAAGGCTTTTTCATGGGTGGCGCCAGCAACAGGGCGATTAATGTTGGCAAATTTACCACCGCTGTCGGCATCCCAGGTCCACACTTTGGGGGGAGAATAGCTTTTATCTGACATACAAAATACTCCATATTAATTTGCCACTGAAAATAGGTACGCTAAAGAGAAAATAAAAGATCTACAAGGTTACATAAATGCTTGCTAATGAAAAAAGCCCAAATAAGGTTATTTGGGCTTTTTAGTGGGTGAAGTGATTTAGTACTCCCACCAGGACTGTTGCCACCATTCTAAAAACTCATCAAAGTCGATGGCGCCATCATTGTTTTTATCAATTAATGAAAATCCTTCTTCAACATGACTGGCTTTGGTTTTTGGCGATAAAACAGTTAACAGCTCAATAAACTCTGTTAGGCCAATTTGACCATTGCCATCGGCATCAAAGAAATCAAACTCTTTTCGAGCTTCAGCAATTTTTTCGGGTGCTAGTACTTTTTCAGACATAACTTCTTCAACTATTTGATTGTTAAACTTAGTCTAACGCTTTAGGTTAGTCAGTGTCTACGTTCTTATGCACAAGAAAATCAATCTAGCCGTTTGGTTTACCCATAGCAGTACGTTGCGCTCTGCGCGCGGCAGCTTTTTGTTGACGTCTTTGTTTGATGGCTTTACGTGCTTCTAACCCCAGATGCTCTTCTTGACGCGCTTTAGCTAAATTCACCTGTTTTTCGCGCTCTCTAAAGCGAGAAATTTGTTCTTCGCTGTGGGTGCCATAACACTTAGGGCAGCTGACTCCCGACTCAAACTTATCACTCTGTTTGTCTTGCTCAGTAATTGGCAAACGACAAGCATAACATTGATCATAATGGCTTTTTTCAAGATCATGATTGACCGCGACACGGTTATCAAACACAAAACAGTCACCTTGCCATAAAGTCTCTTGTTTGGGCACTTCTTCTAAATATTTTAGAATACCGCCCTCTAAGTGATAGACCTCTTCAAAACCCTGTTGCTTTAAATAAGCCGTGGACTTTTCACAACGGATGCCGCCAGTACAAAACATGGCCACTTTTTTGTTTTTTTCTGGGTCTAGGTTGTCTTTTACGTATTGAGGAAACTCTCTAAACGAGTCTGTTTTAGGATTCACAGCATGTTTAAAAGTACCGATTTCAATTTCATAATCATTACGGGTGTCAATTAATAACACATCAGGGTCGGCTATCAGTTGATTCCAATCTTGTGGCTTAACATAAGTTCCTACGGTTTTGACCGGATCTATCCCTTCCACCCCCATAGTGACTATTTCTTTTTTAAGTTTAACCTTAGTACGATGAAATGGCTGGTTGTCGTCGAGTGACTCTTTAACTGATAACGGATTTAACCTGTGGTCAGCATTTAGCCAAGCTAACAATGCATCTATGGTTTCTCGGGTACCAGACACAGTGCCGTTGATCCCTTCTTGGGCAAGCAACAAAGTGCCTTTAATATTGTTAGCTTCCATGAATTCAAGCAAAGGCTGACGCAAAGCTTGATAGTTATCTAGGGTGACAAATTTATATAAAGCGCAGACTACGAATTTTGACATAATTTAATTACCTTGCGAGTTGGGGCGTAATCCCAGAGCAAAAAACAGCGCGCGATATTAGCAGATTGCTGGGTTTTTCGTCAACGTTAAGCCTGCTTAGGTTATATCTGGCTTATGCCGCGTTTTGCTCTAACTCATGCAAAATGTCGTACAATTTGGTTTCGTCAATTTTAATAGTTGGATTTGCCGCTTGATGCATACGTCTTTGGGTGGCCAGGCTGCAATTGGCTATCACCTCAGGATCAATTGTATCAACTTTATCATTTAGGGCTAAAGGCTCGGGGTGCATGGCCAACCAAAGTTTTGCCGACTGCATCTGTGCTTGATGCACAAATTGACGGGTAGACTCACAGGATTGCCAATAAGATGCATCTGCACTTAACTGTGGATTGCGATAATAATTTGGAATGGACTCTGTTTGCTTGCTTGATTCAGGCTGGTCTTTATCAAACTGTGGACGATGCAAACTATCTTGCTCAAGCATGGCCATCAATAGGGCAAATTTCGCCCCTTGGCCAGCCGCTTGATTGATCTGGCCATTAAGTTCGTAATCATTTGCAACTAAGGCTTGATGATTAAAAATGTCCTTGCTTTGAGTCAACACAGAATCGCTCAAATCTAACCCACACTTAACTTTAGTTACTCAAGTTATCGCGCTTTTAGCCTAAGTCTTTAATAAAAGCTTAAATTAACTAGCCAAATATTTTGGGGACAAATAATGGCGTTGAGGCTTTGTAGCTTTGATAAGCTTGATTTTGCCCCCAGCGCGCTTTGGCTTGCTCTTCTTGCAAAGACACACCACTTATATACCTTAGTAAAACAAAAACAAACAAGGGCGATAGCAGGGTCACCAATTGCCAACCATATAGTGCAGGATAGGCAATGACGGCCACACCACTCCAAAGAACGATTTCTCCAAAATAGTTAGGATGGCGCGAATAAGCCCATAAGCCACTTTGAATAAAGCTATTTTGAGTATTGTGCTGTTGTTTGAATCGGCGTTTTTGCTCGTCAGCTATGGCTTGGTAACTAAAGCCAAACAACCAGATAACTAACCCAACTAGAGCAAAACTATCAAAGGCGACCTGATGTGTAGACGTAATTGCGGCTAACGCTGCTCCAGCAGTAAAAATCACCCACAACCCTTGCACAGTCCAAGTAATAGAAAAACGCCAAAAATTTACCTTGAGCTGATCAAAACGACTGTCTTTGCCCTGTTTACGCACCCTTAAAAATAAAAAGCTGGCCAATCTTAAAGCCCAAATGCTAACTAAGGCACAAAGCAAAATACTCCGGGCATCTATTGTAGCACTTTGCCAAAATGCAAAAGCTATGACGGCTAAGTAGGTCATGCCTCCGGTTAAATCATAAAAATGTTCGGTTTTTAACCATGCAGCAGGGATCAGCGCTATCCACTGGATCACAAATGCCAACAAAGCGCAGACACTAAAAATTTTCCAGTGTTCAGCCCCAAGCTGCATATATTGCCCTTCATATGAGCCAGCAAAGACTAATCCCAAGGCCAGCAAAGCCACTACACTATGTACCACTAATGCCTGAAAAAATTGCTGCACAACATTACACCTTATTAATTGCTAATTATCTTCAGTCTTTACTACCCTTAAACCCACAAAAAAGTTCTATCTAAGTTTAACTTTTTGACATTCTTAATAATTCTAAGCATGCTTAAGCCTTAATTTTTAACCGAGAAAGCCAATGATTCTTACCATTGAAAATAAAAACCTAATGTTATTTTGCTCGGTTGCAAACCGCTTTATTACCTTCTGGGCTTAAACAACTTTGGTTACAGCAATAGTTAGCCTTGCCTGCTAACATCTTAAAACCTTGCGCCTAACTTACAACATTTCTGACTTTTATTGGTTGTAGTTAGTTGCCCTGTGCATGGACTCTGTAATGCAAGAACAACAACATAAAAATCAATTTATTACTTTATTTAAACAAGCTCTTAGCTCAAATCCACAAACAGATTTAACCCAAGGTTCAATTGGCAAAGCCGCATTTTTGTTGTCAGTGCCTATGGTTTTAGAAATGATGATGGAGTCGATTTTTGCGGTTACCGACATATTTTTTGTCTCGGCTTTGGGCCCTGAAGCTGTGTCTGTAGTGGGACTCACCGAAGCCGTACTCACCTTATTGTATGCCATAGCCATAGGCTTAGGTATGGCGGTAACCGCCACTGTAGCGCGCAGAGTAGGAGAAAAAGATATAGCAGGGGCCAACCAAGTGGCGGCGCAAACCATTTGGCTTGGCTTAGGTGTGGCGTTAGCCATTGGCCTGCCTGGCAGTATTTTTGCCTTAGACATTTTATTGCTAATGGGCGCCACCCAATCTATTGCCGAGATGGGCCAAGGCTACACAGCTATTATGCTAGGAGGTTGCGTTAGCATAGTTTATTTATTTTTACTCAATGCGATTTTTCGCGGTGCCGGTGATGCCAAAATTGCCATGAAGTCTTTATGGTTGGCGAGTGGCATAAATATAGTGCTTGATCCGCTGCTAATTTTTGGCATAGGTCCTTTCCCAGAGCTTGGCTTAACTGGGGCTGCGGTGGCAACGACTATTGGTCGCAGTATAGGGGTGATATATCAGCTTTATCACTTGTTTGCAGTGAGTGGCAAAATTCAAATTTGGGTAGACCAATTACAACTTAAATTAACGGTTATTTGGCAGTTGTTAAAAGTCTCTTTTGGTGGGGTATTACAATTTTTAATTGCCACCGCCAGCTGGGTATTGTTAGTACGCATAGTAGCGCAATTTGGCAGCGATGCGGTGGCTGGTTACACCATAGCTATTAGAGTTGTGATGTTTACCCTATTGCCGGCCTGGGGTTTAAGCAATGCAGCAGCAACTTTAGTGGGGCAAAACTTAGGGGCCAAGCAAGCCTTAAGAGCCGAGCAATCGGTTTGGGTGATCACTAAATATAATTTGTATTTTATGTCAGCAGTTGCAGTGCTTTTGTATGTGTTTAGCGCACCTATTATTGCCATCTTTACGCAAGATATTGAAGTTATTCGCTATGGCAGCTTATGCCTTGAGTGGATTGCTTATGGTTATGCCTTTTACGCACTTGGCATGAGCTTAATGCAAGCCTTTAATGGCGCTGGCGATACCATGACCCCAACCATAATAAATTTAATTTGTTACTGGATAATTCAAATACCCGTAGCCTATAGTCTTGCTGTTATACTTAAATTAGGCCCCTTGGGAGTGTTTATCGCTATCCCATTGGCGTCACTATTAATTGCTATTTTGTCTTTTGTTATTTTTAACCAAGGGCATTGGAAAACTAAGCAAGTTTGAGAGCAAAAAAAATATTTTTTTATAAAACCATAAAAAGCAATCTAATTCGCTTCCTTTAACGTAGTAATGACTCTGCGCCTAAATTTAGTTTAGGCAACACTGTCATTCGGAGTATGTATGTTCGACACTTTAGTAAAAACTGGGTTGGCCTCAGCCCTTTTAACCATGGCAGGTTCAGCGCTCGCTGCTTCTTCGCCGGCAGCCCCCTCCCCAATTAGCCCTAAAATTGTGGGTGGTGTAGAAGCCAACCAAACAGATTGGCCTTTTATGACGGCTTATGTCTTTACCTTTGAAGCAGTAGCCACTAGCTTGCAAGTAGGTGATACCAGTTACGACACAGATTCCTTTACCAATGGCGCGGCTGGGGATGCCAGTGGCGAATTAATGAATTGTGGTATAGGCGATGCGGCTTGCACAGACGCTACAGGCAAAGTGTGTTTAATTGAACGTGGCGAAATAAACTTTTCTGCCAAGGCCGACAATTGTGAAGCGGGCGGCGGCATTGGCGCGATTATTTACAACAACGAAGAAGGCAGCATTTCTGGCACTATGGGTGACGACTACACTGGTACTATCCCTGTGGTTGCCGTTACCCGCGCAGATGGTTTACTAATTTTAGAGCAAGTGGGCAGCACAGCGACTTTGTCTGTTAGTGCCACCAGTGAATTACAACAAGACTCAGCATGTGGCGCCTCTTTCCTTGGTGACAAATGGGTATTAACCGCAGCCCATTGTGTTGACGACGAGTTTGCTTATTTATATAAAATGAATGTTGGCGAATACGACTTAAGCGATGGCGCGGAAAATGCCATTGATATTGCCAATATTTACATTCACCCTGATTGGGATGCAGATCAATTAGACAGTGACATAGCCATAGTTGAATTGGCCACTAGTGTACAAACTCAGGGCGTAACTATTGCTGAAGCGTCAGTCACTAATCAATATGCCACTGAAAATAGTATTTCTACCGTAGCTGGCTGGGGCGGCAGACTAGGCTATGAGCCAAATGAAGGCCCCACTGCTGATTTTCCAGACATTCTACATCAGGTAGATCTAAACCTTATGACCAATGAGCAGTGTGCAGATGAGCTAGCCAAGATTAACAGAGCACCAACAGACAATATGATCTGTGCTGCCGTGGCCGAAGGCGGTAAAGGTTCATGCCAAGGTGACAGTGGTGGTCCATTAGTGATCAACACAGGTTCAGGGGTGCAACAAGTGGGCATAGTTAGCTTTGGTGCAGGTTGTGCAGCAGCGGGCTACCCTGGAGTTTATACTCGTGTGTCAACTTTTAAAGATTGGATTAACGCTATCACTAATGGCGTAGCTATTACTCAACTGCATAATTTTGGTTTGGGATTTGAAGGCGTGACTCAAAGTGTTGCTTTAGACGTAAGCAACAACAGTGACTTAGCGGTAGGCTTAACTTATCAAGTGAATGGGTCTGCAGCCTTTACAGTGGACGCCAGCAATTGTGCTTCTTTAGCGGCTGGGGCGAGCTGCCAAATTGAAGTCACTTACACCCCAACTTTGGCCAATGAAGAAAGCGCTGAAATATTGATTACCTCAGATAACCCTGAGGTTGCCACTACCAGTGCTAAAGTATCAGGCACTACCTTAACCTCTGCTTCTGCTGAGTTAGCTACCAATGCCGGTAATCAATCTAGTGCGGTCACTTACTTTACTGGTGGTACAGGTGGCTCTACAGGTTGGGCTGTTAATGATACTGAGGGCGTAGACAGTGGTAATACTGCAGACTTACAAGAAAGTGTATTTGCCGCCATAGTTGAAGGTGAAGGGGTCTTTACTTTTGATTGGTCTGTTTCATCTGAAAAGAATACCGATGATGATGAAAACGCCGAAGACTATGAACCATACGATGCCTTGTATTTATATGTAAATGGCGAGTTGATTGAATATATCTCAGGGGAAGTAGCCTTTAAACAAGTCAGTTTAGACTTAGAAGCTGGAACCAATGTGATTAATTGGACTTACAGAAAAGACCCGGCTGTTTTTGAAGGCGAAGATAAAGGCTATGTTAAAAACGTCAACTTTGAAGAGCCAGCGCCACCTGTCACCCCTACACCTAGCCCCACTCCGACTCCGGCAGCTCCTTCAAGCGGCGGCGGTAGTTTGGGCTGGTTAAGTTTAGTGCTTGCGGCTGTGTTGTTACGAAAGCGCAAGTTAATCTAATTCTAAAACCTAAATAACCAAGGCAGAGCTATTTTAGCTCTGCCTTTTTTTGTGTAAGCCAGCTAAGAAACTCAATACTTTTGAGCACAAGCAACGCCCAACACTAAACCAATCTACTGATTATTACCCGCTTTAACTTGTTGCCAAGCCGCTTCCATTTGCTCTAAGGTCGCACTGGATAAACTCAAACCTTGTTGTTGGATCTGTTGCTCAACTTGCCTAAACCTCTGTTCAAACTTTTGGTTAGCTTTGATTAAGGCAGTTTCGGCATTAACTTGAGTGTGTCTGGCTAAATTGACTGTGGCAAAGAGTAGGTCGCCTATTTCTTCTTCTATGGCTTGCTGATTAGGCTCGGGCGCATGGATCTCAGCCAAGACTTCATCCACTTCTTCATGAATTTTGGCCACAACTGGGGCCAGCTCGTTCCAATCAAAGCCCACTTGGGCACATTTTTTCTGAATTTTTTGCGCTTTTAACAATGGCGTTAAACCATTGGGAATATTGGCCAAGATACTGCTATCTTCTGCCTTACCTGCAGCGCGACGCTCTTGTTGTTTGATCTTATCCCATTGCTGATTTAATGCATCGGTGTTTTTTGTATCAGCCCCGGTAAATACATGGGGGTGACGCCTAACTAATTTATCGCTAATGGATTGGGCGATATCTTCAAAATCAAATTGCTGTTGCTCTTTTGCCAACTGTGCATAAAACACCACTTGGAACAATAGATCCCCCAGCTCATCTTTCACCTCTGGCATGTCCTTAGCTAAAATGGCTTCAGCTAATTCGTAGGTTTCTTCTATGGTATGCGGCACTATGCTGGCAAAATCTTGGGCTAAATCCCAAGGGCAGCCCAACTCGGGATCCCTAAGTTTTTGCATAATATTAAGCAAACGTGCCAATTGAGAAGATGGATCCGCTTGAATTGACACTTAGTGGGCCACCTTAAACACATCTATCACGCCTTTAATTAACTGTAAGCGACTAATGGCTTTGGCTAATAATGTCAGGTTTTTCACTTCTAACTGTAATTCTATTTTGGCCGTTCGTGATTTAATGTCTGTGCTGCTGTTTACCCCTAACAAAGTGACAGACTCGTTGGCCAATACTGTGGTAATGTCGCGAATAATGCCGTCTCTATCTTCAGTTTGGATCAGTATTTTAGTTTGAAACGCGGCTTGTAAATTACTCGCCCAGTTTACTTCAATTTGCCTTTCTGGGTGTTGATCTAATAAATTACTCAGCTGTTCGCAATCTTGCCTGTGCACACTGATCCCTCGCCCTTGAGTGATATAACCAGTGATCTCTTCACCAGGCAGAGGTTGGCAGATTGAGGCTTTTTAGGGGTCAGTTTTAATTCAGGCTCAGGGCAATATTTTTGTTGTAAGTAATTGACCACTTGCATCAAACGAATATCACCGCCACCAATTGCCGCATAAAGATCTTCAAGACATTGCATGTTAAAGCGCTCTATGGCTTCTGCGGCTAATTTTGACTCTAAATTAATTTTACCTAGCTCTCTGTCTAATAACTCTTTGCCGGCAACTTGATTTTTATCTTTATCTTGTTTTTTAAAGTAAGTTTGAATTTTTGCCCGGGCGCGCGATGAATACACATAACCTAGCCCAGGATGCATCCAATCTCGACTAGGGTTAGAGTGTTTGCCCGTGAGAATTTCTACCTGATCGCCAGTTTGTAATTGATAGGTAAAAGGCACAATGCGTCCGCCTATTTTAGCCCCAATGCATCTGTGACCTACGTTACTGTGAACATAATAGGCAAAATCTAATGGCGTAGAGCCCACAGGTAAATCCACTACGTCGCCTTTAGGAGTAAAGACATAAACCCTGTCGTCAAACACCTGACTGCGCAACTCTTCAACTAAATCGCCACTGTCTGAGACTTCTTCTTGCCACAGCAGAATTTTTCTAAGCCAGTTAATGCGCTCTTCGTAACCAGAACGACTACTGGCGCCGCCTTCTTTGTAGCGCCAATGGGCTGCTACACCTAACTCAGCGTCTTGATGCATTTTGGCCGTTCGAATTTGAATTTCTATGGTTTTGCCTTGTTTACCCAAAGCCACAGTATGGATAGATTGATATCCATTAGGCTTAGGGGTGGCAATATAATCATCAAATTCTTTGGGTATATGCTGCCAATTAGCGTGGACTACCCCAAGCGCGGCATAACAATCTTGTAAACGCTCGGCGATAATACGCACGGCTCTAATATCGTATAACTGCTCAAAATTCAGGTGTTTGTTTTGCATTTTTTTCCAAATGCTATAGATATGTTTGGGGCGTCCATATACTTTGGCCTGAATATTTTGGCTGTCTAACACCTCTTGCAACTCTGCAACAAAGTCTTCTATGTATTGCTCTCGGTCGGTGCGTTTTTCATCTAATAGTTGAGCAATTTGTTTGTAAGTGTTGGGATGCAAATATCGAAATGAATGATCTTCCAACTCCCACTTGAGTTGTCCTATGCCTAAGCGGTTTGCTAAAGGGGCATAGATATTGGCACATTCTCGCGCCACCAACACCCGGGTTTCTTCGTCTGCATGTTTTACTTGTTGCAAAGTACAGATCCGCTCTGCGAGCTTTAACACTACGGCTCGCACGTCTTCAACCATGGCTAAAATCATGCGCCGCACATTATCAATTTGCGCTTCTTGATTTTTCTTTTTACTGAGATTGTGGGTTTGTAAGGTTTTTATGGCGTCCATGCGCCTTACCCCAACAATGAGTTTTTGAATATCAGCCCCAAATGCCTCAGTGATTTGCTCTTCAGTTAATTCATGCTGTTCGCAATAGGGATAAATTAACGCCGCTTGTAGGGTTTCGTCGTCCATATGTAATTCGTGCAGGATTTCCACCATTTCTTGTCCAATCAACAAGATCTCTGGCGTATCTGACAGGTCGCGCAATTTTTGCTTGCTTGTTTCAGGCAAGTTCAGCCCAGCCAACCACTCATCAAAAGGTGGGCGCTGCTTTTCATGCACTGTACGAATTGAAACCATTTAATTTTTCCTAAATAAGCTGTCACTAGCCGCTTTATGCTTGGCACCTAAACACTATCCTAAGTGCTGCAATGCTTGGATTGCTACTTCACTTTCACAATACGCGCCAACATTGCCACCTAGACAAACCTTTAACCTTAGAGGGATTAGCTTAACCCTTAGCTTTCTTCACCCCTAATTTAGTGCACGCATGAGCCAATTTGGTGCTAGTTTCGAGTTATTCTGAGGTTAACACTACTGTTGCCATGGCATAATGTTGTTCATCTGAAATCGAGATAAAACTGCCATTAATTTGTAAGCTTTCACACAATTGGGCAAACTTGCCAGAGAACACTAAAGTTGGCTGGCCCGACTCTAAGTTGACCACTTCTACCTGTTGAAAGCTAATCCCTTGTCCTATACCTGTACCTA
The DNA here is from genome assembly GCF_052983255.1 of Paraglaciecola aestuariivivens. NCBI lineage: Bacteria > Pseudomonadati > Pseudomonadota > Gammaproteobacteria > Alteromonadales > Alteromonadaceae > Paraglaciecola > Paraglaciecola aestuariivivens. Next base: position 112,514 of record NZ_JBRKBA010000002.1, on the reverse strand, counting down.
AGGCTTTAACTGCGGCTTCTTTGGCGGCAAAGCGCTTAGCTAAAAAGCGTTCTGGAAAATTATGCTGAATAAAGCTTTGCCATTCATTTTGAGTTAATACCCGTTCTGCCAATTTTTGTGAACGAGACAACTGCTTGGCAATACGCGCAATTTCCACTATGTCTGTACCTAAGCCTTTAATCGCCATAATAACTAACGTCTGGCTTGTTGCATAATAGCGCGCATATCAGAGACGGCCTGATGTAAGCCATCAAAAGCCGCACGCGCAATTATGGCGTGGCCAATGTTTAATTCATACAGGTGCTCAATGGCGGCAATGGCTTGCACATTGTGATAATGCAGTCCGTGTCCGGCATTAACCTTTAAGCCTTTTGCATGAGCATAGGCAATGCCTTCACGCAATATCTGCAATTGCTCTTGTTGCTCTTGTGCGCTTTTGGCCTCGGCATATTGGCCAGTATGAATTTCAATAAAAGGCGCTTGGGCTTCTACTGCTGCATCAATTTGTTTTTTATCTGCATCGATAAACAAAGACACTAAAATGCCAGCAGCGGCTAATCGTCCACAAGCGCTATTAATACGGGTTTGATTGCCAGCTACATCTAAGCCACCTTCAGTGGTGAGTTCTTCGCGCTTTTCTGGCACTAAGCAACAAAACTCAGGTTTAACTTGCTCAGCTATAAGTAACATTTCTTCAGTCACAGCCATTTCGAGATTCATGCGGGTTTGAATGGTTTCTTTTAAAAGCCGCACATCTCTGTCGGTAATATGGCGTCTGTCTTCACGTAAATGAATGGTAATACCATCTGCACCAGCTCGTTCAGCAATTTCAGCTGCGTGCACTGGATCAGGGTATTGGGTACCTCTGGCATTGCGTAAAGTGGCAATGTGGTCAATATTCACCCCTAATAAAATCTCTTTCATTGTGCGTTCTCATCTTTTGCTAACTTAGTACCTGACCAAGTTTGTTGAAATAACTCTCGGCTTTTTAGTGGTTTATGCCCCAAAAGTGGCGCTAATGCCATTCGGGTTAAGCGTTTAGCACAAGCTAAACTTGCACTAGTCCACTCTTGTTGATGCACCTTTAATAAAGCCTCACCCTGATATTTATTGCTACCTAAAGCGGCTTTATCAATACGTTTAATCCCATTTTCTAACACTAAACAATAATAATGCTCAGGTTGAACTGCTATGCCGGTATCATACTCATGAGAGAAATCGATGCCATATCCTAGGTCTTGCAATAAGGCCAATTCAAACTGGCGCAAGCATGGTTCAATATCTCGCCCTTGTGATAACCATAATAAACAGGCTTGATAACTTTCAAACAGTTCAGGATGCGGCACTTCTTTAGGCAATAAACGATTTAACAATTCGTTTAAATACATAGCAGAAAATAGCTGATGTCCCTGTAAAGCTATACTAGCCCCATTAGATTCTAACTGATTAAGATTACGTAACTCGTGCTTACCTGAAAGGGTTATCCTTAAAGGTTGAAAGGCTTGCAATAGGCTTTTTTTATCGTTTTTAGTGCCGCGCACACCTTTGGCAACGGCACTGACCTTGCCTAATTCTAAGGTGAATAAATCGGTTAAAAAGCTGGTTTCGCGGTAAAAACGCCTATGCAATACAAAACCGCTCAACTGCTCAACAACCAAGCGCTAACCCTTATAAAATTATTGGTTAATTAACTAACTTTAATACGTACCACTTTCATCGCCTCAAACTCCATGCCGGCTATTTCTTCGGTCATAGGGTAGTAGGTCAGATTCACTCTGGCACCAGTTAAGTTTTTATAGACTTTTCGACGTCGAAATTTAAAAGGTACGTCTGTGCCTTCCACCATTAAGGTATTCATAAACCAATCGTCGTCTTTGCGCTGAACATGTGACACAACCGCCATTTCTTCTGAATGCGTGAGGTTGTCATGTTTATCCAGTAGTTTTTCTACATCTGATTTTTTTGCCATAAGCACTAGTTAGTTGTTAGAAAAAAACTAGTTTAGCACTGATCCCATATGACATAAATAAATTGACTGGCTTAGCCCAATAAAATGCAACTTATTGGGCTAGCCCAGAGCTAGGTTTAGCGCTTACACTGCCACTAACCCCTCCACCATTAGTTGCAAACTAGTGCGACCACGAAATTCATTAATGTCTAACTTATAGGCTAATTGTACTTGTCGACATTGAGAGTTTGGCCAAGCTGACAAATCTACGTTAAAGGCAATGGCATCTATCAAGGTTCCGCTGGGGTGTTTTACCATCATTTTAAGGTGTTTTGCTCCCACCAGCCGCTGTTCTAATAATTCAAACTCTCCATCAAATAATGGTTCAGGAAAACCTTGCCCCCAAGGCCCAGCGTCTTTTAAACATTGTGCAAAGCTTAGGCTAAAATCTTCTGCAGCTAATTCGCCATCTGTGATTAATTCACCTGCAAGAGGTTTATCTTTTAAACTTTCTTCAGCCAGTTGATTAAACACCTGTTCGAAGGCGGCTAGCTTATCTACCGGCAAACTCAGGCCCGCGGCCATAGCATGCCCACCAAATTTATTAATAATATCTGGGTAACGATTGTTAAGCTCTTCGAGCAAGTCGCGAATATGCAAGCCTGGAATTGAACGAGCAGAACCTTTTAACACCTCATCATCTTGATGTGCAAAGGCTATAGTGGGCCTAAAGTATTTATCTTTAATGCGCCCGGCTAATATACCTATGACCCCTTGATGGTAATCGGGTTGATATAAAACTAAGCCATATGGCAAGGCCTTTTGGTTAAAGTCTGTTTGTTCTAGGGCCTTGATCGCTTCTTGTTGCATTGAGCCTTCAATTTCGCGCCTTTCTCGGTTAAGGCTGTCTAATTGCACTGCTATTTGTCTGGCTCTGGCAGGATCTTGAGTCATCAAACATTCTATGCCCAAAGACATGTCGTCTAAGCGGCCTGCGGCATTGAGTCTTGGCCCCACCACAAAACCTAAATCAGCTGCCACTAGGCGGCTACTATCGCGCCCTGCCACCTCTAAGATTGCGCGAATACCTGGACGGCATTTATTGCTGCGGATCCTTTGCAAGCCTTGGTGCACTAGAATGCGGTTGTTTTCATCTAGTGGCACCACATCGGCCACTGTACCTAAGGCCACTACATCTAATAAGTCGGCCAAATTGGGCTCTGCCAACCCTTGTTCACTAAACCAATTTTGGGCTTTAAGCTTGGCCCGCAATGCCAACATTAAATAAAAAGCCACCCCAACCCCTGCTAGGTTTTTAGACAAAAACTCACAGCCAGGTTGGTTGGGATTGACTATGGCATCCGCTATTGGCAGAGATTCAGCGGCTAAGTGATGATCTGTAATGATCACAGTGATGCCTAATGCTTTGGCTTTTTCTACACCAGCAAAGCAGGCAATGCCATTATCCACAGTCATGATCACTTGAGCTTGTTGTTGGGCTGCCACTTCTACTATTTCTGGGCTTAACCCATAACCAAAATCAAATCTATTGGGTACTAAATAATCTAGCTGTGTGGCACCCATGGCTTTTAAGGCCATCATACTTAGGGCGGTACTAGTGGCGCCATCCGCATCAAAATCCCCAACTATGACAATTTTTTGATTGTTGCTTATAGCTTGAATAAGTAAATTAACCGCCCCTTCCAGCCCTTGTAAATCCTGATAATGTAATAATGCTTTAGCACTTCGCTCTAATTGCGCGGCATCGCGTATCTCTCTATCAGCATAAATTTGTCTTAATCGAGGATGCAGAGATTGCGGCAGGTGGTCACAGTTTTGACGAGTTCGACGAATGATTTGCACTGTGTATTTTCTCTTAAATAAAGCTTAAACAAAAAAGCCTGTAAAATTACAGGCTTAAGATAACAAGATAAGGCAGCTTATAAAATAGCTTTAAGTGCTTGCTCAAGTTGTTTGGGAGGCTGGTATCCTGGAATAACTGAACCATTTGGCATAATAATATTGGGCGTACCATTTACTCCAATCTTCTGACCAAAAGCGTATTGTTCAGCCACCTTAGTCGAACAGCTTTTATTCGCCACCGAACCACCTGCTTTAGCCTTATCCATAGCCCCTTGTTTGTCATCGGCACACCAAACTGACACCATGTCGTCATATGAGCGACTATACATGCCACCGCGAGGGAAAGCCAAATAACGTACAGTAATCCCTAGCTTGTTATATTCATCCATTTGATTGTGTAACTTTCGACAGTAACCACAGGTGATATCGGTAAAAATACTCACTACGTATTTTTCTTTATCAGCTTTGTATTCAATTACCGTATCTTCAAATTCTTTTAAACCGCTTAAACGAACATCACTTAAGGCTTCTTCTGTTTCGTTACGCATGCCTTCGTCTAGATTATAAATTCTGGCTTGCAACAAATATTTGCCATCTTGGCTAGTGTAAAATAAGCCTTTATCAGTTAACACTTGCAACAACCCTGCTACTGGTGCGTCACCAATTGAACTAATTTGCATGCCTAAGGTTCTTTGCAGTTTGGTTTTTACCGTTTGATAACTTTGTTCACTTGGTTTTTCCACTGCATGAGCGCCAGCTATGCCAAAGGTTGCCAATAAGCCTAGGCTGATTTTTGTCCAATATTTCATATTTTGTCCGAATGATTAATGTATTGATAAGACCTTTGAAAGGGCAAATAATTTCATTGTGCTTTGCCCTAGTTTAACGGAATTCCCCCTCAAACCAAACCTTGTATTAAAGGTTTTAGCCTCTTGGGTGATGTTCTGCTACAAGTTTTTGCAAACGCTCTGTTGCCACATGAGTATAAATTTGAGTAGTAGACAAATCACTGTGTCCGAGTAACATTTGCACCACCCGCAAGTCAGCTCCGTGATTTAATAAATGGGTGGCAAAAGCGTGGCGCAAAGTATGAGGGGATAAATCTGATTGAATATTTGCCAGCTGACTATAAATTTTGATCCTGTGCCAAAAGGTTTGCCTTGTCATAGCTACCCCTCTTTTACTTGGAAAGACTATGTCGCTTTCATTTTTTAATAAAACTGAACGGCCTTTTTTTAAAAATTCAGTTATCCAATCTAAGGCTTCTTCACCTAAGGGTACTAAGCGTTCTTTATTGCCTTTGCCAATAATTCTAACTAAGCCTTGTTGAATACTTAGCTGATCCATCCTTAGACTCACCAACTCAGTCACCCGCAAACCCGTGGCATACAAAACTTCTAACATAGCTTTGTCGCGCAATTGAATGGGATCTTCTAAATTAGGCGCGTTTAACAGATCGTCCACTTGAGATTCACTTAAGGTTTTGGGCAAGGCTTTGGGTAATTTAGGGTTTTTAAGCTGACCTATAGGATCATCTTCTCGCATTTTTTCACGTATTAAATATTGGCAAAAACTGCGTAAACTACTCAACAGCCTAGAGGTACTGCGCCCCGAAAAACCAAGCTCAAGGCGCTGTTCTAAATAGTGTTTTAAGCTAGCTTGAGAAAAATTAATGAGAGTGTGAGGCGCAGCATGTTTGGCTAAATATAAGGCAAATTTACTCAGATCGGTTCGGTAGGCATTTTGGGTATTTTCACTTAAGCCTTTTTCTAACCATAAAGTTTCGATAAAGCTATCCATCACCTCTTCGGCAGCTGGATCAATAGACATAACAACTCATTATAATTTTTTACTCAATACTGTCGTGGCCACACTGCCAACATAACTCAAAGTTTCCGGCATTTTGCTCTTGGCATTGGCTACACAACCAAGTGCTATTACTACCTTGTTGAACACTAAAGGCTTGAACACAAGCCTGTGCTTGGGGCAACCATTCGGGGTCGTTAATCCATACTTCGGGTAACACATCCATAGGAGATAATTCACCCATGGCGCCTATGGCAAATTCGTTTTTAACAAAACATGGGATCCCTTTGTCGTCAAGCAGTTGTTTAACCTGAAACACCATAAAACGACTATTATGGCTATACACTTTAAGCAAAGGGCATCCTTATTTTGTGTGACTTAATCCATATCAATAGACACGTTCGACAATGAGCCAAGCTGATTGCCTTCGTCAGAGTCTAGTTTAATCATTAAACGTAAATCATTAGGCGAATCGGCATGATGAATGGCGTGTTCTAGGGTTATGCGTCCGGCTCGGTATAGATCATACAAAGCCATATCAAAACTTTGCATGCCCATTTCTTTGCCTTTACGCATGGCTTCTTTAAGCCCCCCGATTTCGTTCCTTTGGATTAGGTCGGTCACCAGCGGAGAATTCAACAAGATTTCAATGGCCGCCACTCGGCCCTTGCCATCTGGGGTTGGCACTAATTGTTGCGCCACTATTGCGCGCATATTTAGGCTTAGGTCAAAACGTAACTTTTCATGCTGTTCAGGTGGGGCCAAATGCATAATTCGTTCTATTGCTTGGTTAGCATTATTGGCATGCAAGGTGGCCACACATAAATGCCCAGTATCGGCAAAAGACATGGCATATTCCATGGTTTCCATAGAGCGAATTTCACCAATCAAGATGACATCTGGAGCCTGACGTAATGAGCTTTTTAGGGCATCGTCAAAAGATTGGGTGTCGATGCCAACTTCGCGCTGAGTTACCACACAATTACCGTGCTCATGCACAAATTCAATGGGATCTTCTATGGTTAGAATATGCCCTTTTGAATTTTGGTTTCTGTGCCCCATTAGCGCTGCTAACGAAGTCGACTTACCTGTACCTGTGGCACCAACAAATAACAACAAGCCCCGCTTAGACATAATGACGTCTTTTAACACCTCTGGCAGACCTAAATCTGCCACTTGCGGAATTTGTGTCACTATGCGCCTGACAACCATACCTGCCATATCCCGTTGCCAAAACGCACTGCATCGAAAACGTCCTATATCCTCTCGAGCTATGGCAAAGTTACACTCTTTGGTCTGCTCAAACTCCTGCTTTTGCTTTTCTGTCATGGCGTCGTGCACTAGCGCCAAGGCGTCTTCTTCATCTAAAGGACTGCCACCAATTGGCGTCATTTGGCCATTGACTTTGGCACTAACAGGAAAGCCCACAGTGACAAATAAATCTGAAGCGCCTAAGTCTTGCATTTGTTCTAAATAAGGCGTGAGTTCCATAATGCTTTCCTAGAAACTTGAAGTTTGTTTTTTGTCCATAGACTTAGCCGCCGCATCTTGCGCGGTAATTAAGCCTTGGCCAACTAGTCTTTGTAAACATTGATCCATAGTTTGCATGCCATGGGCTTGACCCGTTTGGATCACCGAATACATTTGTGGCACTTTATCTTCGCGAATTAGGTTACGAATAGCTGGAATGCCCAACATAATTTCATGGGCTGCTACGCGTCCTCCCCCTACTTTTTTCAACAAAGTTTGTGAAATAACCGCACGTAAGGATTCAGACAACATTGAGCGGATCATAGATTTTTCTGCCGCTGGAAACACATCTATTAATCTATCTATGGTTTTTGGCGCTGAATTGGTATGCAGCGTACCAAACACTAAGTGACCTGTTTCAGCTGCAGAAATCGCTAATCTTATGGTTTCTAAATCACGTAACTCACCCACTAAGATAATATCTGGATCTTCCCGCAACGCACTGCGTAGTGCATTGTTAAAGCTATGGGTATCGCGATGCACTTCACGCTGATTCAGCACACAAAGTTTATTTTCGTGCACAAATTCAATGGGGTCTTCAATGGTTAAAATATGCTCGCGCTTAGTACTATTAATATGATCGATCATGGCAGCCAGAGTGGTACTTTTACCCGAACCTGTGGCCCCAGTAACTAGCACTATGCCAGTTGGCTGATTGATAATTTCTTTAAAAATTTGCGGCGCACCTAAATCATCTAAACTTAAGATTTCGCTAGGGATGGTTCTTAATACTGCAGCGGCTCCACGGTTTTGTACAAAGGCATTGACCCTAAAGCGCGACAAATCTTTTACTTCGAAAGAAAAATCGGTTTCTAAATTTTCTTCGTATTCTTTACGCTGTTTATCGTTCATGATTTCAAATATCAAACCATGCACTTCTTTATGCTCTAGGGGCGGCACATTAAGCTTACGCATTTCGCCATCAACGCGAATAATTGGCGGCAATCCGGCAGAAAGGTGTAAATCAGAGGCTTTATTTTTAACACTAAAGGCTAAAAGTTCGGTAATATCCAAGCAATATTCTCCGTATATCATGTTGCAATATGGAAACAATAGCAGAACGACTCAAAAGCGTACAAAAAACCCTGAAGCAATCTACTTTGGATGCCCATCGTCCAACAAATTCAGTTAAATTGCTAGCCGTAAGTAAAACCAAACCGGTATCTGAAATTGTGCTTGCGTATAACTCAGGACAACGATTATTTGGTGAAAATTATGTACAAGAAGGTGTAGAAAAGATCCAAGCCCTTGCCCACCTTAGTGATATTGAATGGCATTTTATTGGTCCTTTACAGTCAAATAAAACCCGTTTAGTTGCCGAACATTTCACTTGGGTACAAAGCATTGATAGATTCAAAATTGCCAAACGTTTGAACGACCAATGTAGCCCACACACAGGATTAAACGTGTGTATTCAGGTAAATATTAACGATGATGAAAATAAATCTGGGGTAAAAAGTGCCGAGCTAATGGAGTTGGCAAGCAGCATAGATGCCTTACCCAACTTGCGATTAAGGGGCCTTATGACTATCCCTAAAGCCAATCAAAGCCCAGCACAATTAAGCGCAAGCTTTATGCATATGTCGGTTTTATTTGATAACCTTAGACAACATTACCCCTCAGTCGATACATTATCCATGGGTATGTCAGGCGACCTTACCACAGCCATTCAGTGTGGCAGCACTATGGTAAGAGTTGGCACTGCTATTTTCGGTCGACGCAATCAATCAACAGAATAGGAAAACTATGCAACATAGAAAAATCGCCTTCATTGGCGCGGGCAACATGACCAGAAGCATCATTAGCGGACTCATAAAAAATGGCTATCCAGCGAATTTTATTACTGCCAGTAATCCCTCAGTGGGCAAACTAGATGCACTTCATGCAGAGTTTTCTATCAATATCACTCAAGACAACAATCAAGCCGTTGAGACTGCAGAAGTAGTCGTTTTAGCGGTTAAACCTCAGTTAATGGAACAAGTTTGTGGCGCATTAAATGCAAATTGTAAGCTAGAAGGTAAAGTTTTTGTGTCTATCGCTGCGGGCATTAATACCAACAGATTAAAACAAATGTTGGGTGGCGAACATGCAGTAATACGAACTATGCCCAATACCCCAAGTGCATTGGCATTAGGTATGACTGGCTTATATGCAGATGTCTCTGTGAGCGGCACGGATAAAGATTTTGCATCAGCGCTAATGAAACAAGTAGGTGAAATTGCCTGGGTCGAACAAGAGTCTATGTTAAATGCTGTGATTGCAGCAGCTGGCAGTAGCCCGGCTTATTTCTTTTTGTTTCTGGAAGCCATGCAAAATGAAAGTATAAAACAAGGGTTTGATGCAGCCACCGCGAGAAAACTGGTTCAGCAAGCCATGTTAGGGGCAGCAGAAATGGTTTGCCAAAATCCTGAGCTTGAATTAAGTGAGCTTCGCACCCAAGTTACCTCCAAAGGCGGCACTACAGCCAAGGCAATTGAGTCTTTTCAGGAGCAGGGGTTAGAAAAAATGGTATCTACCGCCATGCAAGCAGCCATAACGCGAGCCGAACAAATGGCTGAGCAGTTTTAGTCAGATTAGGAAAACAATTTTATGAGTTCAGTGCAGTTTTTAATTGATTTTGTCTTCAACATGTACCTGATGGTGGTGTTATTACGTTTATGGCTGCAATTTGCCAGAGCCGATTTTTACAATCCATTTAGTCAATTTGTGGTTAAGGCAACCCATCCATTAGTGGCACCCTTACGCAGAATTCTACCTTCTTTAGGAAGACTAGATACCGCAACATTAGTATTGGCCATACTAGTGGCAGGGTTAAAAATCATCACCTTAAACCTGCTGTTAGGCGGGGTGAATTTTAACTTTTTGTCGCTCTTGGTTGTGGCGTTTTTTATTGTGCTCAAAGAAGCCCTTACTCTTATGATGTATGTGTTGATTTTACGCGCCATTATGAGCTGGATAAGTCAGGGCAGAAATCCTATGGAGCTAGTGTTAGCTCAATTAACCGAGCCTATGCTTGCGCCTATTCGCAGAAGAATGCCTGATTTAGGTGGACTCGACTTATCTGTGATGGTGGTCATAGTATTATTATTGTTTTTACAAAAACTATTAGGGGATTTGTTTGGCCTTTTTTAACTTAAAAACTGTGTATTACGCCTGGCTAATAGCTGGGTTAAGCATACTATTAACAAACCCAGCGCAAGCTGAACAAAAACAAGTATTAGCTAATTGGGATGTACATTACATTGCCCTTAACAGTACCTTTTTAACCCCTAGTGTTGCCAAACAATACGGCATAGTGCGCAGCAAATTTAACGGTTTAATTAATATTTCTGTATTAGATAGGCAAGATAAATCGGCGCAATCTGTGGTGCTTACCGGCGAAGCCAAAAACCTGCTAGGGGTAGTAAAAAAGTTAAGTTTTAAACAAGTACAAGAAGGCCAATCAATTTATTATTTAGCCACTTTACCTTTTAGTGATCGCGAGCAATATCGTATTCAGGTTGATATTAGTGATGGCGCTGTAACTAAAACCTTAAAATTCCAACATAAATTTTACGCAGACTAAAAAAGCATTAGCCTAATCAAGGAGTTAAACTGCCACCTTGGTTGGGCTAGCAAATAATAATTTCAGTTTCTTAGACTTTAGGCGAATTGCGAAATCGGCAAACTTGGCTTATTGTGGTTATAATTTAATCTATATCAAGTTCAAACAAACATGCCCAAAATTGCCAATTCAACTCTACTAAACAAAACCGTCACACGTAGAGACGCGTTAAAATCTATTAGTAAAGTCATAGTCGGTGCCACTGCCATTTCTCAAGCACCTTATGTTTTTGCCCGTAAAACCACTCAACTGCGGGTGTTAGGCACACATGTTACCTTACAAGAAACCTTGCGCCAGAAGGCCATGGAAGATCTTAATATTGAACTTATTTTTGAGCCAAGAGGCAGTGCAGCGGTACTGCAAAAAGCCACAATGAACCCTCAATCATTTGACCTATATGAACAGTGGTCAAATAGTATTAGGCCGCTTTGGGCCAGTGGTGCCATTCAACCAATAGATAAAAAACGGATTAGCTATTGGGATGAAGTTAATCCTCTGTGCAAAACGGGTAAGGTCAGTGAGCAAGCCAATGTAGGAGCTGGCGACGCCCCTTATAAAATTTTACACATCCAAGCAGATGGCTCATTAGGTGCAGAGCACACAGAGCACATGAGTTTTTTACCTTATGTGCATAATGTCGACTCTTTTGGATACAACACTAACATCATCCCTAAGGGAGAAGCCTACACCACCGAAAGTTGGGGCTGGTTGTTAGATCCTAAGCACAGTGGCAAAGTTGCTATAGTGAATGCCCCTACTATAGGCATATTTGATTTAGCCCTAGCTGCCCAAGCACGTGGTTTGGTCAAATTTGAAAATATCGGTAATTTAACCAAAGCAGATTTAGACGCCCTTTTTGTTATTTTAATTGATCTAAAACGACAGAATCATTTTAGTGGATTTTGGAATTCAGTCCCAGAATCGGTAGATTTTATGCGTACTGGTCGCGTAGCTATCCAAAGCATGTTCTCTCCGGCTGTATCAGCCTTAAATGGACAAGGTATTCCTGTTACTTTTGCTGCACCTAAAGAAGGGTTTAGAGGCTGGCATGGGGTAATGTGCTTGTCTTCTGCCACTCAAGGAAGCAGCAAAGATGCCGCGTATGACTATATGAATTGGTGGCTTTCTGGTTGGCCGGGTGCTTTTATTGCCAGACAGGGCTATTATATTTCTAATCCTCAAAGGTCGCGTTCATTTTTAAGTGAAGCAGAATGGGACTATTGGTATGCAGGCAAACAAGCAAAACATCCAATGAAAGGGCCAGATGGCAAAGTGTCGGTACAAAAAGGCGAGATGCGTCGAGGCGGAAGTTATACCCAAAGGTTTAGCAACGTGGCAGTATGGAATACGGCCATGCCAACATACGATTATAGTTTACAAAAGTGGTATGAATTTATTAGTTCGTAGAAGGAAGCTGATGCAGTGTTTAGGACAATAAAAACCCAAATAATGTTGGTGTTGGCAATACTGGTGATTTTGCTGTTATCCCAAGTATTTTTGTCTAGAAGCATTCAATCTGTTTTTGTTAATAGTTTAGATATTACCCAACAAGCTGTGGTCAAAACTAGCTTAGTACGTGAGCTAGAAAGAGACGTGATCGATCTGCAACGCAATGTTTTAATTTACAAAGATTCGGCTAGCGAAGCCGCCATCACCCGCTTTAATCTGTTAATGGAAGAAAGCCAAAATAGCTTAAAAGAATTAGAACAACTTACCTCTAATGAAGAAAACAGCGAAGTGTATTTAGATTACATTACACGCATGCATTCACACCTAAAAAATTACGAGGAAAGTTTTGCCAGTGTGATTGCCGGTCGCACCAAAAGGCAATCTTTATATAATTCAAGTCTATTGGTAGAGCTAGAAACCTTATTTGACGAAATCATTGCCGACAATAGTGCTCCCGAATCCGTGCAATATACCTTTGAATATGCCAAATACCATATTGCTCGCGCGCAAAACTTATTACTGCAGTATTTACAAATTCCCGACCAGCAAATAATCGGACAATTTCAACAACAGTTATTAGACGTTAAAACCCGTATCAGCGAACAATTAAGTTGGAATCAAGATCTACAGTTGGTTATAGATAAACTCAACAAGGTAGAACAAGACTTTTTGCAATTAACCCAAGTAACGCGCGGTTATTTGTTTTTGGTTAATGTGGTAATGGCAGGCTCAGCCAACGAGTTTTTATTTTTAGCCAGAGAATTAAACCGCTTAGTGACCGAGCAATTTACTAATACCAGCAGCGACATCAAACTCACTGTAGATAAAGCTCGCATGAGTAGCGATATATTTTCGTTAATTGGCATTATTATCGCTGCGGCCACGGCCTTCTTTTTAATTTACCGCATTATGGTACCCATCAATACTATTACTCATGTATTCCAACTTTTAGCCAAAGGCAAAAGTGTGGAAACAATCCCAGGTCTTACTCGCCAAGACGAAATAGGCCAATTAGCCAAAGCGGCTGACGTATTCCATGAAAAAAACAAACAAACTACGGCCTTGTTAGATCAGTCACAGCAACTTAATGCCAAGCAAGAAGCCTTAAACCAGCAATTAATTGCTTCTAATAAAGAAGTCGAACAAGCGACTGCATCAAAAAGTATCTTTTTAGCCAATATGAGCCATGAGATCCGTACGCCAATGAACGGTATCATAGGCATGTTAGAAATAGTGTTACGTACAGATCTAACTGAATCACAAAGAGATCAACTCAATAAAGCGGCCTATTCAGGCAAAATTCTCATGAGCCTAATCAACGATATTTTAGATTTTTCTAAGATAGAAGCGGGTAAATTAGATATTGAGAATATCGAATTTTCAGTGGAGTCTTTATTTAGCAATATACTCGCGAATGTGGCCAATAGGGCACAAGAAAAAAACTTAAATGTACGTTTTGATTGCAACCCTAATTTACCCGCAAAATTATTTGGTGACCCTTTAAGGATCGGGCAAATTTTGCTTAATTTATGTAGTAATGCGGTTAAGTTTACTCGCAATGGCGAAGTCACTATTAATATCGACTTTGTCCCCCAACAAGACGAAAACAATATTTGCCTAAAAATTGAAGTAAAAGATACCGGCATAGGCATGAGTGCCAAGCAAGTTACTCAAATATTTGAATCTTTTACTCAAGCAGATGGCTCCACCAGCCGCACTTTTGGTGGCACAGGCTTGGGCCTATCCATTGTGACCCAATTAGTGGAATTAATGGGTGGCAAGGTATCGGTAGAATCCGAAGTGAATAAAGGTAGTACCTTTAAAGTGGAGCTTATTTTAGGCTATCCTGCTGAATATACTGAAGTATTATCCCCAGTACCGGCCATTCAGTCTGAATTATACTATTTCAGTATAGGTCGAATGGGATTACTAAATACCGATTATATTGAAAAGTTAGATATTAGTTATCATCATTTGCCTTTGTCGCAATTAAATAACAGCATCAAAAATATTAAAGACACAGATGCGGTGATTTTAGACATTGAAGATCTAAACGAATGTAAAACCTATCAATCAGCTATTAATCAACTGATGACCTCTGCTATGAACGTAGCTTTTATTACTAACACACAACCAAGCAGTTTACCTAAACAACTAACCAATAGATGGCCGGCAAAATGCTTAAGCCACCCTTTTACGCCAAGACAAGTTTCAATCTTGGTCAAAGACTTATTTTTAGCCAAATATGTGAAAGAGCCGGACCACCCTACTTCTTTGCATAATATCAAACCAAAAGAATTTATTGGTCATTTGTTATTAGTTGAAGATAACAACATCAACCAAGCTGTTGCTGGCGAAATGTTAAAAACCTTAGGGGTAACATACGATATTGCCGAAGATGGGCATCAGGCGGTCACAAAAATCATCAATTCTCCGCAATACGATTTAATCTTAATGGATATTCAAATGCCAGAAATGGACGGCTACGAAGCAACAAAAATGTTACGTGAGAAAGGCTACGACAAGCTCACCATTTGTGGGTTGTCTGCCAATGCTATGAAACAAGACTATTTAAAAGCCAAAGAAGCTGGTATGGATGATTATATTGTCAAACCTTTAAAGCTAGCTGCTTTAGAAAACTTACTGGCAAAGTATTTACCCGAAAAAGAAACCTTTCATGCTTAAGTTTTGAGTTTTGAGTTTTGAGTTTTGAGTTTTGAGTTTTGAGTTTTAACAATTAGCTTTGGTTTAATTTATCCACCACATTATAACTATAGATAGAATGCAGCTGCCGAGCGGCTAGCTTATTGCTCAAGCCGATTTTGTTTAGGCCTGCCAAAATAGTTAATTTTAATTTATCTAACGGCTGGCTCATATGATATAGATGCGCGTTTTTACTGGCCTTTTGTTGAATGTCGCTAGTGCGTTTAATGCGCACAGCTTGATATTGGCTTAATGCCCTTTGTGTATTGGGCTCGCTGGCTAAACAATGAGCCAACACATAACTATCTTCTATTGCCATGGCCGCGCCTTGGGCTAAAAATGGCAACATGGGGTGACAAGCATCCCCTAACAATGCAACTTTATTATCAATCCATTGGGTAAGTGGGGCGCGATCAAATAATGCCCACAAATAGCTAGTTTGAGTGGCAGCCAGTAATTCAGTTACCTCAGGATGCCAACCGTTGAAGGCCTGACGCAGCGCTTGAATATCGCCAACTTGCTGCCATGACTCTTGTTGCCAATCGGCTCGCTCTTGCACAGCAACAAAGTTAATTTGTTTTCCGCCTCTAATATAATAACTCACAAAGTGTTGCCCTGGCCCTACCCATAAATTGGCATTGGGCTGTACTAAAGCTTTAGGTAGAAGGTTAGCTTGTATAGTGCCACGCCATGCCACTTGCCCAGTAAATGTTGCTGGGCTAGGCCCTAACATACTGGCTTGAATATGAGATTTAATGCCATCAGCGCCAATCAAAACATCAGCCTTTATTGACTGTTGATTTGCCAGTAACACCTGCACTTGGTTTGAGTTTTGGGTATAACCTTTAACTGCGCAACCTAACTGCAAATCTACCCCCACTTTCTGACAAGCTAGATGTAAAACCTCTTGTAAATCAGCGCGATGAATATGTAGGTATGGCTTAGTGTAAGGGTTTTTGGCATGATTTAACGGAACAGAAAAATACCCCTGCCCGCTTTTATAATGCCGCATAACAGCAGCTTGGGGGGCAAAGGCTAGAGCTTGAAGGTCTGCTTCTATGCCTAACGCCTTTAACACACACATGGCATTAGGACTTAATTGTAGACCTGCGCCAACTTCTGCTAGCACGTCACTTTGCTCATATACACTAACGCCAAAGCCTTTTTTAGCCAAAGCTAGGGCAGCACATAAGCCACCAATCCCTGCCCCAGCAATTACCACTTGTTTACTCAAAGCCTGCCCTTAAGCTAGAAACCCACTAGATTAGTTGCATATTATCACTGTTATGTACAAGAAAAAGGGCATAAAAATAAATTAGTATGGATCCAGATTGCTTCGAGTTAAGTAATAATTAAAAAACTAATATAAATGGAGTGTTTCTCATTTCTAGTCCTACACTAATGTGGTTTCGCCAAGACTTACGTTTACGCGATAATCCAGCTTTATCCTTTGCCAGTGAACAAGGGGCAGTTTTACCCCTATACATATTTGATACGGCCAGCCCGGCTGAATTTACCCCGGGTGCCGTAAGCCAGTGGTGGTTACATCAATCGCTCACTTCGTTAAATGCCAGTTTAGATAACAAATTACACTGCCAAAAAGGCGATGCCAGCAAAATACTGCTAGAAATAGTTAAGCTTCATAAGATTAAAAAAATCGTCTGGAATCGCTGCTACGAGCCTTGGCAAATACAGCGAGACAAGCAGCTTAAACAACAACTAAAAGCGCTGGATGTTGAAGTACAAAGTTTTAATAGTCATTTATTGTGGGAGCCTTGGCAGGTATTAAAAAAAGATGACACTCCATACAAAGTCTATACCCCTTATTATCGCCGCGGCTGTTTGTCTAAGCCCGACCCACGCATGCCAATCGCAGCCCCTAAATCGCTAAATATTGTGTATCAAGAGTCACTCGATTCAGGCATTGATGCCTTGCAATTAATGCCGCAAATAAATTGGTACCAAGGTATCCAAAAATATTGGCAGCCCGGTGAAGAAGGCGCTGCCGACAGGCTCAGTGAGTTTTTACCCAACGGCGCCAAAGAATACAAAAACAAACGCGACTTTCCTGAGCTAAGAGCGACCTCAGAACTCTCGCCGCATCTGCATTTTGGAGAGATTTCACCCAATCAAATTTGGTATGCGGCCATTAACGCCTTAAATGGCAATACCGAAAATGTTGGCCTAGATTGTTATTTAAGTGAGTTAGGCTGGCGCGAATTTTCTTATTATTTGTTGTATCACTTTCCGGATATTCCGCAAAAAAACTTCAGCCCTAAGTTTGAGCATTTTAACTGGCGCACAGACGAGCCAGCCTTAAAAGCGTGGCAACGGGGTCAAACAGGTATTCCCATGGTTGATGCTGGGATGCGTCAGCTTTGGCAAACCGGCACCATGCACAACAGAGTGCGCATGATAGTGGGCTCCTTTTTAGTTAAAAATTTGCTTATTGATTGGCGCCAGGGCGAGCGTTGGTTTTGGGATTGTTTAGTGGATGCCGATTTAGCGGCCAACAGTGCCAGTTGGCAATGGGTGGCAGGTACTGGCGCCGATGCCTCTCCCTATTTCCGCATTTTTAATCCAGTTACCCAAGGACAACGTTTCGACGAGCAAGGCGACTATGTTAAACAATTTTGCCCCGAGTTAGACAAATTACCCAGTAAATACATTCATAACCCGTGGGATGCCCCCCAAGACGTACTTAACAAGGCCGGCATTACTTTAGGCGAAACCTATCCCAAGCCCATAGTGGATCTAAAGGCCTCCAGACAACGGGCTTTAGATACATTGGCTGACTCTAAAATAGCCAATCAGCCGGATAGCTAAACATGGCCACATTACGCCTAATTTTAGCAGACCAACTCAGCGAGTCTTTACCCAGCCTGCAAGGCTGTGACAAAGAAAGTGACTGGCTGTTAATGGCTGAAGTAAAAAGCGAAGCCAGTTATGTTAAGCACCACAAAAAGAAAATTGCCTTGTTGTTTTCGGCTATGCGCCATTTTGCTGAATCGCTGCGCCAACAAAACTATCAACTGGCCTACACTCAATACGATGATAAAAACAATCTGGGCAGTCTGTTTGCTGAGGTAGAGCGGCTATGTAAAAACCAAAACATCAACAAAATAGTGCTGACCCACCCAGGTGAATTTCGGGTGTTAAAAGACATGCAAAGCTGGCAAGACAAGCTCGATATACCGGTTGAAATTCTTGACGATACACGCTTTTTGGCAAGCCTAGATGACTTTGCCAATTGGGCCCAAGATCGTAAACAATTACGTATGGAGTATTTTTATCGCGACATGCGCAAACGCTGGCATTGCTTAATGGACGGTGATCAACCAGTAGGCAATAAATGGAATTACGACAGTGCTAACCGTAAAGCTTTACCTAAAGATCTGTCGCCACCCAAGCCTTGTACCTTTAAGCCCGATAACATCACCCAACAAGTATTAGCCTTGGTTGAAAAAGAGTTTGACCAACACTTTGGCAAGCTAGATAACTTTCACTTTGCAGTGACCCGCCAGCAAGCGCTTAGCGTGCTAGACGAGTTTGTTAAGCAACGCTTAACAAACTTTGGTGATTATCAAGATGCCATGAAGCAAGGCGAGCCTTGGATGTACCACTCGCACATCAGCTTTTATTTAAACTGCGGTTTATTAACCCCTAAAGAAGTAATTGAAAAAGTCGAAAACGCCTATCGAAATGGTCATGCACCACTTAATGCAGTAGAAGGCTTTATTCGCCAAGTATTAGGATGGCGCGAATACGTACGCGGTTTGTACTGGCTAAAAATGCCCAACTACGCCAAAGATAATTACTTAGATGCACAGCGCTCGCTACCGCAGTTTTTTTGGGACTATCAAACCAAGATGAATTGCCTAAAGCAGTGTATTAAAGAAACCAGCGATAACGCTTATGCCCATCATATTCAACGTTTAATGATAATAGGTAACTTTGCCTTACTCAGCGGTTTGCATCCCGATGAAGTGAACGAATGGTTTTTGTTAGTATACGCAGATGCCTACGAATGGGTTGAATTGCCTAATGTCAGTGGCATGATTTTATTTGCAGATGGCGGGGTGATGGCCAGCAAGCCTTATGCAGCTAGTGGTAGCTACATTAATAAAATGTCGAATTACTGCCAACACTGCGCATACAAAGTTAAACAAAAAAATGGCCCAAATGCTTGCCCATTTAACTATTTGTATTGGGATTTTCTAGCTCGCAATCTAGAAAAGCTCGGCAGCAATCCTAGGTTGAGTATGCCCTACCGCACCTTAAATAGTATGAACGACGACAAAAGGCAGAGCATAAGCAACGATAGCCAAGGATTTTTTGAGGCCTTAGAAAACAATGAAAAAGTCTGAGTTACCCAGCAAAGTCTGTCCAGTATGTGAACGACCATTTAACTGGCGCAAAAAATGGCAAAACTGCTGGGCAGAGGTAAAGTATTGTTCTAAGCGCTGCAGCCGAACACGATAGGGTTATTTTAATCTTGTGAAGAGCTACGCCAATTAATAACAGGCGGCTTGGAATCATCTAAACATATCCATACTACAGCCCTTGTTTTAGCAATGAGTTGCTTGTCTGAGGTTGTAATACTTTGCCAATCTGAGGGACTGAACTTTTCTCCATTTAGATAAAAATGCGTTAACAACTCAGCTTCTGAGCTAAATTCGAGCGTTAATTGCTCTAAGGTTTGTTCGTTGGTAGCTATGCTAATTTCTAATTTATTTTCAGTAAGCTTAAACTTACTTACAAATCCTACCCAAGAGGTTAAATGGTTTCTTTCGCAACTGACATAATCTGGCACCAATAAGCGCTCAGCCTTAGCCGCTTGGGTGGCTAAAAAAAGCCAAACAACACAGCATGTTAGACAAAATTTGAACATGTTTTATTCCACAAAAAAAGGAGTGCTAAAGCACTCCTTTGGGTTGCTAACCTTATAGGTTTCTAAAGGTAAAGCTTAGCTCATCTGCACGATTAGATTGACCTGGGGTAAACTCATTCATACATGAATCGTCTGTGTAATCCATAAAGTTAAAGATAGGATCAACACCCTCAGAGCCTTTACCTTTAGCACAGCTATCACGCCCTACCGGACAACCGTAAGCCGCACTCTTTTCAGCTGGGGTATCAGCAACAAAGTCACCATCACCTTTACAACCACCTTGGAATGTATGATACAAGCCTAACCAATGCCCCACTTCGTGAGTACCTGTATCCCCCTCATTATAGGGAGCAGCGCTTCCACCTGGAAAAGATGAATTTAATACAATTACCCCGTCATCCATCGGATTAGAGGCGTAGCTACTTGGAAAAGTCGCCCAACCTAACAAGCCGTCACCTACGTTAGCCGCATAAAAATTCAAGTCTGAGGCATCACCTTGCCTAAGCGCAGCTTTCATTTCTGCTTCTTCAGCACTGCCATAACCTACTGTATACCAAGCATTATTAGCAACATAGTTAGTTGAAACTAAATTAAATCTAAACGGAGTATTACTATAGGCATCGTTTAGTACAGCCATTTGAGCGTTAATTTCACCTGCAGTTAATGCCCCATTGTTGTTTGTGTCTGTGATGACGTGCATATAAACATCAATAGTTACCGAACCATTGGCACGTGGCTCATAACTGCTTCCTCCACCGCTTCCTGGCTTACCACGCATATTTTTAAAATGTTGCTCTCTTAATTCTGCCTGTCTAGCCGAAGGATGTTCGGTACCACAACGCAAAAACTTTGCATTTGGGTTGGCATTTTCGTAAGCATGTTCATTAGCGGCATTAGACGCAACAGGCACAGATGCAAGAGCAATAGCTAATGGAAGGTACATTTTTTTCAAGGTTAATTTCATTGTGCTTTCCTATTTTTATATTTTTTATTAGAGCCCACAAAGTAAAACGGTTGGAAGTCAATGGATTGAAAAGACAGGAGAACATCTCTAAAACCTAGACTACGTGGTTTTTAACAGTGGGGTAAGCAATTTGCTTGGCACACATAACTTGTTAAAATTTTGTGAAGATTCAAGATAGCGACAAATCCCAGCAAACTCAAACATATTTTTTACAACACCAGCTCCACTTGTAAAACTAATCAAGTATTTGATTTTTAACAAGACTCACTCTAGAGTCAAAGTTATCAGCGCCTATCACCTATTGATAATTAGCTTAATAACCACAAGGATCCCCTCATGGATTACATCGATGGATTTGTAGCAGCAGTTCCAAATAAAAATAAACAAGCCTACCTAGAGCATGCCAAATTGGCTGCCGAATGCTTTAAAGAATACGGCGCCAAAAAGCTAGTTGAATGTTGGGGCGATGATGTTCCCGAAGGCAGCGTCACATCTTTTCCTAAAGCAGTATTATGTGAAGCAGACGAAACTATTGTATTTTCATGGGTGGTATGGCCATCAAAAGAAGTAAGAAATGCGGGTATGGAAAAACTAATGCAAGATGAGCGTATGCATCCAGACAATAACCCCATGCCATTTGATGGAAAACGTTTAATATATGGCGGATTTCAGATGATCCTCGAAAGCTAAGCTATTTACTTTCAAGCAATACTTAGTTGGCGAGCGGTTTACCAAACAGGGCAAGACCTATTTGTTAACCTTGCCTTTGCCCCTACACTAATAAATAAACAAGGACACAACACATGCAAATTAGGCTCAGCTTGGCGATATTAGCCCTAGGCTTTATGGGTGCGACTCAAGCACAGAAAACCAACACTGTTTTACCCGCCCCGCTAGTTTCAATCGCTAGTCATGATGCTTTTTTCGCCCAACTTAAAGCCTTATGTGGCCAAGCTTTTAATGGCAAAGTCTCGGTAGACAACCAGGGCCCGAGCAATATGTCTGAGCAAGTCCTGACTATGCATGTTAGACGCTGTACAGATGAACAATTACAGATCCCTTTTTTTGTTGGTAGTGATGCATCGCGTACCTGGATCATCACTAAAACAGGTTCAGGCTTGTCCCTTAAACACGATCATAGGCATGCCGATGGCAGTTATAGCGAATCCACTATGTATGGTGGCCATACTGTAGATGCAGGCTGGGCAAATATGCAGTCATTCCCTGCCGACCAATATTCAAAAGAACTATTTATCCAAACTGGTATTCCCCAATCAAATAGCAACATTTGGCAGATCTTTATTTATCCAGAGGTTTTTACTTATCGTCTTATTCGAGAAGGTCGTGAATTTAGAGTGGACTTTGACTTAACCAAAGCGATCAATCCCCCTCCCGCACCTTGGGGCTATACTGATTAAATAATGGTTGCACTAAGACTAAAGTACAATATCCACCCTCCCTAATTAAGAATAGGCTCTGGTGGTTTAAATTTTACTCAAGTTCCAAGCAACATTAATAAAGTTTTACCTAACATTTGTCAGTAGTTTAGCTCCACCTTTTGTACTTAATATTACTCGAGCTTAAAAGCTCGAGCTTTTGGTCTTAATTTTAATCGAGCTTTAATATGAACAGTGCATTCACGTCTCTAAAAATCAACACTTTACCTAATCTGTTTTGGGTAAGTATCTTGTTTTTTATCAGTGCGTTTTCAGGTGCTACCGAGAATAAGACCACAATTAGCGACTTCCATGTGGTTTATCCTAAACCGCAAAGTGCGTTAGATCCTCGGCAGGACTACTTTATTGAATTATTGTATTTAGCCTTAGAAAAAACCATAGACACTCATGGTGATTACCAGTTAGAACGCTACCAAGTAGACTTACCTCCTAGTCGAATTCCGGTATTTGTTTCTCAAAATAAGCTGATAAACATTATAAGCTCACCAGCAACCAAACAACTTAACGATGGCATGTTAGCCATTAAATTTCCGTTACTAATGGGCGTACAAGGCTTAAGAATTGCGCTTATTCATGACAGTCATCCAGATTTGTTTGCAAACTTTAAACAACTACATGAATTACGTAATCTAGTGTTTGGACAAGGATTAGGCTGGGTAGACAACTTTATTTTAAAAGATGCAAAACTCAGTGTTGATACCACTGCTCAATATGAAAATCTATTCGCTATGTTAGCCAATAAAAGGGTTGATGCCTTACTTAGAGGGGCAAATGAAGTGTTACCTGAGTTAGAGCGCTTTAGCCTAGTAAATAAGGGGCTAACCTTTGATAAGCATATGGCTATTTATTATCCTTTACCGGTATTTTTTTACGTAGCTAAGAACAATATACCCTTAGCCGAACGGATTTTAAAAGGCCTTCAAATGGCCCAAAAAGACGGCAGTTTTCTGGCGCTTTTTAATCGAAACTATGCCGATGACTTAGCCAACCTAAACTTAACCAACCGAAAACTTTTTGTATTAAAAAATGCTTATCTACCAAAAGATTCAGAAATCTTATTGAATGACTTTTTGCATCCTTACTTAAAATCCCATGTGTTAGCTGATGTAGTCCTACAAACACAAGAGCAAGTACCGACAACTGAACAACTTAAAGTACAGTAAACTTTAGATTAATCTATGCCATCTAACCCCGTGTTTTTTCATACTCGCCCAAGCTAAACCTCAACACAGATCAAGCTTATTCAAGCAACACTGGCACTTTAATGGATGAAGGATTTACAGGATACTCAGCAAGTAACATTGCCAAGTGCGCAAACCTGGCTTTAGTGCCGCAGAAGCCGTTTCGCGCTGAGAAAAATGAGTGGGTTCACCTTGGCAACTAGGCTAATTCAAAGCCAGTAAATACCAATTTAAAAAGCCTTGTTGGAAACTTTCCATTTGTGACAAAGGGCCGGGTTGATAAAAGTGCGAATCTACCCCTAATTTGTTGTTCATAATGATGCTTTTGTCGGCTTCAGTGGTTTGATCCCATAACCAGGTAAGGGCCTCTAGTTGGTAATCACGCCCCTGTACTGCGCTATCTTTAACAAACCAACTCACCTCACATACACAAGAGTTAACCGAACAAGGTAAAAATTGATAGGCCACCATGTAATCGTCGTAAATTAAAAAATAACTGAGTGGCCCAAGCATCAATTCAGACGCCCCGCCTGTGTACCGCTTTAGCTTACCTAACAATGGCGCCACAGCCTGACCGTCAACACTGCCGGTTAACATCTTGTTATTTAACGGATTATGATCGTATTGAAAACCTTCTTGGCCGCTTGCTGCTTTGGCAAAATAATAGTCATGTTGCTGAAATTTAGGATCATTTGGGTGTTTGTCCCAATACTGTTGTTTGACTCGCGAGAAGTGCCTGGGTGATTTTGCCATAGCATGCAGCTTGGCAAACTCTGGATGGGCAGGCCCGCAGTGATAACATTCTTGATAGTTTTCCACTGCTAATTTCCAATTGGCGGCCATAGGATAAACTTGTTTATGGGCCAATTTCATTGTTTCAAAGCCGTATAAATCTAAAATCCCCCCTAACTTTTTATGTATGGCATCAAGCCCAAGTGGCTTGACGGCCAAACTAATAAAAATTAACCCACCTATAAGGGTTAAATTGACCTCATGTAAATTAAACTCGCCGACCTCAAAATCATCAGGCATATTGCGCGCCGCAATTAACGAACCGTCTAACTTGTAGTGCCAAGCATGGTAAGGGCAAACAAAATGTTTTTTTGAACCAGAGCGGTTGAGGCATATGCGTGAGCCTCTATGCCGACATACATTTAAAAAAGCCTTTATTTGATTTTCAGCCGAGCGGGTGATCAACACAGATTCGTTGTCTAACTCAAAAGTAAAATAATCACCAACCTGAGGGATTTGTGACACATGCCCAGCATACAGCCAATGCTTAAAAAACAACTTTTTAAGTTCGGCCTGATATAAATCACTATCATGATAGAAGTCACGAGCTAAGGCGTAACCTGGCTTATGTTTGGCAACAAGCTGTTGAATTTTAGCACTAGGATCTTGATGCATTGGCGAAAACTTCCTCACTAGCTCAGATGATTGACAGTATTGAACGGGTGTTCAATACTGTCAATCTTCAAGCAGTAAGCAGTTAGGATTGAATATGTTAGATGCCATTATAATAGGCGGCGGTCACAACGGGTTAGTATGTGCTAACTACCTCGCAAGAGCAGGTAAAAAGGTAAAAGTACTAGAGCGTCGTTCGGTTGTAGGGGGGGCAGCGGTTACCGAAGAATTCCACCCTGGCTTTCGAAATTCAGTGGCATCTTATACTGTGAGTTTACTTAATCCTAAGGTCATAGCTGATTTAAATTTACATCATCATGGCCTAAAAATTGTTCATCGCAAAGTTAATAACTTATGGCCTCACGACAATCAGGACTTTTTAGCTTTTGTAGTGGGAGAAGAAAATTTAAAAGCTGAAATAGCGCGTTTTTCGCAAAAAGATGCAGAAGCCTTAGACCGATATTTTCGTGACACTGGCATGGTAGCCGATTTGATCCGCGACTTTTTATTAGAAACGCCACCTAATGTGGGTGGTGGCATTAAAGACATATTTAAAGCCGCTAAATTTGGCAATCGCTTGCGTAAACTGCCCATAGAAGATGAACGCATAGTGCTAGATATTTTTACTAAAAGTGTTTCAGACTTTTTAGATCTGTATTTTGAAAATGACTATGTGAAAGGCGCCTTTGCATTTGATGGCATAGTCGGCAACTACGCCGACACTCAAACTCCAGGTTCGGCCTATGTGTTAATGCATCACGCTTTTGGTGAAGTGAATGGCGAAAAAGGCGTGTGGGGTCATGCAATAGGTGGCATGGGCGCTATCACACAAGCCATGGCCAAATCAGCCCAAGCTCAAGGGGTAGAAATTCAAACCGATGCCGCAGTACAAAAAGTGCTAGTTAAACAAGGGCGCGCATATGGCGTGCAATTAGAAAACGGGGAGATTTTAGAAGCTAAGATTATCGCTTCAAATCTAAATCCTAGTTTGTTGTACAACCAATTGCTAGACACTGAAACCCTACCTGAAGACTTTGCACGGCGCATGAAACATTACAAAAATGGCTCGGGTACTTTTCGCATGAATGTGGCCTTAAGCGAATTGCCTAAGTTTAGCTGTTTGACTCAAGAGCGTGCTACCCCAGACCACCTTACAGGGGGCATTATTATTGGCGGCACCTGTGAGTACCTAGATCAAAGTTATCGAGACGCACGCCAATTTGGTTGGTCTAAAGCCCCAATTGTAGAAATGCTTATCCCTTCAACTCTAGACGATAGCTTGGCCCCCGAAGGTCAGCATGTTGCCAGTTTATTTTGTCAGCAATTCGACCCTAATATTGATTGGGATACCCACCGCGATCAAGCCGCTGAAGCCATTATTGATCAAGTAGAAAAATATGCCCCAGGCTTCAAGCAATCTATTGTCGGTCGTCAGGTATTAAGTCCCCTTGATTTGGAGCGCAAGTTCGGTTTGACTAAAGGTGACATTATGCATGGCAATATGAGTCTAGATCAGATGTTCAGTACCCGCCCTTTGTTAGGCCACGGTAACTATCGCTCGCCCATTAAAGGTTTGTATATGTGTGGTGCAGGTACCCATCCTGGTGGAGGGGTGACAGGTGCGCCAGGGCATAATGCCGCTCGCGAAATTATTCGCGACAATTAATTAAAGCCTAAGCAATAAGGAGCAAGGTATCGAGCCGAACCAAGAGCAGCCCAAACCCATTATCTTAAGCCGTTTTGATGGCGTGCTTATTAGTATTATCTTGCTAACGCTTATGGGCCTAGTGATTGGTATTTTTGGCAGTGATGCGCTGGCTGGCGCCACTCAAGTTGCCATGTTAATGATTGGCTTTTTAAGTGCTTTAGTGGGGCTAAAAAATGGCTTAAGTTGGCAAGACATTGAACAAGCTATTATTCAATCCAGTGCAAAAATTGTTAGCCCCATACTGATCTTTTTATCCATTGGCGCTTTGATAGGTAGCTTTATGTTATCCGGTGCCGTGCCCAGCTTGCTGTACTATGGACTGAATATATTATCCCCCAGTTACTTTTATCCGCTTACCTGTTTAATATGTGCATTAGTTGCCATTTGTATAGGCAGCTCTTGGACCACAGCTGCCACCATAGGCGTGGCGTTAATAGGCGTGGCTTACGGCTTTGAACTATCGCCAGAAATAACCGCGGGGGCGATTATTTCGGGTGCTTACTTTGGCGACAAAATGTCGCCCTTATCTGAAACCACTAACTTAGCCCCTTCTATAGTTGGAATAGACTTATTTTCTCATATACGGCATATGGCATGGGTCTCTGTGCCAAGTTTTATCCTTGCCCTAGCAGGTTTTTTATTTATTGGATTAAGCCACAGCGTTAGCGCTACCAGTCAAACTGGCATTGAGTCCTTTATTCAAACTCTAGATCAACAATTTATTATTGCCCCTATAAACCTTGTACCTGTTGTGTTGCTTTTATGGCTAGCGGTCAAACGTACCCCGGCTTTTCTGGCGATAATGGGCGTGTCTTTATTAGCTTGTATATTTACTTTGGTGTTTCAATTTCAGGCACTGCTAACTTTTGCTGGCAGTGGCCAATTAGTCGACATTATTCGCGCTTTTTGGGTGGTGTTATTTGATGGCTTTCAAATACACACCAATAACGAGAGTGTAAATAACCTATTGTCTCGTGGTGGCATGGCGTCAATGGTCAGCATGGTGTGGCTAGTAATAGCATCTATGATGATGACGGGCGTTCTTCAGAGAGTGGGCTATATAGATATGCTCATGCGTATCATGGTAAAAGGAGTACGCTCCACAGGCTCATTAATCGCTTCTACCATGGCCACCTGTTTAGGGGTAAATATCGTTACAGGCGATCAATATATGGCCCTAGTCCTGCCTGGTCACATGTGGCAAACAGAGTTTGCTAAACGCCAACTGGATAATGTCAATTTATCTCGTACCTTAGAAGATGCGGGTACGCTCACCTCTCCATTAATTCCTTGGAATGCCTGTGGGGTGTTTATGGCGGGCACCTTAGCTGTAGGGACTTTGGCTTATTTTCCATACTGCTTTTTTAATTTACTTAATCCCATTATGGCGTTAGCTTTTGCTTTTTTTAATGTGAAAATTTTAAGCCGCCAAACACCCAATTAGGTAGTGGCGCTAACTACTAATGCCGTTTAATCACTATGCAGTCTATAATCAATGACTTCATATAGTCGCTCATTTTTAAAAGAGAACCTATGCCTGAATATAAAAAATCCCAAGCTGCCATAGACGCGCTAACACCTGAGCAATATAGAGTAACTCAAGAAAACGCGACTGAATATCCAGGTACTGGAGAGTTATTAGATAATTCCCAACCAGGGATCTATGTTGATGTAGTGTCAGGGGAGCCGTTATTTGCCTCTTCAGCTAAATATGATTCTGGCTGTGGGTGGCCTAGTTTTACTAAACCTATTGAGCCACTGAATATCAATGAAATCACCGATACTTCACACGGCATGCAGCGCATTGAAGTACGTTCAGCCCATGGCGATAGTCACTTAGGCCATGTATTTCCTGATGGTCCTAGTGAGCAGGGTGGGCTGCGCTATTGCATCAATTCTGCATCTTTACGTTTTGTTCATTTAAAAGACATGCAAGCCCAAGGTTATGCTGACTACATTGACCAAGTAGAGCAGCAATAACATGGCTATCGAAAAAGCCCTATTAGCAGGCGGATGTTTTTGGGGAATGCAGGCCCTGATACGTAAACAAACTGGCGTTGTTAGCACGCAAGTTGGTTATACGGGCGGTGAGCTAAAAAATGCCACTTATTATCATCATGGTAATCACGCTGAAAGCATTGAAATTTTGTTTGATAACAAGCTAACCAGCTATAGGGATATTTTGGCATTTTTCTTTCAAATTCATGATCCTACTACCCTAAACCAACAAGGTAATGATAAAGGCAGCGCCTATAGATCGGCTATTTTTTACCTATCAGAGTCACAACATCACACCGCATTAGAGACCATAAAAGCCGTAGATAATTCTGCTTTATGGCCGGGAAAGGTAGTGACAGAAGTAACTCCAGCTGGAGATTTTTGGCCGGCAGAACCCGAACACCAAGACTATTTAGAATATAGACCTAACGGCTATACCTGCCATTTTCCTCGCCCAGATTGGGTATTGCCTAGCGCTTAGCAAGCTGGCAATCTATGTGCTTGGTGCTTTGCCACTGCGTTTGAAGTGATAACTTCATCACTAAATTAGGCTTGTATGGCTTGTTTTTTTGCCAGCAAAAACTTGTAGTAAGGGATTGTTTTTGAAAAAAATTCGTAAATTTTTTGCCAGTATTTCACTTAAAAAACTCAGTACCCCACCACGTTACGAATCTTACATGTGGGGCAATAACCGTAGTTTATTTGCCACCTTGTTTTATGGACTGATTTATTACGTACGCTTTATTTCACCTTTACAACTAGTTAAAGCAATTTTTAGAGCGGTACAAGAATCAGATTTAAACGATAAAAAAGAACGCAAAGACTTTCATTCACTACACACTGAAATTTATCTGTTAAGCATCTTGCTTATCAGTGCTGCACAAGTATTTTTAGCAGAAAAAGGTTTAGGCTTTTTACCTAAATGGATAATGATAATCTTGTTAATAGAGTCTATTTTTTGGACCTTCTATTACATGCTGTTTAGGGTGCTTATTGAAAAGCACTTATCGATTTTTAACGAAGCCGAATACTTTTTGTCTTTGCCTATAGTGTTAGTCACCCAGTTTTTATTATTTGCCGCCCTCAACCAAGGGGTAGATTTAAGCAATGTGGTGGCCACAGTATTTAATATTTCAAACAACCTGCCCACCCTTCCCTTGTGGTTAAGTATAACCCTTGGGGTATTAGGCTTTACCTACACCGCAATCATTATTGCCAATGTAATTAATTTATTGCCACCTTTGCCTGTGTGGCAGCGCCCAAACATAACCATTATAGGGGCTGGTGACTTAGTTAAAAACCGTCTGCTTGATGCTTTAGTCAGTGAACAAGGCGATAGTGGACGACGCTTATATAAACCCCACCAACTGGCAGTTGCCAGTGACTATATTGATAGTGATTTTCGCCAACGATTAGATAAATTAGGCATCCAATATTATTCGGTACGAGATAGCCAAATCTCTGCTAACACCCCAGACAACGAACGCAACAAAGTGCTCGAAAGCATAGTTGCCTATGTAAAAAAACGCTCGTCTTATGCCATTATTGCTTCTCCACCCGATACCCATTTAGCGTTAATGTCAGAATTAGCTTCGGCAGAAATCATTTTTGCGGTAGAAAAACCCATAGTTGCCACATCAGCAGAGCTAGAATATGTGACAGATGCCAACAGTAGATTAATGAAACAGGGCTTTTTGCTTAGCTACTATTGGCTAGAAAAAGCTTTACCTATTAATTATTTTTTAAGTTTGAACACAGCACACAGAAAATACTTAGATATTAAAAAACAAGGAAGTGATGAGAATTTATCAGTAGGCGCACTAGATAGATTAAAGCAGCGTTTAGGCAAGCCTACCCATGTACAAATCGAGTTTTACGAAGGCCCAGAAACCCGACCTTGGGCACTGCAGGCCGATACAGGCGGATTCTTCTTAGAAACCTTTATTCACCCCATGAGTTTATTATTAAACTTTGTGCCAGGTGACGGGCAGATCACATACAGTCCAGACAGTAAATGGTTATTAGATGAAGCGGCACAACAAAGCCAAGCTGATACTGAGTTAGGGGCAAGCTTTATTCATTTATTAGGCGAAATTAATCAGTGTCAGTTTGAGATTAAAGCGGGTAAATTTACTCCACTTAAGCGCCGAACTGCCAAGCTCACCTACACTCATGGGATAATACATGTCGATTTAGACAGCAAAAGCTGCACTATCATTCTCGACCAAAGTCAGCCAGTAGAAATAAAGGTAAAACAGGATTATCAAGGAAATTACTTTATTCAAGCGGCGTTATTTGACGAATACATTCGCGATAATGGTGAATGGATTGGCCCACGATTTGATGATTTCCCAGGACAAATTAAAGTGCTGCAACAAATGTTTACCTTGCTAAGTGCTCAAGGCAAACACTTTTATCAGCCTCAAATAGTCAAAACCACAGACCTTGAACTGAGCTAAACCTATAGCTAATTACTAGCAGCCCAAAAATACGGCTGCTAGGATTTATACATTACGTTGAAAATGCACTATTAGGCTATAAAGATCACAGCGTAAGTCATATTGGGTAGTCACCGAATAGGTTAAAGAGTTTTGCCCCGAATTTAATAAACTGCCATCAAACAATACCACTCGCAAATTTTGTAGGCTGTAATTTAGTGGTTGGTTGGCATCACCCTCTCTTGACTCAATTTGCTGCCCGTTTAGGCTAAGGGAAACAGTCCCAGGCAAGCCTCCAGATAGAGTTTCAGTAATCAGAAAGTAAGGCCTTTGTGCCGCTCCAGATTGAATTACATTGTCTGACAAAATAAAGTCAAAAGTCTGACTTTGATTACTGGCAATGTGTGTAGGGGTGTCGTTAATTACTTTATAATCAGCTAGTTGGGCCATTTGTTCACCTCATTTAAGTTTTGGCTGTGGGCACAACATCTACTACATCTTTAGTTTAGGGCAAGGCGCCCTTTAAAAAGATAAGAATCTTCCCTTTTTTAAGTTAAATTTGATTCAATTTACATTACATAAAAGTCACTTGGTGACGTTCACCAATAGCAGGCATTTTGCTTAAATCCTTGGGGATATTGGTGACTGTGTCGTTGATTTCTTGGAAAAACTGGTGAGAATGGCTAGGAGACTCAAAAGCAATTAGTAACCCTTCCTCTTCCGATAGTCCAGTAAAGCTATGGGTGCAGTTTGCCGGCACTAACACATAATCGCCTGGATTTAGGTTATAACGTTTTTCTTCAAGCTGCAGTTCAACTTGACCTTTCACTACATAAAAGGCTTCATCCCAAGGATGTTTATGCGGTGGCGCCCCTAACCCCTTAGGCACTGTATTTAATAAACTAGAATAGCGTCCTTGAGTGTCTGTACCTTTACACAAAAATTTAATTTGCATGCCTAACACCTGTAGCCATTCATCTTGGTTAGCAAGTTTTACTATGGGTTTAGTTGCCACTTTATATCTCCTTGGTTTTTACTGAATTAAAATAAAAGTAGACGAATTTCATGAATTGCGCCACACTGTCATGACGTATGATAAAAAAATAAATAATATGTCGAGCTTGCAACAGAAAAAAGCAGATTTCACCCAACAATTATTGCTTAGCGCTGCCACTGAGTTGGCCAGCCAAGCCAAGATAAGTGAGATTAGTTTTAAAAAAGTCGCAGACCATGCGGGAATATCTGAACGCACAATGTTTAGGTATTTTACTAGCCGCGAGGCCTTTTTAGATGCCCTGGCAGATCATCTGCACAAACAATTGCAGCTGCCACCACTGCCTAATAGCGTTAACCACTTAGAAGAATACGTAGGACAACTGTTTAACAGTTTAGAAGGGCAACCTAAGGTACTAAAAATATTATTCGATCCCTTGCTGCTTTCGCGGATTATTAATACCTCTGCTAAACATAGGTATTTAGAATTAATAACCTTGCTAGAACAGCATTACCCAAAATGTGATAAAGCCTTAATAAAGTTATCAGCGGCAAATATTCGTTATGTAATGAGTGCTTCAAGTTGGCGCTATTACCGAGAGAATTTTAGCTTTGACCTTAATACCAGTATTCAATGTGCGCAATTAATAGTGCGTCAAAGCCTTGATTATTTAAACCAGCAAGCCAACCTTTGAGCTAGGACTTATAAGGCAGAATTATTTACGCCTTTCAATAGCCGGAATGTCAAAAAACTCACTGGCAGAAAACCCTTTGACTGCGGCTAAGGTGCGTTTGCGCTGCTCTCTATCCTGCACACTTTGACCAAATACCACAAAGTGCTGCTGCTCAATTAGAGCTGTTGCTTGCTCTCTGGTGATCACTCCTAATAATTCAGCCGCACGCAATAAACCTTGAACTTGATGTTTAGCCTTTAAGTCTGGGGCTCCTTGTTTAGTGGCTTGAAACACCTGCTGTAATTGTACTTGGCAATATTCGATAAACGCTTGATGTGAAAGTACTGACATAGATCACTCCTTGTTTAAATCCATACCTGAAACTAAGCAAAGTCTTTAATTTATCACACAAAACAATAGACTTAAGAAGTTGTTAAAAAATACGGTTAGCGTTTCATGCTGCAGTTACTTTGGTTACACTGACTTAAATTTAAGCCCTAAAGATAAGCCATGCTTTTTATTAAAATTGAGCAGTATTTTGATAAACCTATAGAGCAGGTATTTGCAGATTTGAGTGATCACAAAACCTTAGGGCAAATTTTAGGCTTTAACATTACTCGTATTAAAGACAGCAAAGAAGACAATAAAAATGCCCTGGGCAGTGAGCGACGCGTGGCGATCTTCCCTACCCCTGCCTTTGTAGAAACCATCACAGCGTTTAAAGCCAATCAATACATTGCCTATCAAGTGACCCAAGGTAGCCCAATAAAAAATCATAAAGGGGAATTGTTTTTTAGTCGCAAGGGCGCGCAAACTCATTTACTCTATACCATTGAGTTTGAGCCAAAACTCAAAATCCCAATGTGGGGAGCGGTATTAAAAGTGCTAATTCAAAGGCCAATTATTAAAGGCTTACAGCGGTATGCATTAAAGCGTACAGATTCAATCTAAGCCTATTTACAGAATCACGACTTATTCCACCCGGTAAATAATCGTCAAATTTTCTGGAACTTCAATATTATCTGGTAGGTATGCCACAGTGTTTTTATGGCTTTTTAAATAAGCCAACAAACTGTCAACAGTTTCAAATTCAAGTGGAGGTTGTTTTTTGCCACCAAATCGCATTTGCGCCCAATAAGATTGGATCCTCGATTCGGTTAAGCCAACAACTTTAGTATTAAAGATCAGCCTTGCATTATTAGCCGGTGATAAGGTCAAAGGCACTAACTTAAACTGGGTATTGTTTTTCATAAACACATCACGCAACTGACGTTTTTCAATCTTCACATTGGCAAGTTCGGTATTAGCCACCACTATTATGCCCTTGGCATTGGCGTTAGAAAAAGCCAGCATTATCAGTAGTATAGTGATTATTTTGCTTAGCACTCTCATCAAAATACCCACTCTACGCCTATTTGATACAAGCTGGCTTTGCGATCAAAATTAGGGTCACTAATATTTTCAAAAAAAGAGTTTTCATTGGGTTTGCCATTTAACAAAGTCAACTCTGCTTTTGCGGCTAAATTATATTTAATATCCCAACGTAACCCTAAAGAGATAGAGTCTAAAGAATAGAGCGGTAGGTTAGAGGTAATCCCGTCGTAAGCAAATGACAGTTGGGTTAGAGGCACTGAGACATTCTTAGGAATGACATTTTCAGGAATGTCATAATTAGTTTTAGAGCTTGAGTAAGTAATATGAGCTTGAAATGGATAAAAGTTATAGCCAAAAGTTAAATAATAAGCATCGACTTCTGGTACCACTAACAGGTCTGAACGGATTTTAACCCACTCGGCGCCAGCAAAATAATCTAAGGTATCGTAATTGATATTGGCTTGATAACCAGTGGCATCACCATTAATTCGCAAGGAATTTGCTATATCAACAAAGCCTGCCAATTCTAAGGTATTGGCAAAGCTTTCGAACTCCCCCAGCTCGGTAAAAAAGTCAGATGACTGAATAGCAGAGGCGCGTGCACTAAGGTTGCCATTATAAAGGGTAAAGATTAGCCCTTTAATTTCGTTAACTTCTAAAGCTACCTGTTCGCCTGCCCGCGAAAATTCACCTTTATACCTACCGTAATAGGCCTCTAAGTCAAAATTAAATGGATTGATATGAAAGGAATAAGTGGCACTAAGGCCTTCGTAATTTGAAAATAAAAAGCCGCTATATACTTGTTGAGGGGGTGAAATCCAAGGATAAGAAAAGCCGACATCAATAACATCTGAGTATCTAAAAAAGGGCGTTCTTAATTTACCCACTTTAAATCGCCAGTCTGAATTTGGCTGATAGGCTAAATACAACCACTCTATGCCTGAGTCTCGCTCATCACTAGAATGCAATAATAATTGCCCAGATAAACTAATAGTATCGGTAAAACTCGCATCGGCCTGCAAAGCCAACAAAGACTGCTCTGAAAAACTTAACTGATTGCCATAACTTAAATAGGTGGCATCTTGTTCATCTAGGTACCCCCCTACTAAACGTGCAAAACCACTGAATTTCACTTTTTCGACAAAAGCCTCGTCAGCAAAAGCAGCAGTTTGGCTAGCCCCCAGAAAGATTAAACATAACAAACTATATTTGAGTACAGATTTAGTTGCGATGATATGGCCCCCAATACAAAGATATGCAGAAATATAGTACAAAGAATCTAAAACACTAGTTAACAGCACTTTGCTAAAAAGTTAGCTCATTTTCCAGTACTGGCAAAAGTTTGGCTGATATTAGCTATCAAAAAATTTTTAGGGTATTCAATAGTTAAGCAAAACTTGCGGTTATTCTTCACCCATTTCTATGGCTTCGATATTAATTATTTTTGAGCGATTTAAGGTGATCTTAAAACGCTGTAATTGTTGTTGCTCTTGTTGATTGGTATGCATTAACACTAGGTTGATTTGATAACGTCTTTCTACTGCTTCTTTAGTAATTTTATTACTGTCTAAAGAGTACAAACGGCCTTTACCCTTTTTTAAATATCTGACAAAAGGCGTTAGGTTAAAATACACCCTTTGTTGAATAGTATCGTAACCGGGTAAAAAGGCTTTAGCATTCACCTTAGTGTCGCTTCTAAAGTGCAAAAGTTGGGCGGCTTGTTTATTTTGCTGACGGCGAGTTTGCAATAATTCGTCTACCTGTTTAGGAAGATCAGCATTTTTAATGTATTCCAACCACAAGGTTTGGGTGGCCACTTTTAACTTATCAACACTGTGGCTATAAATAATTTTCCATTTGGGTAAGCCCTTTTGAATAAAGCGCCAAATTAAACGGGTGAGATCATCTTTAAATATTTCTCTTAACCCATATACCACACCCAACATTGCCACTAATGCTATGGTAACTTCAGAAATATTAGTACGCGCATCTAAAATAAATGCCATCACAAAGGCCATAATAATGGCGGTAACTGTGCCTTTCACTACACGGTTTAAATTGGCATTTAGGCTTTTTACTTCAGTTTGAAACACTACCCCATATTCAATTAATCTTTGTAACAAACGCATTTTATTGGTGATGCGATTGGGATCGTCTAAGGTAACTTTAGAGTTATATTTATTTTCTAAACGGTACTGATTTTCACTACGGCAAAAGGTCATTAAAAACTGGTGTTCGCTACTGTAGTCGCTACTTTTTGGGGCACGCGATAACAGTTTTAAAAAGCCTTGTTCTACTTGCCAGCTTAAATAATTGTCGGCGTTTTCAAAGTAGGCTTTTAGCTTTTTATCTGGCGGAGTGTAACGTCTAAGTTTTTTAAGCAAACCCGAGATTTGTTCGGCAAGTTCTATGGCTTTGGGGTAAAACTCTTGGCTGTCTTTTAATTTAATGGTTTGTTTAATATCTGTGTCTAAGGCGATTCTAATTTGATAAGAAAACAAATTTAAATTTAAACGGTAATCACTTTGTTCACCATTACGCTGACTGATAAAGCGGCTTCGTACTAGAGGTAAATGCAGATTGTCGGAATAATAGGCGCTATGACAATGAATACTGCTATTAAAGTATTGATCTTCTTCTAAGGTTTTAGCGCTTATGCCCATTTCGTCGGGCAGCGAAAAATACAGATCAAATCTTTGGTGATCGCTGGGATTTAATAAATAGCTCACCTTGATCGAAAGGTTTTCGTCTTGTGTAAGTTTAATTTTTTGCACTTATATAAAACTATCCTTAGAGGTTATCTAATGCCTAACTATCACCCCTAGTATGCCCTACTTTATGGGTATTATCTAAATAGTTGTTGCCTATGCTATAACCTAAGGTCTGTTATTTTATGCTTAGCCTTAGTATCAAAAAAGCCCCGAATTTTCAAACGGGGCTTATCGCTTTATGGGCAATAATTGCCCTTAAGGTTTTGTTTAAAGCTAAGTCGTTACCAACCACAGCTGCGGTTAGCATTTTGCTCATCTAACCAAGTTTTTAGTGGGGCAAAATAATCGATAATAGCTGAGGCATCCATTTCTCTAGAGCCAGTCATGGTTTCTAATGCGTCTTGCCATGGCTTGCTTGAGCCCATTTCTAACATAGCATTAAGCTTAGCGCCCACTTCTTTGTTACCGTAAATAGAACAACGATGTAATGGGCCATCTATGCCGGCCATTTTGCAAAGCTCGCGGTGGAATTGGAACTGCAAAATATGCGCTAAGAAATATCGAGAGTATGGAGTATTGCCTGGTACATGGTATTTGGCCCCAGGATCGAAATCAGACTCAGTACGCGCCACAGGAGCAGCAATACCTTGGTATTTTTCACGCAACTCCCACCAACCGGCATTGTATTTATCCGCTGGAATATCACCGTTAAATACGCCCCAACGCCATTTATCTACTAACAAACCAAAGGGTAAAAATGCCACTTTATCTAACGCCATTTTCATTAGGTAAGGTAAATCACCCGCGGCATCTGGCACTTCATCTATTAAACCAATCTCTTTTAGGTAACTGTCGTTTATAGATAGAGCAACAGTATCGCCAATGGCTTCATGGAAACCATCGTTGGCGCTTGAGCGATACAGCATAGGCTGCTTAAGGTTATAAGCACGTTGATAAAAGTTGTGCCCTAACTCGTGATGGATAACCACAAAATCTTCGGCATTTTTCTTAATACACATTTTAATACGGTAGTCGCTTACACTTAAATCCCAAGCGCTAGCATGACACTGTACGTCGCGATCTTGAGGCTTAACAAACAACGAACGTGTCCAAAATGTATCGGGCAAAGGCTCAAAACCTAAAGATGTGAAAAAGTCTTCGGCGGTACGCACCATTTCAATTTCGCTGTACTGTTTAACAGCTAAACGCTCAGTAACATCTGTAGCGGGTACAGTTGAAGGTGGCGCCACGTCTTGATACACATTGCCCCAACTTTGCGCCCACATATTACCCAACAAATGAGCTGGGATAGGCTTGTTGGTATCCACTATTTCGTCGCCATATTTTTGGTTTAACTTGGCGCGTACATGACATTGCAAGGAATCGTATAATGGCTTAACTTGGCCCCATACTCTGTCCATTTCTAAAGCAAAATCGTTAGCGGGCATATCGTATTTTGAACGCCATAAAGCACCAGTGTCGGCGTAACCTAATTCTTTCGAACCTTGGTTAGCAATTTCGACCATACGTTGGTAATCGTTGCGCATTTGCGGTGATACTTGTCGCCAATTTAGCCATGCAGTCAGTTTTTCTTCTGCTGTGGCTTTAGGATCTGCCAAAGTATCGCTTAACTCACCCAAAACAAAACAATCTTCACCATTTTCAGTACAACCTTTTGCATAAGTTGCATCAAGATTAGAAGTAATAGTGGCCAGCTCTTTGGTTAGTGCATCATCATCTGGCGCTGGTAAAGTTAAACCGGCTTTTAAAAACTCTAATTTACGACGAGTATCATAGTCTACTTCAATGCCATTAAAACGCTTAGCTTGATTGGCTAAAGAAACGCCTCTTTTGGTGCCTTCTTCACTGACCTTTGCCACTAAAGCATTGGTATCGTGAGTCACAAAGTTTGCTTGCACCCAGTAGGTTTTAGCATCTATATCATAATGTTTTTCTAACAGCGCTTCGGCTTCTGCAACAAATGCTTTGGCCTCTTCCGCAGTAGGTTGGCTATTAGTAGGTTGAGAGGTTTTTTCCGAGCTTGGCTGACAAGCCATTAACGCGCCAGTCACACACAAGCTTGAAATAAGTTTGGGCAAGCTAATGCTAGTGTTCATAAAGTAACGCCCCTGTATTGGTTAAAGATTCAATTATTATTATGTGTTTTTTAAGCGCACACCTTATAAGTAAAGCCTTACAAGGCGGCGATTTGGGGGGCTAATAATGCAATAAAGAAACAGCTTTGAATAGGTTATTTCGGTCAAAAAGCTAAATAACAGGCCCAAACTAACCAGCAAGTTAGGCCTGCATCCAATGAAACCAGTTGTGAAATAACAAAAACCTTAGATAACAGGGCTTATTGGGCAGTCCAAGCGCCGTCCATAGGTAATGCAGAACCACTAATAGAACGCGCCGAATCTGTACACAAAAACAGCACCAATTCGCCAATTTGGCGTGGATTAGCCATATCAGGTAAAGGTTGCTTGGCAGTAACTAACTTAACTCTGGCATCCTCAATACTAATATTTTGGCTCTGGGCTATCCCTTGAATTTGTGCATTAATTAATGGGGTATCCACCCATCCTGGGCAAATCGCGTTGACGGTAATGCCCTTATCGGCATTTTCTAACGCCGCAACCTTAGTTAACCCAACAATGCCATGCTTGGCCGCACAGTAAGCAGACTTATTTAATGAGCCAACTAAACCATGCACAGAAGCAATGTTAATAATTCTGCCCCAGCCCTTAGCTCGCATCATAGGCAAAGCTTTTTGCATGGCAAAAAATGCAGAGGATAAATTAATAGCAATGATGGCATGCCATTTTTCTTCGGGAAAATGCTCAATATTTTCAGTATGCTGAATGCCAGCGTTATTGACTAAAATATCAATACTCCCCATCTTAGCCACGGCATTTTCTACCAAAGCTTTAGTCTCACTTGAATCGGCCAAGTTAGCCCCGTCGAACATAACACTAATGCCATACTTAGCCTCAAATTCCTCAACGAGTGCCTGCCCTTCGGCATCGCTTACCAAACCATGCAAGACTATATTTGCGCACTGCTCGGCCAACACATGGGCAGTTGCTAAGCCAATACCACTAGACGAGCCAGTGATTAATGCAGTTTTGCCATTAAGCATATCTTTTCCTCGTTTTTGAATAACCATGCCCACTAGGCATACACACTAAGCCAGCCACAATACCCAAATAAACAAAAAAAATATTTAGTACCTTAGTACTAATGCCTAATGCCGTTTGTTGGCAAAACTCGATGCCTCAAACACTCCTGTGCGCTTATAGTTTTTTATCCTTCTATCTAGGTCGGTTATATCAGCAACTTGCTCTTCAAAGGGAGAGCTTAGCTTTATCTGTTTTGCCAGCTGTATATGCTGCTGCATCAGAGATATCATTTTTTGATAATCTGCATCCTCTCCTAAGCTAACCATGCGCTTAGCTTCAGCTTCAATTTCTGTTGCTAGGGTTAGAAATCTCATTTTATCTTCAAGCATGGATCTTACCTTTTTTTAATGTTGATAAAGGTTTAAGAATAAATAGGAAATTTAGTATAAAAAATAATGGTTTTAAACCAAGGCTAGCTTTTGGTGCTGCTTAATTTAGGGCTTAGGGTTGAAGTGGGTATTGTTGGCTAGTAGGTGTTTGGGATTGACAGGGCTCTCCTCCCAGTTTAGGCCGAGCAATTACACAAGAATGCTAAATTTAGGGAGCAGTATTGAAGTGAAGTTATTCCCTTAAAGTTGAACTCATTTTTAAGCAGCTACCATGGCCTTTAATAAAGGTGAAAACATGTCACTCGCCAACGGCGAATTAGTTGTGTCCTCAAACTCAGAACGCTACTTAAGCGATATCGCGATTAAAATCTCCGATAGCACCGCTGAATTGCCGGCTATTTGTACCGAATAGCGCTGCAACAAAGAGTGCATTGGACGGCATATTTTGCTGAACCTTTCACTTTAAGATACCTAATTATCGTTGTAAGCTATTGATAAAAAGCATAAATAAGTTTAGGAATAAAAAGTGTCAAGTTGGGAAAGTATTTTTTTAGGTAGGGAAGCGGAGTTACAACAACTAAATAAAATTTGGGAAAAAGCCAAAACAGGCGAACCACAGCTAGCGGTTTTACTGGGTGAAACAGGATTAGGTAAAACCCGTATTGTTCAACAATTCTATCGCCACTTAGCATCAACACAATCCCCTCAAGACAACGCCTATTGGCCGCCATCGTTAAATGTAGGCCGTAACCTTTCACTTCAACCTGAAATATTAAATCCCAAGGCTGAAATACCATGGCTTTGGTGGTCTATGCGGTTTCCTGAACCCGAATCCCGCAATACCATTCCTCATCAAAGTCCATTTGAAGCATATGACCGACATTTGGCGGCTAATGCAGAGCCAATTTTACGCAAACGCAATGTTAAGCAATCAAATGTCGATGCGTCCTTGGCCTTTACCAGCATTATTGCAGACATCGCTTCGGTAGGGTTGGTAGGCAATACTTTGGCTTTGTTTGAACTCTATAAAACTCAGCGAAGTGCTAAAAAAAATGCCACCTTAGACATGACTGAACTGTTGGCCAAACGAGTTGAAGAATTAGTTGATAAGACCCTTAGTGCTCTGAGGCTATTCTTGGATTCCTCGCAAAAAGACGCGCCAAGTATTCCTGTGGTATTAGTACTAGATGACGCTCAGTGGATTGACCCAATCAGCCTGCATGCGCTTTTTTTAATTGTTAACGAAGCTGAAGAAAAGAATTGGCCACTTATTGTCTTGTGTACTCATTGGGCAAAAGAGTGGCATGAATTTGATAGCCATTGCACCGATTATGATTTCGAAAATTTAAAGCAATTGACTGGATACTTTGGAAAAAAATGTGAACAGTCAGCCCACATTTTATCGTTGTCAAAGTTGCAAAACTCTCAACTTGAACACATCGTTAAAAAAGCACTTCCTTATATTGAAACTGAAGAACAGCTAATGTTGGTATCAGAGTCAGACGGCAATCCAAGAGCGATGGAAGAAATGCTTAGGCTACTGTTGGACAAACCGCAGCGCCATTTTATTGATGGTGATCCTCAACAAGGCTTAAGCTCACAAGGTAAGAACAAACTTGCCAAGTTAAAAAATACCAGCTTATACACAAAAATTAACGAACGATTCGATGATTTAGACGATGACATCCAACAGATATTAATGACTGGTGCATTATTCGGTGCCGCCTTTCAACGCCCCTTGGTACTAGACTTAATAGAAGCCAGCGAAGCAATGCAAACCTTGAGTGACGAACACTCGGCCCCACTGTTCTCAGATGCAGAATCGATTCATGTTCTCATTCAAACATTTAGTGAAACAGGTCACGAGTTTCAACAAAAAGTCTACCAAACCGTAGCACTTAATTACTTAAAAGAAGAATGGCCAGATAAATTCAGCTCACTTAACCAACTTTTTAATTTGGTTGTTGATCAATGGTTAGCGCCAGACAAACTGAATATGCTATCTACTCATGACCAAATGCAAATTTGTGAATATGCTATTAGCTATATGGCTGATGCTACAAACTTTGACGACATAAACATTTCTGCACGGGCGTATGCTTTTGAGGCGTTAATAGACCGACTTTTTGAGCAAAATAAAGAAAATCAGTTAGCTCTAAAATGGTTTAGTGTGCTGGACAACAAAACCAATATTCCTAAAGCTTTTTTTGAACATCTAGTGTGTGCGCCTCAATACCTAAATTTGTGCGCAAATCTTGAAAGTACACGTTCGCAAGAGTTAACAAACTTTGCACATGAAATAGCACACTCCTTATATACAGCAAAAGATGAAAGGTATTTTAGTGAATCTAGCTTTATGTGGAGCATGGCCACTGGTGAACTTTATCAAACATTTATCAATCACCCCGAACTAGCTAAAAAACATTATACTGCCGCATTAGACATTGCTAAAACTCGTAACAAGAACAGTCAAACAGCTAAGCATCTCAGACATATAGGCTTGGCTATTGATAAGCAAGCAGAGTTGGCATTAGAAGTAGAAGGTGATGTCGAGAAAGCTCATTTCCTTTACAAAGAGTCATTGGAAATAAATTTTTATATCGTTGAGAAGTTTGGTGACACGCCGGAAATATTATCTAACATTAGTACTATTC
This sequence comes from Paraglaciecola aestuariivivens, assembly GCF_052983255.1. NCBI lineage: Bacteria > Pseudomonadati > Pseudomonadota > Gammaproteobacteria > Alteromonadales > Alteromonadaceae > Paraglaciecola > Paraglaciecola aestuariivivens. The sequence continues at coordinate 69,656 of NZ_JBRKBA010000002.1, read as the reverse complement.
AAGAACGGCTAGCCGATATGTTGGTAGAAAAAGATCCGCAAACCGCTGGCAAGCTGTATATGGAGTCAATGGAAAAGCTTGAGCATATAAATGATGTTTTTGGCGAATCACCTGAGCAATTACGAGGTATCTGGGTAAAACAAAACAAAATGGCTGATGTGTTGTTACAAAAATATGGAGAAGCTCAACTCGCACTTGAGCTATATCAATCCTCATTAAGTTTAAGTCGCACTCTAGTTCAAAAGTATGGTGATACACCTCAACGACAGCGTGATATAAGTGTTTGTCTAAATAGTATGGCCATAGTGTCTTGGCGACTAAGCGGCGATGTTAATGAGTTTGAAAAGTGGCATCAGGAATCCCTCAACATTCGACGGAACATAATTCAAAAGTTTGGCGAAACCCCAGAACGACTGAGTGACTTAGCTTTAATATTACATAATTACGGTGAAGTGCTATTACAGGTTGAAGAAGTCAAAACGAGTGCTTTTGAATGGTTTAAACAATCTCTTTCTGAAATCAATAAATTAGAATCTATATATGGTTTAAGTGCTGAGAATGAAAAACTCAAAAAGCAAATTCAGGATAAAATTGAGCTTTGTTACCAAGAGTAATTTAATCCTAATACACAATTATTCTTATCACGACTCAAACCAACAAATACAAAAAAGCCCGCTAAGTTTAGGGTTCAACATTAAAGTGGATATTAGTGATTACTGTGCGGGATTCACTCAGGCACATCCATGTGCCTGACCCTGCGGGCGCCAGAGGCGGTGCAAAATGTTCCAGACATTTTGTCGAACCGAAAGTTCGAACCAAGTCATTTCTCTCCGCCATATACAAAAAAACCCGCGTTAAGCGGGTTCTTTTGTATATGGCGGAGAGAGAGGGATTCGAACCCTCGTTAGGTTTAACCCTAAACACACTTTCCAGGCGTGCGCCTTCAGCCACTCAGCCACCTCTCCGAAAACTTTTAAATTTTGTTGAAAGTCAGTGTCTAATCTGACTTTCTAGCGCGGCGTATGGTATGGAATTCAACTTGTTGGATCAAGAAAAAACGTTATTAATACCAGTATTGCCGATTAATTGCGCATAACGCGCGAGTTTTTGGTATTTATCTAAGCGTTGCCTTTTACTTTAAGCTTTAATTCTGCAGCAAAATCTAACATACGATTGAGTGGTATCAGCGCTTTTTCACGCAGTGCATCATCAACAAAAATTTCGTGGCCACTGGTTTCAGATAAAGACGCGTGAATGGCTTTTAATCCATTCATTGCCATCCAAGGGCAGTGGGCGCAGCTTTTGCAGGTAGCGCCATTGCCGCCTGTTGGGGCTTCTAACAGTACTTTATTGGGCGCTTGTTGCTGCATTTTGTAAAAAATACCGCGGTCTGTGGCAACAATAAATTTATTGTGCGGCAGTTTTTGTGCTGCATTAATAAGTTGGGTAGTTGAGCCTACCGCATCAGCCATGTCTATTACGCTAGCAGGGGATTCTGGATGCACCAAAATTCCGGCATCTGGGTGCAAATGCTGCATATCTTTTAATGCTTTTGCCGAAAACTCGTCGTGCACTATACATTCACCTTGCCACAACAGCATGTCGGCACCGGTTTGTTTATTTATGTATGCGCCTAAATGACGATCTGGGCCCCAAATAATCTTTTCGCCCATGGCATCTAAATGCTCAACAATTTCTAAGGCAATACTTGAGGTGACTACCCAATCGGCTCTGGCTTTAACAGCAGCAGAAGTATTGGCATAGACTACTACTTTGTGATCTGGATGGGCATCACAAAAAGCAGAAAATGATTCTATTGGGCATCCTAAATCTAACGAACAAGTGGCTTCTAAGGTGGGCATTAACACGTTTTTTTCTGGGCTAAGGATCTTAGCGGTTTCGCCCATAAAACGTACACCAGCCACTATTAGGGTATCGGCATCACAATCTCGACCAAATCGGGCCATTTCTAAGGAGTCAGACACACAGCCACCGGTTTCTTCGGCTAAGGCCTGTATTTCGGGATCGGTATAATAATGCGCTACTAACACGGCATTTTGTTGTTTTAGTAGGGCTTTAATTTCTTGAATATAATGTTGTTGTTGCGCATTCGACAACACCGCGGGTTTAGCCGGGAAAGGATATTCAATGGTTTCTACTGGAAATAACTGAGACATAATGTTGAATGTAATACTAAGGGGATAAAATGATGTTCGAGTATTATACCCTTGGCGCCCCTAGCTTGTCACATAAGATTATAAATTGTTATTAGAGTGAGACTGGCGGTTTAAATAGGCCTGATATTTAGCCCGCCAAAATTGACTGGCTTGTTGATCATTAACCTTTTCAAAGGCTTGGGCAAAGTTAACATGTGCCGAAGGTTGATTAGGTTTATCTAGCAACTGTTGTTGCCAGGCTTGAAGGTATTGCTTAGGAATATAAGCCGTGTCGTGATATTCCATAAAGGTAAGTTGACTCGACGCCTTAAAGGCTTGATTAGGGTGATTGTCGCAGGTTCGTGCGGGGTGCAATTTTTGTTGTGGCGGCAAACCTAAAGATTGCCAATAGTCCTTATCAATACTGTTTTGTTGGGTATTTTTAAACACCATATTAGGCGCCTCAACGCCTTTACATACTCTTTTAGCTAAGCCTTGGCTTAAAGGGTATTCATCAATAAACCCAGAAAAATGTGCAAGCTCATGTATAAACACATCATAACTGTCGTGCTGATCTAAAAACATTATGCCATTGTGTACATTAGCTTTGCCCTGCTTGCTAAAAATCACTAGATGAGTAAAAGCCAAGTGTTGAATGTTTTTAGCTAGCACAGACAAATCACAACTGATCCGCCCACCCTGTTCAGTTTTAGCCGCACAACTTAAGTCCTCGGGTTCAAACCAAGTCTGCTGAACCACACAAATTGGTAAAGCCCTTAGGCGTGAGTCTTGGGCAAATTTAGCTCTGAAATACTCAGTTTGAGGTAAAGACTGCATATGTGCAGTCACAAACAAGAGTTGTTGTTTACAGTCTTTTGGCTGAGAAATAAGTGACTTAAATTGCTTAAGCTGATTGTTTTGCACAAAAGCATTGGCATAAAACTGATATAAGCTCACGCTTTTTTGTAGCGGCTCGGGCCAGCTAAATTCCCCTAAATGATTGAATAGCGTTTGGGCTTTTTTATAGTCTTTGTTTTGCCATAAACCAAGGGCTTGAACAAGTTGTTGTTCGGCTTGTTGTGGTGATAGCACTAGGGCAGACAACTTAGGGCTAAGGGTGTTTAAGTTAAACGCCTGAATCCACACCAGCAAAATAATTGGGCCCAGCACAAACAATAAGGCAAGCACCCCATGGCGCACTAAGTTCATAGATTATTGTGGGTAATGGTCGTCGATACTGCTTTGATTCGCTTCATCACGAAGTAAATTAAGCTCTAGGCGAGCATATCTGTGTTCTACATATTCAAACACATTGGTGCTCAATGCGAGTTTAAAGTAATTTGAGGCAACCCCACGATTCCCTTTGGCAGCATGGTATTTACCTAAATAAAAATACGCTTCACATAGGCGGTCGGTAAGTTGTTGCTGGCTGACCACCCCTTTAATCAAAGCGTTGAGTAAGTCACTTTCGCTTGCTTTGTCTAAATACAAATCGACTAACTGCGTGGCCCAATTGGTTTCATCTAGGTTTTTACGCAGTTCGGCCAATTTAACTTTAGCTTGCTGAGGGTCGATTTTGCTGGCGGCTAAATAGCTCCAAATGGCTCGGTAGGGATCAGAGGCATTGATGTTGTAAAACTTAGCAAAGTCTTGCTCGGCTAAATCTGGACGGCCACCGTAATACAGTGCAATACCACGATTTAAAAAGGCAAATTCCATCTCAGGATTAATATCTAAAGACGCATCAAAGGCTTCATAGGCCTGAATAAAGTCCATTTGTTGAGTGTAATGAACACCCATAGAGTTATAAGCTTCTGCTAAATCAGGTTTCAGCCGAATCGCCTGATTAAAATCGTACAAAGCCAAGCCCGACAAACCCACACTGTCGTACAAGGTGCCGCGTTGATGCAAGAGTTGAGCTCTTTGATCGTCTTCTAAGTCTGCAGAAGATAAAATATGACTATAACGCGCAATGGCTAACTGCGAACGCTGATTCATTGGCGCAGGTTCGGCCAATAACAAGTTGCCCATTTGCCCGTTGTTTTGTACTGAATTGGATTGACTAGCACAACCGGTAATTAGCGCGCTGAAAAGAAAAATAATGGCCAGACGTGTTTGCATATGAATTGAGATGTTTAACCTGAAATAGTGTGGATTTTCGACAAAAAATGCAGCACTTGGTTGCATTAACTATGTTAATTCCACGCAAAAAATAAGAAAGCCTATGCCTCTAAGCCTCGCTTATTTACTGGTAAAAGTAAAGAAAGCTTGGCTTATCTGAGCAGTTAAAAGTGAAATAAACTTGAATCTCACTAGCAAAATAACGCAAACTACGCGGCCGATATAAATTAATGATTTAAAATATATGGCAATTGAATTAACCGCCGAAGGAAAAATCTTACTTGCAATGGCAAGTAAAGCGCAAAAAAATGCCCATGCACCCTATTCCAAGTTTCATGTAGGTGCGGCAATTCTGGATGAACAAGGACAACTTCACGCCAGTTGTAACGTCGAAAACGCCTCTTACCCATTAGGCCAATGTGCCGAAGCTGGGGCAATTTCAGCTATGGTGGCACATGGCAGCAAACAGATTAAACAAATTTTAATTATCAGCCCTAATGACGATTTTTGCCCACCTTGCGGAGGCTGTCGTCAAAAAATTGCTGAGTTTGCAAACGCCGATACCCAGGTACATTTAACTACTCAGTCGGGGCAAATAAAAACCGTCAATATGGATACCTTATTGCCCTTAGCTTTTACCTTAGAAAATTAAAAATTAGCATGCAAAATCAAACAATTAAGATTTAAACTTCTTTCATCTTTAAGATTCTGATACTTTGTTTTTAATCCCCATAAAAACAAAAAATCATGCATAAACAAGACTTTGCTTCGCCTCTTGCGTTGTTTCAGCAGCTATTTTCAATAGATGAAAATAATATGCTTAACTGCCTTTCGGATTATGCCGCAGAGGGAAGCGAACTCTACTTAGCCACTAAAGCCTTGATCGATGCACACTACCAAAATCAAGATGGCACACTCATAAACGGGCTCATTCACCACACAGCCAATGCCTTAGTAGACGACGAAGCAATACATAAGTTGTTAACTCAACAAGTAGGAGTTTATAAGCTCACCCAAAAGCTTGGTCAAGGCGGCATGGGAGCGGTATATTTAGGTGAGCGAAACGATGGAAAAATTCAGCAACAAGTAGCGATTAAGTTTGTTTACCCTTCAATTGTGGCCTTGGCAGGCGAAGACTTTTTACATAAAGAAGCCCAACATTTAGCAAACCTAAACCATACCAATATTGCCAAAATGTATACGGTAGGCATGCATAACCACACTATGCCCTATATGGTAATGGAATATGTAAACGGCATACCCATAGACAAATACTGTGAGCAAAAAAAAATGTCGTTAGCGGCGCGTATGCGGCTTTTCCAAAAAGTTTGTTCGGCTGTGCATGCCGCCCATCAAAATATGATCATTCATGCTGATTTAAAACCGTCGAATATTTTGGTTGATACTTTAGGTGAAGTGAAGTTAATGGACTTTGGCATTGCTAGGCGATTGGAAAATTTAACCCAATCTTCAGGCCAGCCAGCGCCAACCAAACCTAGCATTCAGGCCGCAAGCTACCAATACGCTAGTCCCGAGCATTTATCGGGTAAACAGCTCACAGTGGAAAGCGATATTTATTCTGCGGCAAAAATACTCGACACCCTAACCCAAGATCTTTTAACCCTTAACACTACCCAGGGCAGTTGGTATCAACAAACCATTCAAAGCTGTTTAGCTACCCAGCCAAACAAACGTATTGCTAGTTTTGACGTACTTGCAAAAGGTTTAAATAAAATTGAACACTTACAAGCGCCAGAATGGGTTAGCCCAACAGCGTGGCAAAAGCTAAATAGTTTTGTATTGCGCAACACCAAGTTAACTGTGGCCAGCAGTTTGTTTGTGTTGGTCATAGTGGTATTTATGCTAAAGCTTATGGCGCAAAATCAGGCCTTAATTGAACAAAATGCCTCGAACCAAAAAGTCATTGCATTTTTAAGCCAATTATTTGGTAAAGAAGCCCCAAGCAACAACACCGAATCAGTGTTTGGGTTATTGAGTCAGGACCAACATCAAGCTTTAGCAACAGACAGTATCGAACAATTAAGCAGTCAGTATAACCAGGTGTTTTCACCCTATATTTTTAGCAACCATAGCGCCAAAGTTGGCGAGTTGATCACCTTGCCCCTTACTTTAAAAAACAGCCTAGCGATCAATTACACTATAGTGCTTAAGGGGCCGGGCAAAATCACTGAAAATAATGAATACCAACACAGCTTTAACCAAGTAGGCATACATAACGTAAAAATAGTGGCCAAACTTGCACAGCAAAATGAAGTGTTAAATTTAACTTTTATTGTGCGAGATGATAAACACATGCCCTTTCGGTTTGCCGACATTAGTCCGCAAGACAACGACTATGCCGATCTCCATTATCTTGCCTTAAAAGGCATAGTGATTGGCCGACCAGGTGAAAACCCAGCTGAACGTATTTTCTCTCCCAATCAGCCAATCAAACAAGCAGAAGCGTTAAAGTTAATTATGATGGCGGCACATAATAGACAAATCATTCAGCTTAAAAAAACCAGCCACAACTACCCTAACTTAGTTATTATCAACGCCAAACAAGGGGTAGAAGACTTTAGCTGGGCAGCAACCTTTTTGGAGGCAGCCTATAACTTAGGCATAGTGACCAACAAGGCTAACTTTGATCCCAGTTTACCTGCAAGCAAAGTCTGGTTAGCCCAAGTGTTAACCCATACATTACAACTACTTGACCCAAGCTCACTGTTAGACAATCAGGCGATTGATTTTAGTGATGCCCATGCTTTTAGCTACCCTAGCGATTTGCATAACGCCAAAACTGCGGCTTTTTATAATTTGCTCGGCGATAACCAACAAGCATTTGAACCACAAAAAATCTTAAGCCGCCGCGAGGTGGCCCGAATTGCAGCTAAAATAATGCGCCTACCTGTGATTAAAAATAGCGCTGGCCAATTTAAGCAAAAGGCGTTAGCGCAATTACCGGCTGGCACAGCTCAGGCTTTTCCAGACTTGCAAACCCCAAGCTATCAGCGCATAGGCGATACTATAGTGGCACTAGATAAAAATGCCCCTAGCCTCACTTCAATAGAGCTAAAGCAAGATGCTAACAATGCCTTTGTATTGATCCTGACAAATACCGAAAACCAAGTAAAACACGCTATTTCTTTGCCCAATAATATTTTGTAGTTAGCAAAATATTACTGGGCTTAAAGTTAGACTATGGGCCAGTTATTGCCTTTAATTAGTGGTTAATCGCCACTAAAATGCCACTTCCAGCCTAATTGTACAGTTTGTTCGGAACTTAAACTAAAAGGCAAACTGCCTGACGAATAACTGGCAAACAAACCTAATGGCCCTGTGACTGTGAAAGTTCTAAGGTGAGTTTTATCTAAGCCAGCAGTTTTAACCAGTTCAGCTGCGCCTAACTCTTGGTAAGTACGATAACTAAAGGTAAAAGCCAATTGTTTAAACCCAAGTGGCACCCAAAAACCCGCTTCTAAGGATGCGCGAGTAAATGAAGACTTATCTCCAACCAGCGCTCTTGGTGTGTCGCTATTGGGTTGAATACTATCTAGCGCCACCCGCACCGACGGCACTATGCCTAAATCACCCAGCAACGACTGCTTACTCATATCTTCGTATTCAAAGTAACTAAAGGCCGAGAGTTTTTTATTTTTAGCTTTAAAGGCTTGATCAGACTCTATGCCAATTTCTAGACCGTATTCAATAAACCAAGGATTGGTAAAAGCGCCCATAAGCATATTATTAGCTTTAGCAATAGATGCAGGGTTATCTATATTGTCTTCGTCTATTAAACGTCTAAATTCGTTTCTTTGCGCCACGCTTAATGCAGGGACATTAGTCAAACGCTTGCCGGTTAAGGTGAATTTACTATCAATAAAGTTGTGTGGGTTTTCTGCAGCGTTTTTGGTAATAGTGCCTGTTGAGTTAAAACTAATAGCGTAATGAATGTGAGCGTTTTCACCGGCATTTAGCCTGCTTTTTTTAACTTGGTAATTAAAGCCATAGGTTAAACCTAGTACTGCATCACTGTTGTTGGTTTCAAGTTGAGTAAACTCTAGCTCTAACGGGAAATTACCCAACAACTTTTTAGCACTAGGGGAGTTGATAAAGATTGCATTTAAGTTATCGGGGTTAGATAAATAGCTTTTAGTTAGTTTGGTTACCTCATCTTTAATCTCGCTAGTGTTTTTACCATTTAAGGCCATAAAAGAGGTAAGGCTGATAATCTGATCACAAAGTGTTGCTGGAAAGGCATGATCAACACAGTGTTTCTGCCTAAACTGCGCGGTAATACCATCGGTAAAACTTTGTGGTACTTGTTGTGCAAAAGCAGCTTGAGAGAAAGCCCACAGCAGTAAAATACAACTTAATTTTGGCATCCTTGCGCACTTATTCATTGATCAATCTCCGATAAAAATTGATAAAGCTTATCCACCAAATCCCCCAAACTGTTACCTAAGGTTTGAGATGGGTCTAATAGCGCTTCAATTAACGCGGCTGTGGCGCTGTTATAATCAAAGCCGGCTTCAAAAGTAGCGCCGGTAAAACTGCGGGCCACACCGTCAAAGTCATGAGCAAACTTAGTGGCTTTGCTACGTTTTGCTTCGGGCGACTCACCTGGTACATGTTTAATTAAAAAATCAGCATTCCAATTTTCACCTTCTGAAAACTTAGGGTAACTGCCATCCGCTTGTTGATGTTTAAACCTCACAAAAGTCCAAAGGGTGCGGTGTGCTTCATTATTTTTTGACCAGCTCATAAGCTTATTCCTTTAATAATTTACGAATAGTTTGGGTGACCATCAATGTAGAAAACGTGCAGAAATGCAGAATTAACCAACAGAGGTGTGCGCTGGTTTATTCAGTCTGATCCATACCTGAATAGATTAACAACAGTGTAGTCGTCTAAGGGTAAAAAACCAACCAAACACAAAACATAAGCAATAAAAAACCGCCCATAGTGCAGTCTATCGACGGTTTTGCTTTTGACTAACTAAAACATTAGCTTGAGCTCAAGGCATGGCTAAATTTTTAAGGCACTTTTACTCTAGCCACAATATTTTTTAGCAAAGTCTTGCGCAGATAAGTGCCGGTATTTTTCGCCCGTTTTAGTCGTCACATTGTACCAAAAACCATCACTGCGCTTGTGCACTGTGATACCGCCACGGCTTTTACAATTAACTCGGTAGTTGGTAAAACCTTTGGTTTTGGTTCCAGCGTTGTATACCTCTTTTACCCCTCGCGAACTAACAGAGCTTGAACTACTCGTTGAACGGCTAGAGGAACGACTTGAGCTACTACTCGACGAAGTATTGGAGTCTGAGTAACTACTTGAAGAAGACGAATTACTGTACCTTTGACTGTCGCGATACTGTTTATTTGCCATGCTGTTTACACTATCTACACTGGTACTTACCAAGCCTGAAGTTGACCCTATATACACAGTTTTGTTGGTGCCTTTAGTTAATTCATTCAAATTGATATTTTTTGCAAAACTTGGGGCACAACCAAGTCCACATACCAAAATAAGCACTTTTGTTTGCAATGACATCATGCTTAGCTCCTTAAAATACGTTGAGTCGATAACTAGGGGTAATAGCGCTGACGTTGGCAGAAAACTCAATTTCTCGCTCTAAATAGTAGGCAGTGTAGCCTCCCATCATGCCAGTGTCTTTGTAAGCTATGGTATAGGTTCCAAAGTCGTAACCTTGGGTTTGCTTGTTAGAAGTAGCAGAGATCTCAAAACCAAGCTCCACCGACTCTTTTTCGACTGGATTAGTATTACTATTGCCCACCCAATTACTGCGCACCTCTTTGGCATAATAAGCTTTTAAACTCAGTTGCGATTTAACTTGATAGCTGCCGTATTTAATTTCAAAGGGTGGGTCTTCTTTAAGTTTTAAGGTTAATTGACCTTTAATTTTAGCTTTAGACGAGCCTTTGGCCTGGGCAAACCAGGTAGCATGATCTTGCGAGCCTAAATATTGATGCTGATCTCTGAGACTAAAATCAAATAATCGCGACTTATCTTTAAGGGCTAAAATGGCAAAATATTCAATAATTTGTTTTTCAGACTTTGTACTGGCTAGCTTTTGGGCTTGGTTAAAATCATTTACCCGCCCCGAAATAGCGTAAGCTTTGGCATAGCCTTTAAAGCTGTTTTGTTTACGTAATTCATCTAGCTTCAGCACATTTACCACACAATTATCACGCGAAGTAAAATAAGTCCTAGCAATGCGGGTACAGTTGCTATGAGCATAACTGATATTGGTTTTATGTTGCGAGTTGGGCAATTCAATTAAAAAACGACTGAGCTCTTGGTAGTGACCTTTGCTAGCAATTTTTTGATACCAAAGCGGTTCGAGCAAAGCGCTGGCTTGTGCAATTAATTGGGTATTCGCTTCACTCTTAAGAAATTCGCGATAGGCGCTAATACTGTGTTGTTGCTTTGCTAACTCAAACCATTTTTGATGCGCTTGTTGGCTATAAGCATCAACAGGGTAGCCGTTTAAAAAGGTTTGATAAGCCACTACACTATTTTGTTGCTTAGCTAACGCTAACCAACTGCTACGTACTTGATTAAAATATTGGCTCTGAGGGTAAGCATCTAAAAACGCGCGGTAGGCTTTATGACTATTTTGCTGCTTAGCTTGATTAAACCAAAGCGGCTCACGCAGCGCGAGTGCTTGCTTGGCATAGTCGCCTGTTGGGTAGATTTTTAAAAATCTATTATAAGCGGCAATGCTGTTATCTCGTTTAGCAGCATTAAACTTTTCGCGCTCTATGGCCTGCTCTTTTAAGGTTTTAAGTTTGGCAATTTTAGTGCTACTTACGCCTTTTAACGCAGCTTTATTATTTAGCACTTTTGATATTTCAGTGCTGCTAACATTTTGCTTAGCCAACAAAGATTGACTTGAATTGGCAAACCCTAATTGATTACTCAGAATAGCCAATTGGGCAGAGTAGTTGTCTTTAATATCTTTGGCGTATTTGGCCGATACCCAGCCTTTATCAACTTGATACCAGCCATTTTTTTCTGCTCTGGGAGTAAAGGTCTGTCCTTTGGTTAATTTGCCCATTATCTTAGCGCGAGGCTTGTTACTTTTACGCACATTAAGCTTTGCGGTAGTCACCACTTTTTCGTTACTGGTTAGGCGCGCCAAAATACCCTGCATTTGTTCGAGCTGTTTAAGATTTTTTATTCCAGCAATCGCCTTTTGTATTTCTTGCTGATTCACCAAATTAAAAAAGTAAGGCTGCTGTGATTTTAAATACTGAGAGTTATGCTGGGCTAAGGCTTGTTTAAGTTCGGTGCGTCTTTTGGCTAGCTCTGACTCTAAATATAAGCCAATTTTATACACAGCTTTGCTGTCGATTTCTTGCTTAGTGAAAAAGTCGCCGCCATTTCCAGAGGCGATAGATAATAACCCTATGGGGTACAATATAGTGCCAACTAACACCCCTCCCATATCAATATTGGTTTCGCTATAAACCGCTCGAGAACAATATTTGTATTCTTTGCTGGCCACAATTTCAAGACAACCTTTAAGGCTGTCTCCACTGTCAAAATCCAGTTTGTGATTGGCTTGATCTATTTCGATACTTTCATACTTTCCAAGAGAATGTTTAAGATCGGTAATAGTGAGTCTATCTTTATTTAATTTAAACAACACAAACAAACTCGAAGACGGCGCTTTAAGCTTTTTAAGATCTAACGTTTCCCCTGAAGACTGAAAATTCACTTGGCTATTAGACACATTGGATGCGCAGCCAAGCAAACCAAAAACCACCACTAAGCACAAAACAGCTTTGCTATAATTAACCATGCTATTACTCCTTAAAATACGCGATTAATTAACTTCAAAAATCCAAAAGGAAGAGTTGACCCAGGCCACATATTTGCCGGCAGCAAGCTCGTTTGAAACCTTAAAAAAGTAACCATTGTTAGATTCATCACTTTTTTTAGACAGGTCGATTTGCTCTCCAGCAAAGTAAAAAGTTTGGTCTTTTGTTGCTGGGCCTTTGTTTTCAAATAAACCTTCGTTTTCAGCCAAGGTTTTTTCTTCTAGCTTGTGAAGTGAGAAGTTTTTAAAGGCATAGTCGCCTTTAACAAACACACCTTGTAAGTCATCACTAGACAAAGTGGCTGTGGGGGTGTTGTCTAACACGTAATAATATTTAGGCGCTCGCATTAAGGCTGAAATGCTCATACCACCTTTGGCTATTTGTGTAGACGCCGCTTGCACTTCTGTTAACGGCATATATTTATCGCCAGAGGTCCACACATAGCCACCATCAAAGTCAGCATCACTTTGACCAGGGCCACCACAAGCAGTCATTAAAAACGTTAGTGCAAGGATGAATACAGCAGTTATTTTTTTCATTATTAGGCTCATTTATTTGACTAAAAAATATCAACAACCATTAAAACACCTTAGCCATAAGGGATCTTTCCCTAAAACGCGCATAAAAAATCAATTTAATGTTGGAAAAAAAAAGCTAAAAATCGTGACTAGTGCATAAAAATAAAACATTCAACACTTGGCTTACTATTTATGAACTAAGTGAAGCACCTATGGCCAAGGTAAAACCCTTTTCGCGCGAGGACTTTGTGCTGCAATTAGATAAAACCATTGAAAATCTGATCCAACACAAAAACTGTCAGCCAGACCTCACACCAACAGATATACAGGTGCAAGACATAGCTAAAGATTTTGGTGTGCATATGGCTACGTTAAGACGATGGTGCCATGAGTATATTGGTGTGAGCCCACGTCAGTATTTGGCTATGTATAGAGTAGAACGTGCAAAACACATGCTAAAAAGCGGCATGCGGCCAACCCAAATTTGGCAAGCATTGGCATTTACTCAGCACAAGGTGTTTTCAACTTTGTTTAAACGTTTACAAGGAAACTGCCCAATAGATTTTATTGATCAGCAAAAGCGCTTAAGTTAAGGCACACCAGCACTATCTTGGTCACTCAACTTAAATCAATTAAAAACTCTGGCACTGTGTACGCAAATAGGCCTTTGCCGCAGATAGTTCGTTATAAACTGTGGATTTATTAATTTCTAAGGCGGATTTTACTCGGTCAATGTCGTAGCCTAAAAAATAATGTAATAACGCTACTTGGTATGACCGAGGTGACAGTACTTCTAGTTTAGACAAAGCTTCATCAAACAAATGGTAAGGCTCTGGGTCGTCAATTTGTTGGAAAAATTCAGTAATGTGATCTTGCTCTTTGGTGCGTTTTTTCGCGGATTTAGCTTTGAGGTGGTCGAGCAACATCCAACGTACAAAAGATGCTAGCGATAAAAAATATTGTTCTCTTTTGTCAAAAATTTCAGTAGGCGGCGTTAAGCTTGCTAACACTTCATGCAATAAAGAAGTAGTGTTTGGTAATTGAGCCATCAAAGTGGGGCTGGCACCGTTATTTGATTTATCTAAGATCTGCTTTTTAACTATGCCTTTTAAATGATAATAAACCATGCTGCGTAATTGATTAGCGCTATCGAGATCATTATTAAGTACCCAATTATTTAGAATTTCCGTAAACGCGATATTTTCCGTTGGTTGTTCATTAGGTTGAGCTTGAATATTCATTGCATCTACATCTTTTAAGTTAATCGCAGCGAGCTGGTTATTTTTTATATACTGCCCGAGGCACCTATGCAGCTAAATAAGTTATATCAAATTTTTTATTAAAAAACCTAGATTATAACTATCTAGGGGTAACTCCCTATTTCCGAAATCGCTTGCTTTAAGTAATGTGAATGCATCTATTAGGAGTATCTTATGCGTTCACTAGTTGCACTTTCTTTGTACATTTTTATTGGTTTAGGCACAGCTAAAGCTGCGTTAATTGATTATGAATTTAATACCTTAATTTTTAGTGATAACCACCAAATTACCGGTGGCTTTACATTAGATTCAGATACTAATGAATTGGTGGCCTTGTCGATATCACTATGGGGTAGCTTACACAATATTGAATTTGATATGAGTCATTTGACTTCACCCGATGCGTTTTCGATCACCTTTGACAATAGGGCTTTTGGCGACAATGACGACGAAGGGTTTCAGTTATTTAATAATAATGTTTATTTAGCAACAGGCGATTATGGACTTGGCGCTCAAGATACTTGTTTTTTCGACCCAGAAACTTGCACAGCCAGTCTATTTACCTTTCAAAAAGTGACTTCAACGGTCAGTACTCCTGGCATTAATTACTTATTAGGCTTAGGTTTATTACTAATTTTTAGACGTAAAATAATCAGTTAACAATTTGTTTGAAATTGACGTGAGTTTGCCCTGTTTTACAGGGCTTTTTTGTATTCGTGTACAAAAAATAATATCTGAAAAATAAACTATTTTAGGGGTAACTACCCATTTTAGATTAATGACGAGTCGGTGATAGTAAGAGGGTATTCACTACCGAGATAAACTCATTATGAAACTTTTAACTAAACTAAAAACACTTTCTTTGGCAGTTTCTCTATCACTGCCGGCAAGTTACTTACAAGCCAAAACTTTTGACTCAGACTTAGCCAGTTTATTAGCTAACTCTGAGGAAACTCAGTTACATCAGGTGATTGTTAGCTTTGAGCAAAAAGGCGCACCTAGCACTAAACAACTTGATGCGTTAACAGCCCTGGGGATTAATCAAGGCGTTAGTATGCAAAATTTGCCTATAGTGGGCGTAATGGCAACTAAGTCACAAATTGACCAAATCTATGCCCGCGACGATGTAGTGTCGGTTTGGCACAATGATGAGCTAAGCCTAGAGAACTTTGAATCAACACAAATCTCTGGTGTGCGTGATTTACGCGCAGATCGTGACTTGCGTAAAAATGGTATTCCTTACTCTGGCCACGGTGTAGCTGTTGTAGTTAACGATTCGGGTATTGATGGTAACCATGGCGATTTGATGTTTCCTTCACATGTTGTGCAAAACGTTTTGGCGCAAACTAACCTGCAAAGTTTTAGCGGCATTTTACCTGTTACCTATCAAGAAAATGTAGCCAACACCGACATTGGTGGCGGGCATGGTACCCACGTTGCCGGCACAGTAGGTGGTTTAGGCGCAATGAGTTCGGGCAAACATGCGGGCGTAGCACCGGGTGCTGACATTATCGGTTATGGCTCAGGCGCAACCATTTTAGTGTTGGATGCAATTGGCGGTTTTGACTATGCCTTAACTCATCAGTTTCAATACAATATTCGCGTTATTTCCAACTCCTTTGGTAACTCGGGCGAAATAGGCATGGACTTTCAGCCTGACGACCCAACCAATATTGCCACTAAAGCTTTGGCTGATAATGGTGTGATCACCGTATTTTCTGCCGGTAACTCTGGTCCTGGTGAAGGTTCTATTACCGGTAACTTTAAAAAAGCCCCATGGGTAATTACTGTAGCAGCCGGTGATAAAGATGGTAAATTGGCCGACTTTAGTTCTAAAGGTGCCAGTAATAATGAGCCTAAAGCTGTGGAAATTGATGGCGAAACTTTCTTTTGGGAAGACCGCCCTACCATCACTGCACCTGGTGTAGATGTGGTATCTGCCCGAGCCTCTACCTCTAGCTTAGGTGGCTTGAGTGCACAAGATGATGCTGACATGATCGAGACGCAAAACTTGCCGTATTACACAGTGTCTAGCGGCACATCAATGGCCGCGCCACATGTTTCAGGCGTTGTCGCTTTGATGTTAGAAGCTAACCCTTCACTACAATGGCAAGATGTAAAGCGCATCATTCAACAAACTGCCACACCTATGACCGGCAGGGACACTTGGGAAGTAGGCGCGGGTTATATAAATGCTCACGCTGCAGTAAATGCAGTAGTAAATGGTGAGCAAGTCTATGGGGATACTGTTAAATTAAATCGTAATTTTAACGCTTCAGCTATTACGACCTCGGGTGAAAGTAAAACCTACACAACATCTTATGTACCAGTAGGTGATAGACCCATCACACCTTTTGAAGTTGGGGCCAATGTATCTTTAGTAATTGCTAAAGCCACCATAGAAACAGGTACTGCTTTTGTTTTAGAAGATCCGGCGGGCAATCGTTATGGTTCAGGTATTGGCTTACCTGTTTTAGGTGCCAATGTTGGGGTGTCTGCTCCGGGCATGCCTGGTACTTGGAAACTATATATGAGCGGTATTGGCTCCATTAGCGGCGTTTCTGTGGATCCATTAGGGGTTACTAATGGTGTGGGTGTACCTAGCACTGTTGATGTAGATATTCGCCAAGTTGAAACTTTGGGCTACCAAGGGTTAGATGATGTTGAGCAACATCCAGCCAAACCTTTCGTTCATTATGTGGTTGATCGCAAGTTAATGGATGCTACTGCAAATGGCTTTAAACCGGATCAAGACTTAACCCGTGTTGAGCTAGCCGATACCCTAACCTTAGCGACTAGTGTGCGCCAAAGTCTTAAAGGCAATCAAACTGAATTTATCGATATTGACGGCAACTTAGCCGCAGCTGTTAATTCAGTTACGCAAGAGGGCATGTTATTAGCTGATTTAGAGCGCACTGATGATCCGCTAATGCTATCCGATGGCTCAGCTATCTTTGGTACTAACGACAAGGTATCTAAGCAGGCTCTTGCTTATTCATTAGTACAGTCTTTAGGGTTGCAGTCCGAGGCACAAGCTTTTGATCCTGAGCAACAGTTAACAGCAGTAGTATTTGGTCAAACTATCCCTGTGGTAGATAGCGACCAAATTAGTGACGAGCTAAAAGGTTATGTGCAACATGCTTTGGCTTTAGGCTTATTAAAAGTAACAGTTGAAGTGCAGCAAGGACCGTTTGATTTAGAGCCTACGCTGGTAGCCTACTTTGCTCCTCATGCAAGTGTGACCCGCGGAGAAACCGCTGTGGCCTTAACCAATTTAGACGGATTACGTTAATTCTTACTCTAACAGGCCGGCTTTGCCGGCCAACCTAACTAACTCAGCCGAGCTATTCACTTGTAATTTTTTATAGATATTACTGCGATGGTTTTCGGCTGTTTTTAAACTCATATCTAACAATTCGGCAATTTTTTTACTGGTATTACCGGCTGTTACCAAAAAAAACACTTCTCGCTCTCTACGGGTTAATACACTAATAGGATTAATATATTTAGCTTGAGCATCGGTGTTGTCTGGCTGCTCTGTACTGTCAGGAAATGCTAGTTTACCCGCTGCCACGGCACGAATTGCTGCAATTAATGTTTCACTAGAACTTTCCTTTAACATATACCCTGCGGCACCTGCATCGCGCATTGCCTCTATATATTCAAGTTCGTCGTGCATTGATAAGACTAACACTTTGCTTTGTGGACGCTGAGTCAATAATTTATCAATTGCCACTAAACCACTCATTCTTGGCATAGAAATATCCATGATCACCACATCAGGAGTAAGCTTTAACACTTGATTAATCAGCTCTATGCCATCACCACATTCACCAATTACCTGAATATCTTGTTCGGCGCTTAAAACTTGAATAAGGCCCTGGCGCATAAGCACATGATCATCTGCAATCACTAGTGAAATACTCATATTGCCACCGTTAGCGTCACTCTAGCTCCTTTACCCAAGGTCGAATTTATCTCTAGTTTTGCTTTAAACGCCTGAGCTCTGTCTTGCATGCTATTTAGCCCAATGCCTTTTTCTATACTTTTATGCTCAAATCCAATGCCATTGTCAATAACATCTAACCTAAGGGTTTGGTGATGGCTAGATAGATTAACCTTTACTTTGCTTGCTTGAGCATGCTTAGTAATGTTGACCAAGGCCTCCTGTACAATCCTAAAAACCAGTATGCTGATGTCATTGCTTAACTGTGCATTACAGTCAAACTCGCATTCACACTGGCAACTTTCTTGGGCAAATATACTTCTAGACAACCATTTAATTGCAGGTATCAAGCCCAAGTCATCCAATATTGTAGGGCTCATTAAACGCGACAATTGACGTACATCGGCCAAGGCCATTTCAGACAAACTAGCTAATTCTTGTAGCTCTGGTTGCGTAGAGCTTAAGCTTTGCAACCTTCTTGTTAATCCAGTAAGTAGTTGCCCTACCCCATCGTGTAACTCGCGCGATAGTTTGGCTTTTTCTGATTCTTGCTGAGCCCATAAGCGTTTCGCTAACTGATTTAAGGTGTCTTGCTCTTGATCTAACCTAGTTTTTAAATTCTCTTGTTGTTGCAGTATTTTAGCCAATAAAGGCGCCTTAGGATCAGAACTCAAAGTACTGCTCCTGATATCGTTTTGCTTGTTGTTCATTTAACTTAGCAAACCACTCGGCTTGCAGTTGTTGTAGTTTCAATTGAGATTTTTGATCATCAAACACGCTGTAATACAAATGATTGCGCCAGTACTTAGGATGCGACAATAGCTGAGTATGCAAAGCTTGACGTGCTGCTTGATCGTCAGATTGCAAAAACAATAAATGCATATATTGCTGATAATAAATAGGCTTCACAATTTGTTTAAGGCGCTGCATGCTTAAGCTGTCGGCTGACAAATTTAACCGTTCTTGAATATCCAATAAAATTTTCATTTCGGTCATCACTGGAATATTCGCCTGAATAATATTTTGCACAAAATCCAATGGCTCTATTGCATTAATTTTAGAATCAAACAATTCACTACTGTATTTTAACCAACTTAACAATGCCTGATGTTCAGTCATATTTTCAGCAATTGTAGTGCTGGCTTGGTTAATGTTTGCTTGTAAGCAAGCTAGGTCGGCAATACGTAAACAGATTTCCCCATGCCATAAATTTACCTCAGTTAACGCTCTACTATCCTCTGTTTGTTTCGCCAGTTGCCGCGCCTCTTCTAAATTTGTTAGCGCATTAGATAAAGCCCCTTCGGCAAAATTTAGATAGCTATATAATAACTTGTTGATCATAACTTCTTGTTTTTGACTGGTATCAAGTTGCCCCGACACTTGAGTTAAAAATCGTGACGCTTTTAAATGATCTCCTTTGGCTAAACTTAACTGTGCAAGATTTTGAATAGTCCGCTGTAAATGACTTTGTTCATTATTTTTATCAAACAAGGCTTTGGCTTGTTGCCAATAAATATCGGCTAACGAAAAGTCACCTATTAAAAAGTGCATAAAAGCCACATTGCTCATACTAAGCGCTTTTTCTATATCATCTCCCAAGGCGCTGCGCAGATCTAAAGCACGTTTATAGTAATCTAACGCTTGGTTATACAGGCCTTGTTCTTCATGCAAAATACCAAGAGTATCAATAACATGAGCTTGGCGAGCTGTATCTCCTACTTCTCGAAGTATATCTAAGGCTTCTTCTAAGGCTGTTTTGGCCTTAGCATATTGACCATTTAAACTATCAACAGTGGCTAAATTAGCTAAAGACTTAACCCTTTCTAGCGGGTAATTTTGCCTATCATATAAAGCCAAAGTATCGGTTAAATATTTTTCAGCAATGTCATATTCTGCTCGTCTAAGGTGTGCAATTCCAAAAGCGTTTAAAACTAGGCCTTCACCAGCCAAGTCGTTATTTTTGCGGTATATCACTAGTGCGCGTGTCAGTTCATTTTCGATGGCACTTTGACTATCACCAGAGATAATTTTTAAACGCGCTAACTCAAACCAGTGCTTGGCATTGTTTGGGAGCAGTTCAAGCGCTTGCTGATAATCGGCAATTGCGCTGGCATAATCGCCAGCCCATTCGTGAATTTCAGCCTGTTTGGCTAACAAGTCAGCACGATCTGGAAACCCATCAGTAAGTTGCTGAATGCTTTGCTGCGCTAAGCTTAAATCGTCATTCATTTCGGCTTGTAACAATCTAGCCTGTAAGCGCCAATAACTGGAACTCGTGCCTAACTCAAACAGCATGGATAAATGCTCTTGAGCAGCTTGCACATCGCCTTGTTGCCATGCATTTAATGCCGCTTGATACCAAGCACCTGCATACCCTGGTGTTTGCTCGGCTAAAAAATCTGGAGTAAGAGTTTGCTCGCCAGTTTGTACTGTAGGTTGGCCAAGAGTAGCCAACCCTGAACTAAAAAGTGCCACTTCAGAGTCGTCAAATTGCTCGGCTAATCGCACTTCAAGTTGACTAAATAAACGCCCTGCAAACTCAGTTAGGTCTGCTTCTAATTGATTTGCATTTACACTTTGCGAAATTTCCAGCACACTTTTATTGGCAGGCATGGCGTACACACTTGCGCGCATTAAAAAATCATCCCCTTGAATATTATTCACGCTTAACACAATTAACGCCTGCAAATTATAAAGGCTAGCTAAAGTGACTCTGTCTTCGGCAATTGTACTGGGGTTTAAGCCAAGATTTAGGTTACTTTGTTGAATACTGTTAGAGGTGATCACAGATAACTGCGGATTAGTACTAAGGGGCAATTCAAACAAGTCTATTAAATTTTGCACCAGCGGTGATTTGCCATCATGTAGAAGTGAAATTTGTAGCGTATCTGCTGGCAAAGCCTGCTCTTGATTACTAATCCAATCAAATTTTATAAGCCCCCAAACCAGTAAAACCAAGGCCACAGCTAGGCCGCTTAACATCAGCCCGTTTAGTAGTGAAATAGAAGATTGTTGATGGTAAAAATCGCTAGCTTGATTTAGTGTGGGTCGCTTTAGTGGATTAACATGGCATAGTTTGTTGGCAAATTTTTGCTGCTTTGCTTGCCAAAATCTATTGGCAAGAGACCAAGCTGTTAATTTTACACTAGCCAACATTAGCTGGATAGTTTTACCGGCACTAAATAACTCTGATTGAATGCCTGATTGACCACCATATAAGACTTCTGGGGCAGAAAAATCTTGGTGACCACTGACAGCTTGCACACTGCTATGAATGTTTTGCCCAATACCAAAGTCAATCAGCCTTAGGTTATTTTGATGATCAATTAAAATATTATCTGGTTTAATATCACCGTGTTTAATTTGTGCTGTTTCACATGCCTTCAAGGCACTTATTAACTGTGCTGTCCATAACTCAAATTCTGTTTGAGTTATAGGCTGACCAATACGTTTTATCAGTGGTTCACCTTGGATATATTCCATTGTAAAAAAGACCAATCCTTGATCTTCAAATACATCAAATATGGGAATGATATTTTTGTGTTGCAATTGTCTGGCAAGCAACACTTCGTTGCGAATAATAGTTAAATGTGAGAAGTCTTGTAATTCATTTTGAATAACCTTGATGGCAACGTCAACTTCTAATAATTGGTCGTAAGCGTGGTAAACATTGCCTTGAGCACCTTGACCTAATGCTGCCACAATTTTAAAGCGGTTTACCAAGACATGATTGCTACTGAGTTGCGCTGCTGAGCAAAGTGATTGGGTAGCTAAATCATTTTCATCGGAAGGTGTTTTTGTATGGTCGGTCAACTAGCCACTCCAGCCTATTTGTCACATTTGTGAGCATTAGTTGTTACAAGCTAGAGAGATATTATGTCCTATAGATTGAAATAACAAACGTAATGATAAAATACTGGCAAATGACTGAACAAACTCTACTTCAGTTTGAGTAAAAAATTGACGCTCTAGGGTGTTGTCGGCATACAAGACCGCAATAACTTGCTGCTCGGCAATTACCGGCACACACAAGGCTGCCTGAATATTATTGCGTACTACACTTTGTTGTGCGGCTAAGATTGGTTCGTCTTTGATATTTCCTATTGCTTGTGGGGCTTGCTTGGCAATACAGCGACGAATAATAGTGCGGCTACCGCTAAAGTCCTCTTGTTGCATCCAGGCTTGAAAACCTAAACCTTGCTGCACCTGCTGATTTTCATCTAACAAAATGAGTGCCGCCCGTTCACAACCTAAAGTTTGGATTAAACAATGTCTCGCCATATCTAATAAGGCCGCGCTTGATGGGCATTGGCTAAATTGCTGTGAAAATTGCTTTATCTGTTGCTGTCGCCAAACACTTTGATTATCTAATACTGTGAGTTGATGATGGTTTATAGGATTAAACTGGCAAGAAATAGGCCCTAGCTGGAGAATTTGCTGCCCTTGAATTGGCAGTGATTTAACCCGTTGCCCAGCACGAAAACAGCCTACGCTACTCGTGTCTCTAAGCGACCAAAGTTGGTCGTCGTTGGAACTTAAGGTGGCATGTAAACGCGAAATTTGCGGATGGTTAATTAGTACATCCGCAGTTTTTGCCCTACCAATTTGATATTCATTACCTTCGAACAACAAATGTTCTGCTACCCAACCAGACTCTAACGACACTTTCAGTTGCATAGGCATAATCAATATCCTTGTAAGCCAAAGGCCTAGTTAGCTAACTCTTAGGCTATATCTTAAGGTTTTTAACCGGGTTAGAAGTTCGCCCTGCATATTAACTAGATCGTTTGATGAGCGCCAAACAGTGCTAAGTTGTTCATTGCTGGCGTTTTCAAGCACACTAATCAACTGGTCGGTCACAACTAAAGCAGTAGTATAGTCATTGGTTAATAATGCTAATTGCAAACTGTCAAAGCTGGTTTGTAAGCTGGCGCTTAAAGCTGACGAGATCAGGTCACTGTTAGCGGATAACAATTGATTAAGTTGTGCGTAGGTATCGTTAATTTTTGCTGGGTGGCTACGTTCGTCAAGTAAAATCATAAAGTCCGAAAAACTACCTGTGCTACCTCGTGCTCGAATACTGCCAGCTGAGATCATAGTGGTAATGTCTTCAAAGTCTTGGTTATCATGCGAACGAAACAATCTAGCTGGCATAGCGGCACTGTAATCTACCGCTTTAGTGTAAATTTCTACCGTGGCCAAGCCTTCAAAGCCAAAACCAGAGTCGGCTTTAGGGCGAATACTCACCACTACAGGAAAGCTAGGCAATACGCTTATATTGGTTGAGGTTAGTCTGTCTAACACACTGCTATCGTTAGGCGATACTAAAGTGGCACTTATATCAATATTGTCGGCACTCAAGCCAATACTGTTTTCAAACTCAACGACTAAGTCTACAGAAATTGCACTGTTAACTTGCAATTTAGCCTGGAGCTTGTTGTCGGTTATAGATACTGATGTGGGTGACACGCTTTGTGCCAGCACTAGTTGGCTACACAGCGAGAAAAACAATACACCAAAGATTTGCTTTAACTTGAGGGTCATAATTCAGCACCTTTTCAATTGGTTATTTAACTGCAAATTAACTTAATAAGGCCACTAACTCAATAGTGGCCTAACTCATTAGTTGCGTTTATTGAAAATAATTAACATAAAAACGCGAAGCCAATTCGGCGAAATGCGCTCGGGTTATGTTATTGCTGCCATTAAAACGAGCAACCAAGCTTGGGGTTAAATCAAAAGGACCTTGCTCAATTGAGTAATGTACATTAAGTAACGATAGGTTAATCGCCAGTTGCACATAACCTTTCATGTTGTCATCTATTTGATCTTGATCAGCTAACACCAATTGCTGACCTCTATAATCCACAATAATGTCATTGCTTGGATCAAAAGCGGTGGCTGCGTCTTGCATGCCTAACATTTGTACTAAGCTATAAGCCATATCTATCTTAGACATAGTGCCAAATGCCTTAGCTCGATCATCTAAGGTTTTTAAAATAGGCAACTGACTACGAGTTGAGTCTTTTAACGCTCCGCCTAGTACAGTTACCGATTCCATAAATGGTCTGTCTAAGGAAGATACACCTCTTAGTGCAGGTTGTGGTTGATTTAACAAGTCACGATACTGTCTAACCGCGCCGCCCATCATGGCGTAACGAGCAAAATCTTTGCGTCGTAAGGCACTGTCAGGCGAAAAGTTATTATCGCCTAAGCCGTCCATTAATCGTTCGCTTACGGCAAACTCAATAGCACCTTGCTGCGGATGACCTGCTACGTCATCTAAACCGTCGTAACCCCCACTCATTTCATAAGCAACAGTCACATCAAAGGTTTCGGGCAGACCAGGACCATTAGTCACACCAAGGGGGTCAGCCGTAACTCCAGACAAAGAAGTAAGACCGTAAACGTAAACACCCCAAGTACCAGGCATGCCAGGTGCAGACACACGCATGCCTTCGGTTAATACAGGGGTAGACAGATTACCGAAGTATTCTGTGCCATCAGGGGCGACTAAAACTAACTTAGTTAAATTAGCCAAGGTATTGGCCGAGGCCTTTACCAGCGCAGTACCTTCTTGTACTTCAAAGTGTTGCACTTCTGGCTCACCCACAGGGCTATAAAAAACCTCTAATTGGGTTTGATTTGGGCTAGTAAACACATTGGCATTAGCGTTAAAGGTTTTATCCGCTAAATTGTTTACTGTTACATTGTAATTCATATCGTAACCCAAGGCAGCGGCCACGGCAGCACGCGCATTTACGTAACCAGCACCCACTTCCCACCTTTCATAACCTGGCATATTAGTCGCAGTTTCTTGCAACAATTTTTTAATGGTTAAGTTATCCAGGCTTGGATTAGCTTCTAGCATCAAGGCAATAATTCCCGACACATGTGGAGTAGCCATAGAGGTACCAGAAATCATGGTATAAAAAGGCAGATTTTCTGGCTCAATAGCATCAACGTCTGCATCACCTCCGTTGGCAGCTAAGTTAGTCGTTGCACGAGTTGAGATAATATCCACCCCAGGCGCCACTATGCTAATTTCATTTGAATAGGTCCAATTAGTGCCATCTGGCATAGTAAAGTCGCCAGTTTCAGATTTTAGTCCACGAGATGAAAATTCAGCCAATTTACCAAATTTATCCCCTGCACCCACTGACATTCCCCAAGGGATTTGTGAATAAGGGTTGTTAGTGTCTTCGCCCGGACCGCTATTACCCGCAGCAAACACACTTAAAATTCCTAATTTATGAGCTTTGTAAGTTGCTAAAGAAACTGGCCCTTTAGGCTCATATTTACCACTTGAGCCCCACGAGTTACTGATCACTTTAATTGGACTGTCGTAGCTGTACACATTATTAATGGCAAAATCAAAACCACCAATAGTATCTAATAAAAACAAGCCACCACCTGAACCGTATCCAATTAAATCTGCATCGGGTGCTGCGCCAAGGTACTTGCCACCTGACATACTGCCATTGCCTGAAATTGTGCCGGCAACATGGGTACCATGGCCTGAATTAGTATCGGTATTTATTTGGCCTTTAAGGGTAGCGCCATCTGTTACGCCAGTTAAACTAATGGCCGAGGCATGCGTTAATCCTTGTACGTTTTCAACCACAGTATCACCAAAGAATATATCTTGATGAGATGCATCTATCCCTGAGTCGTTGACCATAATAGTCACGCCTTTACCGGTAAATTTTACCGAATTACGCTGTTCAAAGTCAGTGCTTTGCAGATCTGCTACTCCGGTGATCTGTCTAGCATCAGCGTTGAAATACTGCATTTTGCGGTTGGCAAATATGGATTGAATATCATCAAACTTAGACAAGGCTTCAATTTGTTGTTTGGTGGCCATCACACCCATAATAGGCAATGACTTAAATTGCACACCTTCGCTTATGCCTAAGCCCAGAATTTGACTAATCTGAGACTCTGTAAGTGGGTCAAGTTGATTGTAAGTTAAAACTGCCATTATAGGCTGAGAATCGCCAAGGTTAACTAGTTTGCTGGCCAACTGCTCGCCAATAATGGCATCGGCTTTCGCTACAGATGAAAATGCTAGCATTGCCGAGGCAATGGCAGTTAAGGTAAGTTTTTTATTAACAGTCTTAGACATGATGAGTGCTCTTTAATAATGAATACCCTGTCATATTGACTGTTGTTTTATTAAACGAATATAGGGGGATCACCCTATATTTTACATTAATTTAACGTCTAGCTGGAATAGAGCTTAAGGCCAAGCTCTATGCCAAAGCAGACGAGCTTAAATGCTCATAGGTTTAAAAGGTAGATCACGATAACGTTTACCTGAGGCAGCAAATACTGCATTCGCTAAGGCTGGGGCAAAGGGCCCTAAACCAGGTTCACCTAGTCCTGTAGGTTTATAGTCGTTTTCTAAGAAGTGTACATTTACTTGCGGCATTTCGTTAATGCGCAGTACGGGGTAATTGTGGAAGTTTGAGTTAACCACTGCCCCATCCCTAAACACAATTTCGGTACGCAACGATAACGACATGGCCATCACTACCGCCCCCTCCATTTGTGCGGTAGCGCTGTCGGTATTTAATACTTGGCCACAATCTACTACTGCATCTACCTCTAGCACTTTGATATCGTCACCATTAGTTTCAACACGTACCGCCATGGCCACATAGGTATTAAAGCTATAATGCACAGCTATACCTAAGCCTTGGTTTTTGGGTAGCTTGTCGCGGTTAGCCCAGTTAGAGCGTTTAGCGACTTCTTGTAACACTCCTATTGAACGTTTGACCTGCTCAGCTTGTTCGGGGTTTTTGTTGTTACTGTATACCTTAGTTAAAAAGCTCACTGTATCTTGCTTGGCCATATGGGCTAATTCATCGGCGGCGCTACCAAAAGCAAACCCATAAAATATGGCGTTAACCGCGCGATACCAACCTATACGAGTATGGGCAATGGCTTCGCCAGATTCACTGCGAAAATTGGCCACATTAAATGGATGATTATCTACATCTCTGATCACATTTGCCGGTGGGCGGGTAATGCTAGAGTCAAACAAAGATGGAATAGAGGGAAAAGCCGCACGGTGCAACCAGCCTGTGACATTGCCGTCTTTATCTAAAGCTGCTTGGATATGCTGGGCATTAATTGAATGATAATAACCAGTACGCATATCTTCTTCACGTGACCAGATCAGCTGCACTGGGGCTTTGACCGCTTGTGATAACACCGCCGCCTCGTGCACGTAATCACATTTAAATTTACGTCCAAACGCGCCACCAGCCATAGTGACATTCACATAAATATCTTTAGGGTCACGTTTTAGATACTGTCCTAAAACTTGCTGAATATGTGCTGGGCTTTGAGTAGCAGCCCACACTTCACAGCTGTTTTCTTGTACCCACACTACAGAAGCATTGGGCTCCATTGGTGAATGTGATAAATGCCCACCTGTATAGGTAGCCTTTAACACTTGTTCGGCATCGTCTATGGCTTGTTGTACATTGCCTCGTTCAGTGACTAATTCTGCGGGCTGTTCGACGTTCTTAACTAGTTGTGCTTTATAGGCCTTAGTGTCGTAGCTGGCATGTTCGCCTAAATCCCACTCAATTTTGACTTTTTTGAGGGCTTGTTGGGCAGTCCAAGTATTGTCGGCCACCACTGCTACCCCGCCTAAAGAGCCAAATGGCACGTCAAAACGCGGGATCTCTATTACGTCAATTACACCTTTAACTTTTAATGCTGCACTTTTATCCACACTTTTTAGTTTACCGCCCATTACCGGGCAATGGGTCATAGCCGCATACTTTAAGCCGGGTAATTTGGTGTCTACGCCATAGGTAAGTTTGCCTACTACTATCTCGCCTTGGTTGTGTCGAGCAATGTCTTTACCTATGTATTTATAATCTTTTTTATCTTTTAAGGTGACGGAATCAGGCACTGGCTGATCGGCAGCTAGGCTCGCTAACTCGCCATAACCAAGCTTTTGTTGGTTATTTTTATTTACTACAAAGTGGTTTTCGGCCATACACTGCTCAGGCGTAATCCCCCATACTTTAGCCGCAGCAGCCACTAACATTACTTTTGCTGCTGCGCCGGCCTCACGCATTGGAATATACATAGTCCGAATACTGGCCGAGCCCCCTGTGGCTTGCGGGCCGTATTTTTCTTCGTTGCCTTCACCTTGTTTAATAGATACCCGTGACCAATCGGCTTCTAGCTCATCGGCTACTGCTGCGGGCAACGCGGTACTTATGCCTTGCCCCATTTCACAGCGACCACAATACAGCAAGGTATCACCATTTTCGGCAATATGAATAAAGGCACTAGGGCTAAAAGTACTGTCTGTTGACATATTCATACCAGCAATAGTTTTGCCTGGTAAAGTCACACCTAAAACTAAACCACCGGCCGCGATGCCTGATTGTTTAAGGAACTGACGGCGGCTTTGATTACTCACTACTTGATTAGAGGTGTTCATATTAGGCCTCCTTGTACAGTTCTTCAGCTGCATCAGCCACAGCTTGTTTGATACGTTGATAGGTACCACAACGGCAAATATTACCTTGCATGGCATTATCTATGTCTTCACTGCTGGGCTGCTTATTGCTGGCTAAAAAGCTGGCGGCATTCATTATTTGTCCAGCTTGGCAATACCCACATTGCGGAACTTTGTTTGCCAACCAGGCTTTTTGTAAAGGGTGATCACCATTTTCAGACAAACCTTCTATGGTGGTGATGGTTTTACCAGCCACTGCCGAAACTGGCATAACACAGGCCCGAATAGCTTGGCCATCTAAGTGTACAGTACAGGCGCCACATTGCCCCATACCACAGCCAAATTTAGTACCCGTGAGTTCAAGTTTGTCGCGTAAAAACCACAGCAACGGCATTTGTGGATCCACGTCAATGGGGTAACTTTTATCATTAATCGTTATGTTTTGACTCATTCTGCACTCCGTTAAAGGTACGAGGTTGAGTCGAGATAACGAGCCAACCTATAGCTGTTTGTTTTTATTTAACCATTGTTAATTTTGTACTGCTGGTTGCGAAAATTTGGGTGGTTTAACTGCTTTAGGTTTAGACCCTTTCAACTGTTTGAGCAATTCTTTTACGCCCCTTTCTAGTTGTGGATCTTTACCTTTAGCCAAAGATTTAGCATCTTGGTAGACCTCAATGTCTGGCGCTATGCCTTTATTTTCACCTACCCATTCATTGTTGATAGGATCAAATACCGCATTATCAGGTGCGGTTAATGCGCCACCGTCTACCAAACTGTAATGCACCGAAGACTTCACTAAGCCACCCCATGTACGTGCGCCAATGAGTTTGCCCACTTTTTGCTGTCTAAAGGCCCAAGGAAAATAATCTCCACCAGATCCGGCTAACTCATTAATAAGTAACACTTTAGGCCCTTTAATACCGGCAGGTAATAACAAAGGTTTGCCATTGGGCACTTCATTGGTAAGGGCAGCTCGCAGCTCACGTTTCATCAAATCAACCATATAGTCATCTAATAACCCGCCACCATTAAAGCGCTCGTCAATCACAGCGCCCAACTTATCTTGCTGAGCAAAGTAGTATCGATTAAATGATACAAAACCTGGTGTGCCAGTATTAGGTACCCATACATAAGCTAATTTACCACCCGACAATTTGTCTACTAAACGGCGGTTATCTTCTACCCATGCACGTTGACGCAAAGCTCGTTCATCACCTGTAGGTTTAACGGTAATTTGCCAAGAGTCGGTAAATTCAGGTTTATCGTTGATATGTAATACCGTTTGCTGACCGACAGTACCATCTAACCATTGATAAGGATTATCTTGGCTGGTTAACTCTTGGCCATTCACTCCAACTAAGTAGCGTCCTTCTGCCACTTTTAACCCTGGCTGATCGAGCGGGCCTTTAAGTTTAGGGTTCCAGCTTTCAGCGGTAAAAATACGCTCAAATTGCCAACGACCTTTGCTGGCAACTAAATCAGCCCCAAGTAAACCGGCTGTGCGCTTTTCGGTTTTGGGATAATCACCGCCAAAGACAAAACTATGGCCTACCGATAATTCACCGTTCATCATATCCAATAAATAACTTAAATCAGCACGATGTTTAACATGGGCAATGAGCGGCTCATAACGGGCTAACACTTCTTGCCAATCACGGCCGTGCATGTTTTTATCGTAAAAGTAATCACGCTGATAACGCCAAGCTTCCATAAATATCTGACGCCACTCTTGCTGACGATTAAGCTTCATCATTAATTTAGTATTAAGCGGTTTATCGGTTTTACCTTTTCCTCCTGTCGCATCAACAACAAACCACTTTTTGCCTTTTTGAATCAATAAAGATTTATGTTCAGCAGAAATTTGTGCAGACCGAATACCACTCATAAAGGGTTTGGCTTGGCGCTTTTTCAAATCAAATTTGTGCAATTCCACTTCGCGTTTGCCTGGTATTCTTTTGGCAAAAAATACCGTGCCTTTAGGCCCACTTAACGCAAAGCTATAATCGCCAGCTGGCATGGGTAAGGGCAAGATCCGACGTTCGATATTGCTAAAATCAATGGCGATTTTTGCTGACTTTTTATTCTCGTCAGCTTTAGACTCTTGCTCAGATTGCTCTTGAGAGTCTAGGTCTTGCTCTTTTGCTTCTGTCTCAGTTTCGCTGGCCGCGTCCTGTTCATCCTCTTCAGTGACTTCTTCTTCGTCGCTTCTTGGTGCAAAAGGAGAAGTCTCACCCGCCAATAAACTGACCACATAAGGAGCATATTCAGACTTAGCCGAGATTGAACTAGTGTTGGCCCAACCACTTTCTAAACCGTAATCTGTGCTGGCCAAAAAGTATAAGTATTGGCTGTTTTGATCCCAGGCTGGTGAAAATGAATTAGCAAACTTATTGGTTAAAAAATGGCTTTTTTGCTCATCAACTAAATACACTTTTATTTGTTGAAAACTGTTTTCAGCAGTTTTCACATAAGCTAACGCATTAGAATCGGGGGCCCAAGTTAAATCGTTTCTTCCACGTTCTAAATTAGTTCCGCCCACATCTATAGTACTGATGCTGGCATTTTTTAAATCCACTAAACGAATGCGTACATCATCATCCACAAAGGCAATATAGTTACCATCGGGAGACCAGGTAGGCTCCCAGGCCATTTTAGATTCACCTATGTCGATAAATTTTGCAGCAGATAAACCATCTTGTGCCTGTAACACTAATCGATAACCGTTTTCGCCTTGGTCAGAAAACCAAGCAATTTGATCACCTTTTGGCGACCAGATTGGTTTACGATCGGCCGCATCAGAACTTTGGGTAAGGTTGCGCACACTGCCATATTCAGTAGGCACAGTGAAGATTTCACCACGGGCTTGCATTACCACTCGTTTACCAGAGGGCGACAGAGCCGCATTTTGCACATTGTCACCAAGGTTTTGCCAAGTTGACTCGACCCAAGCAAAATCACCCACCAAATTAATGGTTAACTTTTTTTGATTTTTGCTATTTAAATCATACAGATACAAATCACCATTTTGCTCAAACGCCAATTGGTTGGAATTACTTGTTAAGTGTTTAACATCAGCATTTTTAAACTCGGTAAGTTGTTTGAGGCGTTTACGTTTTACTTCATAAGCCCACACATTGGAAACACCGCTGCGGTCAGATAAAAAATACACAGTATCGCCTAGCCAAATAGGGCGAATATCGGTAGATGAATTATTTTTTATCATGGTTTCGTCTAATGTAGCCAAGTCGACAATCACCAAAGGGGTATTTTGCCCGCCACGATAGTTGCGCCACTCGCTGTCCCATCTAGACATACGATCTATCACTAGTTGTGTACCATCGTCAGAATAGTCACCGCTATAAGCCCACTGGTTAAGTACTAACTCAGCGGGGCCGCCGTTTTTGCCGATAGTCCATAAACGATTAATTGGCCTAGGTGCAGTATCGCGACCTGAAGCAAATAACACTTTTTGCCCATCAGGCGTCCAACCTCTGACACTGCCGCCGGCTGCGTGCCAAGATAAACGTCTAGCCTGCCCGCCAGTAGTAGGCATAACATACACAGAGTTTGTGCCAGAACGGTCTGATGAAAAGGCGATGTGGTTACCATCTGGTGAAAAGTGCGGAAAACTTTCTTCTGCCGGGGTGCTCGTTAATCTTTGGCTATTTAGCCCGTTTAAGTCACTGAGCCAAATATCACCAGCGTGAGCAAAAACTATGTGTGTGTCGCTCAAACTAGGCTGACGTAGCAAGCGGGTTGACTCTGCCAAAACACTAGATGATATAAAGGCAAAAATCGTTAACAAGCTTAAAAACAAGCGCATTCTGGGTTCCTTTTTCGTAAAAATGTAGCGGTTTACTGTCCCCACTGTAAATGACCTAACTTTTTAGCGCAATGCCAAGCAAGCTGAGCTTGTTAGTCGCTGTGCAAAGCATCAATTGGGTTGAGTTTTGAAGCTTTAATAGCAGGATACACGCCAAAGCCTATACCTACAGCCATACATATGGTGAGAGATAAAACAATTGCGGTGATTGACCAACTGACTGCCCAACCAGAATAAAAGCCTATGACCTCAGATAAAATCAAACCAAAGGCTATGCCCAATAAGCCCCCTAATACTGAAATAGTGAAACTTTCGGCAATAAATTGCATTTTAATATTTTGTTGGGTTGCCCCAACCGCCCGTAACAATCCAATTTCTTTTGTGCGTTCTAATACGTTGGCAAGCATGATATTCATAATGCCTATACCACCTACTAACAACGAAATACCAGCTACACAGGCCATTACTATATTAAAAATTTGCTGAGTTTGTTTTTGCTGAGCGAGCAAGGCTGCGGGTATGATCAGTTGATAATCATCGGCTTCGGAGTGACGCAATTTAAATAAATGAGACACCGCTTTTGCCGCCACTACAGGATCAGTTTGCTCGTCGATTTTGAGTTTGACCAAGTCGAGTTCACTGGCCAAAGCTGGACTACTAAGCTTTTTCATACTGGTGCTTAATGGCACAAATACTCGGGCGCTATCTCCACCAATTTTCACCCCTTGAAATTCATCGGTGGCAAAAAACGGATTATTTAATACTCCCACTACTTCTAACCACAAATGGTTAACCTTAAGGTATTGCCCTATGGCTGATTGGTTTTTAAATAACTGCTGGGCGGCACTTGCCCCTATCACTGCCACTTGCGCCACATTCAGTGAGTCTTGTTGATTTAACAATCTGCCGGCCTGAACCTGCATATTGGATAAGCTAAAGTGTTGTTCACTTACCCCAACAACTTGCAGATCGGCACTGCCTAAATCGCTGTACACAGACTGGGTTTTAATATGCCTTTCGGCACTATAGTCTGTGACAAAAGGTAAGGTTTGTTTTGCCGCTTCAACATCGGCTAAGGTTAAACCCAGTGACTGCTGACGAATTTCGGTTAATTCGTCGTCTGCAAATTGTTTGGCTTCCACAATTAGGTTTCTTAAGCCCATTGAATCAATCATCTTTAAGGCCTGACGCTCTGCCCCTTCGCCTATGTTTAACATAGCAATCACAGCTCCCACACCAAAGATCATGCCTAACAGGGTTAACAGGGTACGTAATTTATGCGCTGCCATTTCGGCTAGCGCATCTAAGACCAATGGCATAAATTTATGGTTCATAGGGCCGCTCCACTGGCATGTTCTGGTTCACTAAGGGCAATCACATCATCAGCCGACAGCCCGTCTATTACCTCAACAAAATGTAGGTTTTTGTCGGCTGTGGTTACGCTTTGCACAACAAAGTCTTGACCTTGTTGGCGGTAAACATAGTTTTGGTTTTGCTGATTAAAAATCGCTTGAATGGGGATCACAATTTTTTCTTGCGCTTGTTTTACCTGAATGCTTGCTGTGACTTTGGCCCCAGGTTGCAAACGCTTAGACTGTTGATCTAACCCTACTTGCAACTCGAAATATTTAGTCGGATTGCCACGCTTAATAGTGCGCGAAAAGCCTGAAACCGCTAATACTTCACCTGTGAGTTGCTCTTCAGGATAGGCATCTAAACTTAACTTTACCTTTTGCCCCACAGCTAAATTAATGGCGTTTTTATCTAACACATAAAGCTTGGCCTGCATTTTATCGAGATTAGGAATTTTGGCTATATTGCTACCTGGAAAAACAGTTTGGCCTACTGAGGCTTTTTCACCACGCCAATTTTTTTCATATATCAACAGGCCGTCATAAGGTGCCACTACTTCGGTTTGCGCTAAAGCGGTTTGATGTTGTTGATATTTGGCTTGATGCCCACCTTTTTTAATATCTAAAACCTCTAATGCACTTTTATTTCGCTCATCTATGCTGTCTTCTTTCCATTCAATAAATTCTTCTTTAGCGCCTAAATAATCGCGGTTCGACAAGGTATCAATAATCTCAATTTTGGAGTACAAACGCAGATCATCTATAGCAAAACGGTCGACAAAACCAAACTCTTTGGCGACCAACACTTTTTCTGAGTTGAGTTCATTTTGTTGTTGTACTTCTTGGGCATTTTGTTTGCGCATGTCCATGTCTAACAACATCATAGCCAGTTCTTCTTCACGGCTATCTAATAACAATTGTTCGGCATCAAAACGCGCTACCACTTGGCCTTTTTTCACCCAGGTATTTTCTTCGGCTAGCCATTCGATGGTCATAGGGCTGCGACCTGGGGTAATAATTTTTTCTGCTAAGGCGGCTTCTAATTCGCCAACCGCAGGAATAGCAATGGAAAAGCTTTCTGCTTTAACCTGATAAAGGGGAACGGTAGATTGCGGTGCCTCACTGCAAGCCAACAACCCACCTAGCGTTATCCCTAACAAGGCAGCTTTTTTCATATGTCTAATACCTCTACTTTTGCTTTCATGCCGGGGCGCATAACGTCTGGGCGCACTTCGCCTAACTCTATTTCTGCATCAAAAATAACCTTAGGATTGTTTGCCGACTTAGGGTAAAAGGCTTGGCCTAGCTTAGAAATTTTGCCTTGATAAGACATTTCTGGATAGGCTTCAAAAATCACTCTAACTTGTTGACCCACCTCCAATTTGGCTTTATCTGGCTCGGCAAATTCGGCCTTAAGGGCTAATTTATCTATAGAAGGCAACTGCAGTAAGCTGCGCCCCATCCATACAGATTCGCCCACTGCCACTTTTTCACCGTCGCCATTTTCAAGGTACATTACTAACCCCGCTTTTGGGGCTTTCACACTTAACTTGGCAATTTCGTCCTGAATACTGTTTACCCTTTTTTGAAGGCCTTTAATTTTACCTTCTGACACTTGTTGGTTAATCACTAAGGCTTGGTGATGATGCGCCAGTTTTTGTTTGGCTTGCGCTAAGTTTTCGGTGTGATAGCGGTAGTCTGCTTGTTGCTTGAGTCGCTCAATATCAGAGCGAGAAGCGTCTACAATTTCGGCTTTGCGTTTGGCTTTTTCAAACTCCATTTCGGCTTCGGCTAACTTCAGCATAAGATCTTGCTTAGTGGCTTCGTCTCTTAAACTGTCACTTTCGGCCTTTTTTTGCGCGGCCTTTAATTCACTTTGTTTGCCAATTAGGTCGTTTTTAAGCCTTTGCCCGTCAAACACTAAAATCACATCACCTGGTTTAACCAGGGTATTTTCAGCGGCCATTTTCTGAATTTTAAATTGCCACATACGCGAGACCATAGGTGGGCCTATAGTGGCGTTTTCAAGAGAAATCAACTCGGCTGGAGCAGTGACACTGGCCTCGGTTAGCGTGGCATTTGCGGCTTGCTTAGATTCACCACAGGCCACTAGCAAAGCGCCCAATATCAATAAAGGTAAAGCGAGATGTAGCTGCATTATTGGCGCTCCTGTTGTGAGTTGGAAACTTTAGCGCTTAATGCAGGGGTTAACTTTACTCTAACACTCATGCCCGGAAACACAGCTTGCTTTAATGGCTCTTCAAAACCTAGCTCTACTCGATAATAGGCACTGTCACTCCAATGGCTTTTAGCTTCTGCCTGACTTGAAACCGACAACACTTTGGCTTGATAGCTGTACTCTGGGTATGCGTCTAGTGTGAGACTGTAGTGGCTATGGGTAAGATCTAAACGCGCCGCATCAATTTCGTGCACCCAAGCCGTAACCTGATAGGTAGATGCAGCCTGAACAGTTAACACATCCCAACTGGCTTGAATATTCATGCCTGAGGCCAACTTTTGCGCCATCCAGGGATGCATAGCATGAGTCACTGGGCCAGACACTTTGGCTCTTACGCTTAACTTTTCTAACTGACTTTTTTGATAGGCAATTTGCTCTTCTAATTTAAGAATTTCGATTTTCTTTTTATTCAGCTCTACATGTTGCTCTTCTAATTTTAACTGGTAATTTTGCTCAGCTTTAATCTTAGCAGTCAGAGCTTTTTCGTAGGCAATCACGTGTTTGCCTTTTTCGTAGGCGCTGATTTCGCCGTCTGGGATAGATGCTTCAATTCGCGCTTTTTCAAGAGAAATAGTGGCTAACTTTAAAGCCCCTTGGGCTTCAAGCACGGCTTGGGCTTTATCCATTTCTAATTTAAGTAACTCTAGTGATTCGGTTTCTAGGCGCTCTTCATTCGCTTCAAGTTGGGCTTCTGTGCCACCTGAGTCAAATACCGCCACTAAATCCCCTTCATTCACTATGCTGCCTTCATCTGCCATCCATTGAATTTGCACTTGCCATCTATTGGTTTTGGGGGCGGTCACTAAGTGATATTCTGACGAACTCACAATGCCAGTTAATAAAGTGCTAGGCTGCTCGGCGGCTATGCTGAAAGACCAAGCCAACAAGCCTAAACTAAGGCCAGTTAAATAATGCATAAATTGTCCTCTTTATGCTGTTTGCGAAACAGCGCTAATATTGCTGGTATCTTGCAACACTTCTCCGTCTCGCATAGTGATAACGCGTTGCGCATACTTAGCAATATCGTCTTCGTGCGTCACCATAACTATGGTTTGCCCTTGTTGATGTAAATCCGTCAGCAAGGCCATGATTTCTACCGAAGTTTTACTGTCTAGATTACCCGTTGGCTCATCTGCTAAGACCACAGTTGGGCGATTGATCAACGCCCTAGCTATGGCTACGCGTTGGCGTTGGCCGCCAGACATTTCAAATGGTTTGTGGGTTTTACGATGGCCTAAGCCAACTTTTTCTAATAATTCGTGCGCACGTTGATCGGCTTCTTCTTCAGAAACTTGACTAAAGCGTAGGGGTAATTTGACATTCCCTAGGGCGTCTAATTTGGGTAATAAATGAAAGGTTTGAAAGATAAAACCTATATGCTGATTACGAATGGCCGAAAGCGTATCGTCGTCCATGGTCGCGACATCTTGGTTATTTAACAGGTATTGACCACTATTAGGTGTATCTAAGCAGCCCAATATATTCATCAGGGTCGATTTACCTGAGCCCGAACTGCCCATAAAGGCCACAAATTCATTCTGGCGAATAGACAAGGAAATATCTTTGAGGGCATGTACAGTTTCTGCCCCATTAGCAAATGACTTGGCTATGTGTCTAAGTTCTAACATTATAATTGGCAATATATTTCAAAGAGTTAACAGTATACGCAAGCACTATAACGCGCAATCTTTCAGGCTTTAAAGCTAAGCTTTAAAGCCTGTTTTACTGTTTCAAAATATGTCAAACAATAGGTAATTTGTGGTTATTGGCAACCAGAAGTAGGTGGGGCTGTAGCGGCTTGTTTGGCGGCCTGGCGCGCTTCAAAGGCTGCCAGTTGCTCGTCAGAAGCGGGCAACTGATATTTTGCTTTGTATTCGCTAAAAGGCATGCCATAAATAGCTTCGCGCGCTTGGTCGTAATCCATGTCTACGCCCTGCTCTTTAGCACCAGCCATATACCATTTAGCTAAACAATTACGGCAAAAGTCGGCCAAAATCATTAGGTCGATATTTTGCACGTCTTTGTTGGCATCTAAATGTTTAACTAAATGCCTGAAGGCCGCCGCTTCTGCGGCGATTTTTTGTTGTTGGTTCATGGGGTTTCCTGATTATTTTCGTGGATCTGTGGCAGTGACTTCAATGCGCTGCGCATTATCGTCATGAAAAGCCAGCAAGTCGGTTAAACCTTGCATGTTATGTAACTTTCTAAACTCTATCCAATCAATTAAGCAATAAAGGCATACGGCTGGGTAATTCCAACTAGAAAATTGTTTATTGGCTACCATTTCATTTAATTGAACCAATACCGAATTGACTCGCTCTTTTTGTAATTTAAAGAACAATTTATCTTCATCGGGTTTAATGTCTGAATTGGATAAAATAAACATTTGCACTAAGGAATCGTTGGCTGAGTCGATTAAGGTTAATTGATTCTCTTGCTCCCAGGTTAACAGCGGATCATTATGTTTACTGGTTAAATAACGATAGATAACACGCGAATCAAAAATGATCTGAGGCTTACCTTCTACTTCATCTTCAAGCATAGGGATTTTCATAGTAGGGTTTTTATCTGCCAGAATTTGCCTATCTTGCTCAGCAAAAATTTGTAAATTAACAAATTCGTGTTCTGTATTGGCCAACCAAATACGCAAACGACGTACATAAGGAGAAGTGGTAGACCCGTATAATTTCATTCTTTCATACTCCACAATAGATAAAATTAGTTAAGGATTAGATACTAGAATGAAGTCGGCATTGCGGCAAATCAATCTAACCAAAATCCTCGCCAACAACTTAAGCAGTGCATTTAACTTGAAGCATTAGTTAGCACTCGCTTCTTCCCTGAGCAGAGATTTTATGGCATTTTTTTCTTCGCGTTTAACTTTTAGAGCTAACAGGCATGGGGTTAACACTAAAGTTAACACTGTGGCAAAGGCTAAGCCGCCAGCGACAGCTGTGGCAAGTTGCGACCACCATTCAGTTGATGGACCACCTATGTCTATATTACGACCAATAAAGTCGATATTGATTTCAGCAACCATGGGCAATAAACCTAAAATAGTTGTCACTGTGGTCATTAATACTGGGCGTAAACGTTGAGCGCCAGTGCGTAAAATGGCTTCCATAGAAGCAATGCCTTCTTTGCGCAAAATATTATAGGTATCGATTAACACTATATTGTTGTTCACTACTATGCCGGCTAGCGCTATCACTCCTATGCCAGACATCACTATGCCAAACGGCTTTTGAAAAATCAGCAGGCCTAAGAACACCCCAACTGTAGAAAACAATACCGCGCTCAAGATCAAAAACGCTTGGTAAAAACTATTAAATTGGGTGACCAAAATAATCGCCATCACAAACAGGGCAACTAAAAACGCATTTTGTAAAAATGCGGTAGATTCGACTTGCTCTTCATTTTGACCTTTAACTTGAATATTCACTCTAGGATCTAGGCCTAAACTTGGTAATTGTTGCTGCAGTTTAGGTAATTCAATGCTGAGCAATTCACCAGGTACCATATTGGCTTCTACCGAAATCACCCTTTGACTATCTATATGTCGAATAAGGTCGGTTTTAGGTTTAGCCGAGCGCTCAACAAAATTTGAGATAGGCACCATGCCACCGGCGGTTTTCATTCTCAGTTCATCTAACTTACCTAAATAGCGTGCATCAACTGGGTAACGCACGCGAATATCAAGTTCGTCATCTACATCGTCTGGACGATATTCTCCAATTTTCAAGCCATTGGTAACAAACTGCACTGTGCTACCGACCAAGGTTGCATCGGCACCAAATCTGGCGGCATCAGCACGATTCACTTTAAGTTGCCATTCAATACCGGGTTTAGAGGCTGTGTCGCTGATAGAAGTAAATTTAGGGTTATTTTCTAAGGCCTGACGTATTTTCAGGGCGGCTTCGTCTAGCAGTTCTGGAAAACGAGAGGACAACTGAATACGTAAATCTTTGCCAGATTGCGGGCCTTCTTGATCAGGGGTAATTTCGATATCCATGCCAGCCAGATCTTTCAGACGCGACTGCGTTTCTTTAAGCACTTGGTCTGAGTGCGATCGATAGTGCCAGTCCACTAAATTTAACCTTAAATAACCAATTTGATCACGCCCGCCACTACGTACATACAAACTTTCAATCTCGGGCATATCAATTAGCCGGGCCTCAACCTGACGCACCACTTGGTCTTTTTCGTAAATAGAAAAATCACCACTGCTGCGCACTGTAATATTGATGCCTTTTACATCTACATTAGGGAAAAACTGAGTACCTAGCCCAGATATGCCGTAGGCAGTAAAAGATAAAAATGCCACTACTATGGCGCCTAACAAGATTTTCCAAGGATGCTGAATAGCGGTGGCCAACATTCTCACATAGCGACCGGTAAAACCCTGTAAATGGATAATGTCACCGTTTTCTGCTTGTAACATTTGTTGGGTTTCGCGCTGGGTTACGTATCGTGGTTTTCCAAACACCCCACCTAATACAGGCACAAAAATCAGTGCCATTAATAACGAGGCGGATAATACGGCAATAAGGGTAAAAGGTAAGAACTTCATAAACTCACCCATCATGCCCGGCCAAAACATTAATGGGGCAAAGGCCGCTAAAGTAGTGGCAGTTGATGCGATAATAGGCCAAGCCATACGTTGTGCTGCTTTGCTATAGGCTTGTTTTTTATCCATACCTTCGCTCATACAGCGATCGGCATATTCGGTGACCACTATGGCTCCATCCACCAACATGCCCACCGCCATGATTAACGAAAACAGCACAACCATATTTAGGGTATAGCCAAACAGCGAAATAATTAAGATACCGGTTAAGAAAGAACCAGGAATGGCCACCCCTACTAAACAGGCAGTACGTAACCCCAAAATTGCCACTATCACTATGGCCACCAAAATCACTGCACTGGATACGTTATTTTGTAAGTCGCCTAACATCATGTTGACATCTATGGTTTGGTCGCCGGTATAACTCACCAAAATACTGGCTGGCCAAATGGCCGATTGTTGCGCACTAGCCACTAGCTCTTTAACTTTAGCTACGGTTTCTAACATGTTTTCGCCAGGACGCTTTTTCACTTCTAGCGACACTGAGGGTTTGCCATTTAGGCGCGCAAAACTACTGGGATCTTTATAAGAACGCCTGACTTGTGCCACATCCTGAAAAGTAATTACGCTATTGCCTTGTACTTTTACCGGCTGTTCCATTACATCTTTGATCGATTCAAATACTGAGGGGACTTTAACCGCAAAACTGCCCTTGCCGTTATCCATAGTACCGGCTGGCACTAAACGGTTGTTTCGCGACAATAAGTTAAAAATGTCGTTTTGATCTAAACCGTAAGATTCCATTAAGAGTGGGTCTACTACTATTTCTACTATGTCTTCTCGATCGCCACCTATTTCAACTTCAAGCACCTCACTTATGCCTTCAAGTTGTTGTTGTAGCTCTCGCGCAACGGTAACTAAGGCACGTTCAGACACTGGGCCAGATAACACCACAGTAATAGCCGGTTGTTGACCGGCCATAGTGACTTCGTGAATGGTTGGCTCTTCGGTTTCAGCGGGCAATTTAGCGCGCGCCACTGTCACTTTATCGCGCACATCGGCTAGCGCAACGGCAGAATCAAGACCAGCAAAAAACTCTAAGGTGATATTGGCAAAGCCCTCACCTGCTGTGGCTTTCATCTCTTTTACCCCGTCGATAGAACGCAGTTCTCTTTCCATTGGCTTAACCAACATGCGCTCTGCGTCTTCGGGAGATATACCATCGTGAACAATAGACACATAAATTACCGGAATCGGCACATCTGGGTTGGATTCTTTGGGAATATTGACATAAGTCACTACTCCAGACACCAGCAACAACACAAAGACCATCAAAACGGTACGGCTGTGATTTAATGCCGCGTATATAATGTTATTCATTATTGTGCCTTGGCTGAAATAGCGCTGGCAGAGGTTTGAGTAGACTCAACCCGGTTAACTTGTACTTTGTCACCGTGACGTACAAAACCATGGCCTAAGATGATCACATCGGCTTGTTGACCCATACCGCTTAACCAAACGCCTTGGCTATCACTTTTTACTATATCTATGGGCACAAATTTTACCTGATCATTTTGCACAATTTTCACCCCTATATTACCTTCTTCATCTAGTGCCATAACCGAAGGGGTAATTCGAATGGCCCAAGTTTTTTGTAAGGGCAAAGCTAATTCTGTGCTAATGCCGGCTAAGGTCGAAAAATTAGGATTTGGCACCGCAACTTCTATTTTAAAGGTGTTGGTACCTGGCTCTGAAATACTCGAAATATAACGAATTTTACCTTCTAGCACCTCGCCAGAAACCATGCGGCCAATGGCCGCTTGCTCATGTACTAATTGCTGAATATGGTTTTCGGTGACATTAGCGCTTATGACTAAAGGATCTAAATCCACCAGCTTGGCCACTGAATCACCGTCTTTTAATAAATCTCCTTGCTCAACAAAACGTTCATTAATGATGCCATCAAAAGGCGCCAAAATTTCGGTTCTTTGCACCATTAGTTGGTACTGAGTGACCTCTGCTTTAGCTTGTTCAAGATTAGCAACGGCTTGGGCTAAAGCGGTTTGAGATTGGTAGCCTTGGGTTTGTAACTTTTGCGCCCCTGCAAGCTCCACTTCCCTTTGTTTAAGCGTGGCTTGGGCCGAGCTTAAACGGCTTTGGTAATCGGCTTTTTCTAGACTGACTAACTTTTGGCCCTTTGTGACGCTTTGACCTTCTTGAACATGGACTTGTTTTACTAACCCTTTTACTTCGGCTCTAATAGTGGCAATGCGGTCGGGTTCGGTTCGCCCGTATAAAGATATTTCACGGGTAACTTGTTCGGCATTAAAACGTTCCACTGTCACTTTAACTAACGGAAAACTTTGTTGTTTGTTAGGGGTTTCAGGGCGATTGTCTGCTTTTAACATACCTGAAGCTAACCATACACAAAGTATCACTACAATGATTAGCGCTAGCCAGATAGGTTGTTGTTTAAATTTAATGAAAGCAGACGACATAGGAATTCCGTTTAGTTAGATCAGGCAGTAATTTACCTGTTTTAGCAGCCAAGATCATGAGCAATTAGTATGAATCGGGAGCTAAATTGTTACCAATTACAAATGTTTAATATTTTTCTAGCTGGTAAATGGCTTCGCTTAATGCATCAACATTTTTGTCTAGTACCGCCTGCGCATCGTAAACCCCTTGGTTATAAAAGGTTTTACCCATTTCTTTCGCAATAAAGTCTAATAAAAAATCGGCGTCAAACTGCGCTAATTCTAGATCTAACTCTTGGTTAAAATAGTTTTGTAATTTTTGCACCAATTGCTCTTTTTGAGCTGGGGAAAATTGAATTTCTGACATGCTTATCTCTATTGCAGCTAAAGAGCCAATTATGCCTAGCTGTTAAAACTAAATACAGCAACAGGATCAAAAAGTGCAAACTAACGAATGGTGAGGGTGGAAAGTAGTAGTGCTAAAAATTTTAAAGGTTGATCCTACAAGTCAAGTTGCTGGGCAAGCTCAACTTGTAGGATAAAGACCTTGAGGGTTATCCCAACATGGTACTGACAGAGTTACCGCTGCCATAATGCTGCTTACTGACCTGCATGCAGGTATCTAGATATAACTTATCTATGTCACTCGCCGACATAAATTGCTGGCTAAAGCCTGGAATAACCGGATCTATATGCAATTTAGCACTATTAATAAAGTGTGCTATTAGCTCTCTTACATTGTCTGTGCCCATGGCAATTCGCATAGTAGTTAAATAAATGCCACTTTTGCTTTGTGCGTCTACATCAAGCTCACTATGAGAAGTAAGAGCAGGACATAAAATAATAGTGTTGTTTTGCCCAATACTTACCTGATGACTAAAAGCCGGCTCTAAGGCATCAAAAAAGCGCACAAAAGTATCGCGGGCAATATCTGCGCCTTGCATATCTACAGTAAACAAAGCACATGGCCAACCGTGACGTAATTGACTCTCACGCAAGGCAGCATTGGCATGTCCGGGTACAGCATGACAATTAACATTAAAGCTAGGGTGAGAGGCTAAAAACTGGCTAAAGACTAGAGTGTTGATCACTTTATTCATCACTCGCATTTCTAGGGTTTTCATGCCATTTAATACATCAAAGGCTTTTTCAGAATCTAAAAACGCACCTTTAATATAATACACATCCCAAAACATGGTTTTTGACCAATCATAACCGTTTACGCAGTCACCTTTGCCTTGGAACATGCGATACGCTTCACCAATAACCACACCAGCAGTAGTGGCGCCGCTGCCACAAATGTCTTTGGTATAGCTATGAACCACATAATCTGGACGTTCGGCTTTGTCTTCGCGTTGTAAAGGTTGATGCAAAATAGGGGTAGCTAAGGTGGCATCTAACATCACTGTATGGCCTTCGGCATGAGCTAACTTGCTAATACCAGCCACATCTAAAACGTAACCATGCGGGTTACAAGGTGATTCCATATAAACATGTAAATCGCTCCCCTCACTAAGGCGCTCAGCATGTTTGGTTTTGGTTTGTTGCATAAAATCAGCAAACTCTGCAGCTGTATAACCATCAAACCATTCAAGTTGAATATTTAAACGATTTTCGCGGGCAAAATAATCATGCAATAACTGATACACCCCGCCATACACATTTCGCGATACAATTAACACATCGCCGTGACCCAACACATTAGACAGTAGCGCATCTATCGCTGCCATACCTGAGTTAAAGTTCCAGGCTAAATAATCGGCGGCATAAGGGCCAGCTTCTAAATCAACTATGGCATTAGCCAGTGAGATATTAGTGGGATTGAGCAAACGCGAATAAATTTGGTGGGTAGACTCTTTCCCCTGAAACGCATCATCAACCCATTCAGTACAGGCATAAACATAAGTGGCAGTACGCACTACTACTGGGGTAGCCGAAAATAATGCGGTTACATTATCAAACAAGGGATAATGACTTTTACTGACTTGTGAGCCAGATTGTTCGCTTAAACTTTGGTAAGTGGCGCGAAAAGGAT
Source organism: Paraglaciecola aestuariivivens (assembly GCF_052983255.1). Lineage (NCBI taxonomy): Bacteria > Pseudomonadati > Pseudomonadota > Gammaproteobacteria > Alteromonadales > Alteromonadaceae > Paraglaciecola > Paraglaciecola aestuariivivens. The sequence goes on along the minus strand of NZ_JBRKBA010000002.1, from coordinate 24,824 downwards.
TTTGTAGGGTATCCAGAATTTTGGCAATTTGGAAAGATAAAAACTTTTTTGCATTAAAATAAGCGACTTTATTTTCTTTGCTTAAACCGTCTAAGGTAGCACTGGTGATTTGCCAAAGTTGCTGCATATTGGCTTGGGTGTGATATAAATGCTGAGCGGTTTGAAATAACGCTTGTCCATATTCCGAATTTTTATCAATGCCAAAATGAGCTAATTGTTCATGAGTTAATTCGTCGATAGTGGTGGCTTGAGTGGTGTTTCTTTTAGGCGATAAAATTTTTGCTTGTTGTGCGATATTTTCGGCGCTCATAGTCACGTCTCTGTTAGAAGTCAAAAAGTAAAGCGCCATACTAAACCGAATTAAATTCAACTTTAACTAATTTTTAACAAATATAATTTTGATTATTCTCCATTAAGTAATGTTAACTTTACAGGTTTTAAGTTCCCTATGATGAAGCTAGCCATTTTAAGCCGTGACGCTGAGCAATATAAACTCTTGATTGAACAGGCCAATTTACCTCAATTGCAGCTGTCTATTGTCAATACTAAAGTGATGGATTCAGACGATTATTCTGCTGTAGATATTATCTTTGGCGATCCAGATTTAACTGTACAGGTGCTAGATCAAGCAGAGCAGTTAATCTGGTTACAATCAACTTGGGCTGGAAACGCGCCCTTGTTAAGCCACCCTAAAACAAACTATCAACTATGTGGAGTCAAAGGTATTTTTGCCTCTGCCATGCAAGAATATGTATTTGCTTATTTACTGCACTTTGCCCGCAATATTGACGGTTTTAAACAAACCCAAAAATCGGCACTTTGGGGCGCACCAAAGTTTACTAGTCTAGCTGGAAAAACCATTGGCATAATGGGCGTAGGCGATATTGGCCAAGGTATTGCTAAAACGGCTAAACACTTTTCCATGCAAACTAAAGGTTATACTCGTACCCAGAAAAATTGTGAGTTTATTGATACATATTACGCCCCAGGGCAAGAGCAAGACTTTGCCACTGGGCTAGATTATCTAGTGTGTTTGTTACCTGAAAGCGCGGCCACTAAAGAATTAATCGATGCGACTTTTTTAGCCTATTTACCCAACAGCGCTGTACTGATCAATGCGGGGAGAGGCACTTGTATTCAAGATTCAGCCCTTATTCAGGCATTGCAACAAAAGCGCCTTAAAGCTGCAGTGCTAGATGTATTTACCCAAGAGCCTTTGGCTAACACTCACCCTTATTGGCAACTAGATAACCTTTTTATTACCCATCACAGTGCGGCTATTTCGTTACCAGAGCAAATTTGCCCGTTATTTATTAATAATTACCAAGGCTTTATTAACGGATTACCATTAAAGCATGTGCTGGATTTTAGCCGAGGTTATTGAGCCTACCCTTAACAACAACTGCCCAACAATCAACTAACTAGCGCCAAATTACAGTAGATTTATCCGTTTAATCTTACCAACGAACCCTGTGGCCGCATTAGCTAGGGATCTGCTACTCATGCCCTAAGTTGTGGCATACACTTTAGCCCACTGTTTTTCCTATAGTTACGGAGCCAGCATGATCTTTTCCCCCAGCCTTTATTCTAAAGGCTTAGTATTGATGTTACTGATAAGCTGTTGCACAACCTTTTTAGGGTGTTCTGATAAAAACAACTCAGGGCCTGCCGAGGTAAAAGTAGTTAAAAATGGCGCGCAATATTCATTAACAGTTAATGGCCAGCCATTTACTGTAAAAGGCGTAGGTTTAGGCTACAAAAATGACCAGCAAATAAAAGCGCTAAAAGCCGCGGGCGGCAATAGTTTTAGAACCTGGGATCTAAAACACATAGAACAAGAACTGGCCATGGCAAAAAAGCTAGATTTAATGGTGGCAGTGGGCATTCGCACAGGTAAAGAATTAACTGGCTTTGATTATAACGATCAAGCCGCAGTGGCTAAACAGTTTGAACGAGTTAAAGCGGCAATTAATCAATATAAAGATCACCCCAATATTTTAATTTGGGTGATTAATAACGAGCCCAATTTGTTATTTGATGAAAATGAAAAATTGGTCGAGGTAAACCCTAAAGTGTATAGCGCTATGGGAGACATTATTGATTATATTCATCAAGTTGATCCCAATCACCCTGTTACTTTTAGCTTAGCGGGGGCAAATCCCAGACACATTCAGCAGGTGGTAGAACACGCTCCCAATATCGACATAATAGCGGTACAAACCTATGGTGATTTAGTCACCTTGCCCGAGGCAATGGCTAAAAGTAAAGTTGATAAGCCTTTTATGGTGACCGAATTTGGTCCTATGGGCCACTGGGAATTACCCACTACAAATTGGGGCCGCGAAATTGAAGAGCCTAGCGCTGTGAAAGCTGCAGGTATGGCAAAGCGAATGCAAGATGTAATACTCAATGATAAAACCGGCAAAATTATTGGATCTTTTGCATTTTTCTGGGGGCAAAAACAAGAACGGACCCCAACCTGGTATGGCATGTTTAACGAAACCGGTGAACAAACAGCCAGAATTGATGAATTAACCCGACTGTGGACTGGGCAGTACCCAGCTAATCGCGCCCCTCTATCTTCTGAAATACGCATCAATGGGCAATTAGCCACACAAAGTTTGCGATTAGCAGCCAATCAAATTGCTCAAGTCAAAGTGCTGGTATCTGACCCAGACCAAGATCCCATTCGCCATGAGTGGGTACTAATGCGAGAAGTCACTAAACGCAGTCAAGGCGGACATTTCGAAGCAAAACCTGCAGAAATCCCAATAAAAATCATCACCACTAATGTGCAAGATAAATGGATAGAAATGACCTTTAAGGTGCCACCTAAGCCGGGTGAATATCGACTATTTAACTATGCATATGACGGTAAGAATAAAGTCGGCAATGCCAACTTCCCCTTCTTGGTGGAATAAATATTTAGAGTAAAATACTAAAAAGCCCTTCATTTTGAAGGGCTTTTTGGTTAAGCAAAATAGTTTGTTATTTACCTATATGCTTCTCTAAAAAAGCTAACATACGTTGATATAACTCTAATCTATGTTCTTCTTTATAAAATCCATGCCCTTCGTTTTCTTTAACCATCAATTCATAAGGATAACCGGCTTTATCTAATCTATTGGTTAAGGAGTACATTTGTTCAATAGGCACGCGAATGTCTTTTCCACCTTGAACAATAAACAATGCGGCTTTAATTTTATCCACATTGTAGGCCGGTGAACGTGCTTCTAAATCCGCTTGGTCTTCGCCTAAGACTTCTTTTAAATAGGCGATGCCCGATTCGCGAGCAGGAATGTCACCCTCTTTAAACATCATAGGCAAGTCATACACACCTACATAACCAATGGCACATTTATATAAATCCGGCTCTTTGACCACTGCCATTAAAGCTGCATAGCCACCATAAGAGGCACCATAAATACATAATCTGTTTTTATCCGCTACACCTGTTTTAACTGCCCAGTTAGTCGCATCTGTGAGGTCGTCTTGCATTTCACGGCCCCATTTTTGATAACCTAAACGCTCAAAGTCGCGTCCATAACCACCAGAGCCTCTAAAATTAAGCTGCAGTACCGCATAACCGCGGCTGGCTAACATTTGTGCGTCTTGTGTAAAGCGCCAAAAATCTCTTGGTCCATGTGGGCCGCCATGGGGGTGCACTATTAAAGGTAAGTTTTTTGCTTCACCTTTGGGTAAAGTCAAATAGCCTCTAAGTTCAACGCCGTCGCGGGCTTTAATAGTAAAGGGCTCAACTCTTGCCATCTTGGTGCTGTCTACCCAAGGTGAGGTATTTAACAAAAACTGTAGTTCTTTCGATTTAGTCTTAAACAGATAAAACGCCCCTGGATCGCTGGCAGATGACACATTCACAATGAGTTTGCTAGCGTCTGCTGTAGAGCTAGTGATAGTCACTGTGTCTTTTGGAAACACCCCTTGTAATTGATCTAACCACTTAGCCATTTGGTTATCGGTTAAGGTGACATTAATGGTTTTATCTGGCGATACTCGTACCCCAACCAGTTGATCGTTTACATCCCACAGTACCTCATCAATATCGACGACTTCATTGCGGTACAACACCTCAACTTCAGTTGAGCCAGGCTTTAGTTTGACTAAACCTTGAATGCTATTGCCTAGATTAGAGGTGGCATATACTTCTTGGTTATTTGGGGTAAAGGCAATAGGCATTATTGCCCCTTCTTGTCTGGTATCGTAACTAGATGATAATTGCCATTCATCATCATTACTCTGCCGATAATAGGTTTTTACCTTAAAGTCGTCTTCATCATCTACCCCAATTGCAAAACGTACATTTTGATTGTGATCGGCCAATAAAGTGGCGCCTCTTAATGGGGCACTGGCTACTTTTTTAGTTTTACCCGTATAAATGTCCATTTCGTAGGCATTAGTGTAAGACGCTACAGAACTGTAGCCACCAGTGTTACTGCCACCACGCTCAGAGATAAGAATTTTTCTTGGGTCTTCAGGGATTAAATCTAAAATGCGCATAGAAGTACGGTACTTTTTAGGACCAAAAGCGCGACTGTCATCGGCCATGCCCCATAACACATCTTTATTGGTACCATCGGCATTCATGGCGTAATACAGTGGCGTACCTATTGGTTGATCTAAGGCCCCAATTTTTTTAGCGATCCGTATACCAATACGCTCTTTGTTAAGCCAAGTTAAACGGGAGGGTAATTCCCCCAACTTAAACTCAATAGCAGAGAGCTGTTGCATCTTATTTAGATCGAAAATCGCCACATAGTTAATATTGTCGCTACGCATAGCTGCTGCAGCCATATATTCCCCAGTGGGAGAAATAATTAATTGCTGAAATTGCGAAAACTTTACAAAGGTTTCTAATGGGATAGGTTTTTCGGCCTGAGCAGGCATGCTGAAAATTGTCACCAACAGTAAAAACAGCAACAGATGTAGTTTTTTCATATTTCTTCCTTAAATTTATTTCATATTTGCCCGCTAGATGCAGGCAAATTTATTGCCATGCTTTATCATCAGCAAACAAATCGTAAAGCTGCTCAGCTTTGGTAATGAGTCGATTGGCAAATTCAACCTGAGTGTTATCTTGCGTACCCGAGTTTAATAAGTTATCGGCTTGTAACTGCCAGCGTAGTGAAAAACTGCGCATAGCGTCACGCGCGGTTTTTTCTAATTCATAAGGCATAAAATCGGCAGGCACATCTCCGCTTATCACCCAATAAAACTTGCCGTCAGAGGTTTTGATTTTCCATACAGCTACAAAAGGCGCTAAATAACGACTTTCGCTGGTTACTACAGACTCAAATAACACCCCATTCTCGGCTAAGTGTTTATTGGCTCGTTGAAATTGCTCTTTTACCCAAGCAGATAATTGCTCTTGGCTAACTACATTAGTTGTCATATAACTCACTAGTCTAAGTTGTTACAATAGATAAAATAAATACTAGCATAGAGTGGATAAACGCTTCATTAAGCATTTTGGATGAAATAAACCCTAAATTGTAACTTTAGGTTTTTGTTTGGTTCGCACCACTTTAAACAAACTTTTGGAAATACTCATGTCAGAAAATAATGTTTCGCAGCTCACCCCTGAACAACGTCTTAGTTACCTAATTAAAGAATGTCAGACTCACAACCAAGTATGGATCTTAACTGACCAGGATGGCTGTGTGATGTTAAATACTGAAGATGAAGATTGTACCCCGGTGTGGCCAGCAGAAAACTATGCTAAAGCTTGGGCCACGGGTGAATGGGCAGATTGCCAGCCCCAAGCCATTGATTTAAAAACTTGGCATAGTCGCTGGACCCAAGGGTTAGAAGATGACGATGTGGCTATTGCAATTTTTCCTAGCGAAGATGAAGAAGGCTTAGTGATTTCAGCCCAAGAGTTTGATTTTGAGTTACGCCAAAAGAAGTAATCAATAAAACTAAGTGAGGTGGCTGTTGTAGGCTATTTAAGCTTTATTTAGCCACAAACTCATGCCTCACTTACCTTTCACCCGACTCATTTTTTTGAGTATAAACTTCAAATTGATTGGGTAAAAAGTCTACCAACCTACCGGATAACCCTACATAGGTTTTAAGGGTTTGCGGAAAAGACAAAAAGATTTTAGGCAGAATATTTAATAATTGGTCGTTACCACGCTTTTCAGCTTGCTTAACCGCTAATGGAATGTCGGCAAAAGTGGTAAACATGTATAAACAATGTTTTAGATCTTTTTGTAGCTGGGTTAGTTTGTGTTTATCTGTGACTTGCATTTTATCCCAAGCCGCTTGCCATACTGGCTCCAGCTGACTATGCCCTAACAACATACCTTGGCACCAAATTGCTAGGCTACTTGGCTGCTGGTCTTGCTCATTAAAGGTGACGCCCATAGGCAAATTTATCTTTTCGTCACTTAAGTTTTTTAGCTGATGCTGCAGAATTTTCATCAACAGGTCGGTTAATTCATCCGCTTGCTCAGTGCTAGTCAGTTGCTTGGAGTTGTTTATGATCCAAGGTAGCCAATTTTCTGGCATAGGAATTTCAGGGGCGGCACTTACCGCAAAGACTAACCCTTGAATAAACGCATAAGGATGCAGCACCTCAGATAGTGCATCAGACGCACAAAGTTCAAAAAGCCGCTGGTGTGCATCAGACTCAAGTTTAGGCATAGTCATTCATCTAAATTGTTGCTGTCATACTTGGCCTAAGCTTAACCATTTACCCTAAGCATAAGCAACACAGAAAAACACATCTTAACCCTTTGCAGCTTCGATTAAATGTTATAGTATAACATTACTTTAAACTTTCAATGACTGAACTCTATGCATTATTCACTGGTAAAACTAGGTATAACTCTGGCCTTGGCCTCGTTGTCGCAATCTCTGTTGGCTGAAGATAAACCCATTCAAACCGATGAAAACCACATAGAAAAACTGCTAATTACCGCCTCACCACTAGGGCGTTCGGTTTTAGAGTCGGCCACTCCAGTGAGCATTTTAAGTGGTGACGAGTTAGAAATGAATCAAAGCGCAACTTTAGGTGAAACCTTAAAGTCGGTGCCTGGGGTGAATAGCACCTATTTTGGTCCTGTCTCTAGTAGTCCTATTATTCGTGGTTTAGATGGCCCTAGAGTAAAAGTGGTCCAAAACGGTATGGATAGCTCAGATGCCTCCAGAGTAGGGCCAGATCATATTGCCAGCACCGAAGCCTCAACCGCCACACAAATTGAAGTGTTACGCGGCCCAGCAACCTTGTTATATGGCAGTGGAGCCATAGGCGGAGTTGTAAATGTAGTAGATAATCGCTTACCTAAAACCCGTCAAGAGGGCACCAGTGGACGGGTAAGCGCTCTACATAATACTGTATCGAATGAGCGTACAGTATCGACAGATTTAAATGGTGGCCAAGGCAACCTCGCTTGGCACTTTGATGCTTTTAGCCGCACAACCGATGACTATGAGGTACCAGAATTTACCCTAGAAGACGGCGATAAAGTGGATAGCTTAGAAAACTCCATGCTAGATGCTAAAGGATTTACCTTAGGCACAGGCTGGATAGGTGATAATCATTCATTGTCTTTTGCCTATGGCAAGTTAGATTCTGATTACGGCATACCAGGTCATTCTCATGAAGAAGAGCACCATGAAGAGCATATAGAAAACCAAGAAGAACATGATGAAGAAGGCGTGTATGCAAGCATGCAACAAGAGCGTTTTCAATCAGTTCTCGATATCAATAACTTATCTGGTTGGTTGACAGAAGTGCATTGGCACAATGCTTATACCGATTATCAGCATAGAGAAATAGAAGAAGGTGAAGTGGGCACCACTTTTACCAATGATACCTTTGAATCTCGATTATGGGCCAAGCATGCTAACACTTATGGCTGGCAAGGGGTTGTTGGTCTGCATTATAGCGACTCAGACTTTGCAGCTGCAGGAGCCGAAGCTTTTACTCCTTCTACTTCCACTAATTCAACCGCATTATTTGTTTTAGAAGAACAAGCCATAGGGAATTTTTTATGGCAGCTCGGTGCTAGGTTAGAAAGAGTAAGCCACCAGCCCGACAATAGCTTTTTTGCAGAACAAGCTAGCTCAATCTCCTTTGACGAGCTAACTTACACTGCCGGTAGTGTGTCGGCAGGTTTTGTTTATGAGCTATCAGATAACCAATCCTTTGCGGTTAATTTTGCTCACTCTGAGCGAGCGCCGTCATCGGCAGAAATATTCTCTAATGGGATCCATATAAGTACCTCTACCTATGAAGTAGGTGCAGGTTTTGACTTACTAATAGACAACAGTGATCCTGACGATCTGGAATTTTCTCTGGCAGTATCTTCGGAGCCAGTAGAAAAAGAGCGCTCTAACAATTTAGATCTTACTTACCGTGTTCAAAACCAAAATATCAATGCCAATTTCAGCGTGTTTTACAATCAAATAGACAACTATATATTCCAACAAAACACGGGGTTAGTTTTCCATTTAGATGAAGATGAGCTTGAAGATCATCAAACCCATGAAGAACATGAAGATAGCCATGAGTCTGGCTCACCTGTGTATATATTTAGTCAGCAAGATGCCTATATTTATGGTTTTGAAGCCGAACTAGATTGGCACCTAAATGATACTTTGCGAGTGAGTGCCTTTAGTGACTTTACTCGTGCCAAGTTAAAAAACAGCTCAGAACAAAACACTAACTTACCTCGCATTCCCCCCATGCGCTTTGGCGCAGAATTGCATTGGGAGCAAGGTGACTGGCATGCCGAAATAGGTGCAACACATTATGCCAAGCAAGATAAAATTGCAGACTTTGAAACCTCTACAGCGGGTTACACTATGGTTTCTGCCTCTATTAATTATTATATGAGTTTAGATAGCCTAGATTTGAGCCTGTATCTCAAAGCCAACAACCTTACGAATCAACTGGCTAAAGTACACAGTTCTTTTTTAAAAGACAGTGCCCCCTTGCCAGCTCAAGCTTTTGTGTTTGGCACTAAAATAAGTTTCTAGCCGAAGTTAATGCTTGCCTAGCCAGATAGTGGCTAGTCAGTTAATAAGGCGATGGCTTTTTCTAGTTGAGCCCGCGGGCAGCCAAAATTAATCCGCACAAAGTTTTTGTCCCCAAAATCTGCCCCCGGAGACGGACCAATTCCCAGATCTTCGAAGTACTTTTGTGGATTTTTAACCCCTAAGCCACTGGCGTCTATCCAAGCTAAAAATGTGGCTTGTGGGGTTAACACTTTAAGCCCTTCAATTTTGTTAATTTCTGCAACAAGATAGTCTCTGTTGCCACGTAAATAGCTTAGAAAATCTTGATGCCATTGATCACATTGAGTAAATGCTGCAGCTGTGGCTGTTAACCCTAACACAGTCACCCAAGGCACTATGCCTTGTGCTGCGCGGCTAAATTTAGCCCGCATGGCCGCATCTTCTATGATGGCAAAAGACGTACCTAAGCCTGCTACGTTAAAGGTTTTACTGGCCGCCATTAAGGTAATAACTTGGCCATCTAAGGCAGAGATTTTACCCGCAGGTATATGCTTGGCTTGTTCATCGAGAATAATATCGCAATGAATTTCGTCAGAACACAATGTCACATTGTGTTGCACACAAATTTTGGCAATTTTATCTAATTCTTGCTCAGTTAATACCGAACCCACTGGATTCATAGGGTTGCATAAAATGAGCAACTTGGCCGCGGGATCGGCCGCCTGCTCTGCTAGTTGCTCAAAGTCTATAGTCCAACGGTTATTGACTTCTACGCTAGGTATATCGACTTTGGTTAAGCCGTTTAGTTTAGGCGCGGCAATAAGCGGAGGATAATTAGGCGTTTGAATCAGTACCTTGTCACCGGGTTGGCAAAGCGCTTTACAGGCAACATTAAAGGCCGGTACCACCCCTGGTGTCCACACTATCCATTCGGGCTTTATATGCCAATCGTATTGACGAGCTAACCAATTAACCACAGCTTGGTTGGCTTCAACATGATGTGAAGGCAAGGTATAACCTAACAGACCATGGTCGGTTCGCGCTGTAATGGCCTTTAAGATTGGCTCGGCACATCTAAATTCTGTATCGGCAATCCAAAGCGGTAAAATATCGCGATCTTTGTATTTTTCCCACTTTAAGGCATAGCTTGGTGAACGGTCGATTATAGTGTCAAACTGCATATCAAAAGGTCACTTAATTAAATAAAAAGGTTTAAATATTTAGCCTAAATCGGCATTGCGAATTACGCGCTCTACTTTGGCTAATAAATCATTAGTATGAAAAGGTTTCACCACAAAATCTGTGGCGCCTAAGCGAATAGACTCAACCACTAACTCTTGGGTTGCGTTAGCAGTCAGCATTAAAAATGGACACTCTGGGTGATTTTCTCGCAACACCGCCAAAATTTCTAAGCCGCTGACCTCTGGCATTAACCAATCACAAATAACCAATGATATATTGGTAAACTCTGCACCTTTGACAAAATCTACTGCTAGTTTGCTATCACTATAAGTGATGATTTCTCCACTAATGATTTCCTCAAGAATCACTCGCACTAACTCTAGGGTTGTGCTGTCATCATCTATTACTACAATGTTGCAGTTGTACATCTACCATCCTTCGAAAAATACCAAAATGCATTTGGGTCAAAAAACTTCCTATTTACATAGTAACTAAACAATAAACAATGTAAAAGCAAAGTGATTCAAGCTTATTTAGTTTGCATTAAAGTTTAATAAAAAGCCCAGTAAAACTGGGCTTATTTGAACAATTATATTTAGCCTAGTTTATCTGAGGCAATATGGTAGCGAGGATCTTCATTTAAGTTCATTTCTACATATTCTTGTGCTTTGGTCATGAGTTCGCGGCACTCGGCACTAATATGCCTGATATGTAACTTTTTACCTTGCTGTTTATATTTATCAGCCAGTCCGTCTATGGCATCAATACCAGACGAGTCCCAAATCCTTGATTCGTTAAAATCTATGACTACGTCTTGTGGATCGTTTTGCGGATCAAATAAGTCTTTAAAATGCAGAACTGAACCAAAAAATAATGGGCCTTCAAGTTCATAAACTTTCCAACCATCTTTGTCTGTATGAGTTCGAGCATGAATATGAGTTGCATGTTTCCAAGCAAAAACTAAAGCAGAAACTATTACGCCCACTACCACAGCTACTGCCAAATCAGAAATCACTGTTACTGCTGTTACTAAAAACAACACAAAGGCATCTTCTTTGTTTACACCACGAATAATTCTAAACGATGCCCATTCGAAGGTGCCTATAACTACTATAAACATAACCCCAACTAATGCAGCTAATGGGATCATTTCAATTAATGGCGCGGCAAATAAAATAAAGCCTAATAATACTAATGCTGCGGTAATACCTGATAGTCGACCACGACCACCAGAATTAATATTGATCATGCTTTGACCTATCATGGCACAACCACCCATACCACCAAAAAATCCGTTTACTGTATTGGCAAGACCTTGGCCTAAACATTCTTTATTGCCGTTACCACGAGTGTCGGTCATTTCATCAATTAAAGACAAGGTCAATAAAGACTCGATTAAGCCAACTAAAGCCAAAATAATAGAAGTAGGCAAAATAATGTACAGGGTTTCTAAGGTGAAAGGCACCATAGGAATCGCAAAGGTAGGCAGCTCACCAGCTAAGGTAGCAGCAGCTTGTTGCTCGGCAGGTAACATATCACGCACAAAATCGATAACGGTTCTAGCTTCTAGGTCTAAGCCATGGACTAAAGCAGTAACCCCAACTATGGCCACTAGAGACGCTGGCACAGCTGTGGTTAATTTAGGCAAGAAGAAAATGATTGCCATAGTTAGCACCACTAAACCTAACATCAGATACAACATTTCTCCTTGCATCCATACCTGATTGCCTAGTGAGTCAATTATTTTAAACTGACCTAATTGAGCTAAGAATATGACTATAGCCAAACCATTCACAAAACCTAACATCACTGGATAGGGCACTAAGCGTATAAACTTACCTAGTTTAAATATGCCAAATAGCAGTTGTAACACCCCCGCTAAAATGACCGCCGCAAACAAATACTGAATGCCATGTTGAGCGACTAATGCCACCATTACCACAGCCATAGCGCCAGTTGCACCAGAAATCATGCCAGGACGGCCACCTATAGCTGAAGTAATTAACCCCATCATAAAGGCAGCATATAAACCTACCATGGGTTCAACCCCAGCTACAAAAGCAAAGGCAACGGCTTCTGGCACTAAAGCCAAGGCCACAGTAATTCCCGATAGCACGTCATTTTTGACGTTACTATCTTTACTGGTGATCAAATCAAACATTTGTTTTCCTCGTAAATGATCGACGATTAAAAATTAGGCGCGGATTCTAGCAGAGATCATAGACCAATACTTTTAACAGATTGTTAATTAAACAAAAAATTATGAAATAAATGGAAAAATTGAAGATGTAAAAAGAGAATTGAAAAACAAGTGGGGCAAAGCTTAAAGGCAATGCCCCTTTACCAATATTATCTTAAATATTTTTTACATAGTTTGGAGTGCTGCTTATTAGGTTTGAGGCCTTTTTTATAGGCCATTTTATCATTTAACTCTTCTACCAAAACATCTTCAATAAAGTATTGAGCAGATTGATCAGTTTCTTGATGTACTTTTAGCAGCAAATTATTATCGGCATCAACCGCACAGCCCTTAAACTTCACAGTACGAATTTCAGCACCAGCTGGTGGTCTATAAGCCCATTCAATCAAATCCGGCATCTCGCCACCAAATTCTGGGATAACAAAGTCAATATGAAAAACCGACTCGCCACGAACAAATCCATCTTTAACTGAATAAGTAGAGGTAATCCAATGCCCAAAAAGCTGCTCTTCTGGTTGTGATAACGGGTTAAAGGGATCACGAATATACGCCCAGGAAATAGCGTTTTTAGTGCGCAGCGACACTTGTACAAAGCCTCTACCATCATCCATTTTAGTCTCTGTTACCTTACCATCAAACTGTGCGCCAAAGCGCCCATTAAAGGCTCGGTCTGCCACGCCAGAGTAATCAAAATAAGCCATTCGAAAGCTTTTAGGATCCGACCAAGAAAATAGGTTTTCTAATGGAGGGTTAAGCATCATACACTCCCCATTATTAAATAAATCAGCACAGAAGGTACCTTGTGCTGCGATAAATTCGTATAAATCCCGTGTTTGTTTATTAGCTTTGTTGCTTGCGTAAGCGACTCCGCTTAATGCTATACACACTACTAAGGTCATTTTAACTAAGTGTTTCATGTTAATTCCTTTCTAATCATTGGGTTGTTAATTGATAAGTCTTATTTGTACCTTTGCTTATCCAGTTACCTTTTTGGTTAAGCCCAATAAATTTGTATGCCTATGGTGATAAAAACCTTCGCGAGATATTCTTTTTTCCTCTTTTGTAAGCAGCCCGAGCTTTACCGCCCTTATTTTTTACCCATAGTACATAGATAATAAAAAATAAGAGTAAGTGTGTTGGAGGTGGTTCACACCCAATGAATAGGCTTTTTGACCAAAGTTTAGAGTTTTATCATGACCAAGTTGGTTTGACCGAATATGCACAAACCATAGAATCTACTAAAAATAATTGTGCTAGAAAGTTAGGCTTAACCCGTACCTTATTGCCAGAATATACAGTGGTTTTCCCGATCAAAAATTATGGGGCGATCCAAGAGGGACAACATCAATTTTGCCATATAGAAAATGGCATGAATGATTGTGGCACCTTTAAATTTGTGCTCATTTGGAAAAATAACGGAGAAAATTGGACATTGACCCGCGTTATCAGTTACGACCACTAAGCAACTTTACTGATAACAATCAACCTAAACCGATAATTGATAGGTACAAATGTTAACCGCACTGGCTAAGTTTAACGAGTCGATTTGCCCTTGACCTGGAATAGTAAAAGCTTGAGCCTGACATTTGCTCAATTCTTCTTTAGGTACGCCTCTTGCCTCGTTACCAAATAAGTAACAATCAAAATCTGCAAAGTCTGGGCTCTGAATAGGCTGACCTTGCAGATCTAAATAGGCAAATTGGTTAAAACGTGCAGGCAATTCATTTAAACCCACGTCTATTTCTAATGGCACATGAAAGATAGCCCCCATGCTGGCTCGTACTACTTTAGAGTTAAAGGGATCAACACTGTTGCTACTTAACAATAATCTAAAACCCCCAAACCAAGCTAAGGTACGCAAAATAGTGCCCAAATTACCCGGATCTTGGATTTCGTGCAGATAAATTGTTCGTTCTTTAGTTAGCTTTTTAGCCTGATAAGTTGGCGGCACTTGCGACAACTCGGGCAAAGGTACACAAGCAATAATGCCTTGCGGTGAACGTGTGTCACTTAGTTGCATCATCTGCTTAGTACTGACTGTATGAATATCAAACACTGGCTTTAAATGACTGGCCCAAGATTGGTAGTCTTCTGTGATGTACAAACTGATTTTGGATGGATTAGGACTAAGAATTAAGACTTTTTGTAACTCCAAAATAAGGTGTTCTCCTTCGACCAAATAATGGCCTAAGCGCCCACGGTATTTTTTTTGATGGAGTTTTTTAACATCATCTAACTTCATTTAACTCGACCTAATCCTTAATATTTCTGATTAATGGCACGGCTGCGCTTATATCTTGATTGCCAATTTTGAAATGCCATTTGGTATTGAACTGGAGTAAATTATATCGCTTTGCCGCATTTAAAACAGAGCAAAACCCAGATTCCCTTACAAACCTACAAAATAAAGCGATTTAGCTTAGTTGGAATTTGCAAATCAAGCTTGTGGGCTTACAATAACGCCAGATTTAGCGCGACCTGTAGCAGAGAAAATTATGGCCCAATCAGCAAGCAGTAAAAAATGGATGGACGAACATGTCAGTGACCCTTGGGTCAAAAAAGCCCAAGCCGATGGTTATCGCTCGCGCGCCAGTTACAAATTGCTAGAAATAAACGAAAAAGACAAATTATTCAAAACTGGCAGTGTGGTGATAGACTTAGGTGCCGCTCCTGGCGGTTGGTCACAAGTAATTGCGCCAACAATTGGCGATTCGGGCAAATTGATCTCCTCTGATATTTTACCCATGGACAGCATCATAGGCGCACATTTTATCCAAGGTGATTTCACAGAAGAGTCGGTATACAACGAAATTCTAGCCGCCTTAGATAACCAAAAAGTAGACTTAGTGGTATCTGACATGGCACCAAACCTAAGCGGGGTGAAAACTACCGACCAATATTCTTCGATTTATCTGGTAGAACTCGCACTAGACATGGCCCGTAATGTACTTAAGCCCAATGGTAATTTTTGTGCCAAAGTGTTCCAAGGTGTGGGCTACGAAGCCTACGTCAAAGACGTAAGGCAATCATTTAACAAAGTCATCATTCGCAAACCCGCAGCATCACGCCCCCGCTCCCGCGAAGTCTATGTAGTAGGTAAAGGGTTTAAGGGGTAAAACCGGAATCTCTCTGGAGCACTGCTCCAGCCGGTTTTACAGCGAGATATGGATATCGAGCTTGTTACGCGGTAACCGGACGAAGTTCATCATGGACGTGTAATCGACCAACTAAAAGATTATTACTACTAGGTTTTACAGCGCAACAAAGAAGTCGAGCTCGTTACGCGATAACCGAAGAAAGTTCATCTCGGATGTATGATTAACCAAACCAAAGAATGTTACTCAATCAGTTTTCAAAACACTTATCCTATTCATATTTTAAACACAAAAAAGGCCGGATAACCGGCCTTGAATTGATTAACTTGTCAATGTGCTAATTAAGCAACAATATCCAACAACTCAACATCAAATACTAATGTGCTGTGTGGGCCAATTGCGCCACCTGCACCTTGCTCACCATATGCCAAGTTGGCAGGTACGTGAAGTTTAAGCTTAGTGCCTACTTTCATCATCTGTAGGGCTTCAGTCCAACCTTTAATCACACCATTTACTGGGAATTCAGCAGGTTGGCCACGGTCGTATGAACTATCAAATACGCTGCCATCTAGAAGCGTTCCGTGATAGTGAGTACGTACTGTTGAAGTTAAGCTAGGGATGTCTCCATCGCCTTGTTTGATTACTTCATATTGTAATCCGCTTTCAGTCACTGTGACTTCTTCGCGTTTAGCGTTTTCAGCTAAATAGGCTTCGCCTTCGGCGATAACACTGGCAAACTGTTCAGCTTTTGCTGCTTGCATGCGTTCATGAATTTCATTAAAAGCAACACGTAAAACATCGTTACTTACTTGAGCAGGTTGAAGGTTAAACGCATCGGCTAATCCTGCCTGTACTGCTTCAACATCTAATCCGTCAAAAGGGTTAGCGCGAAGTTGCTCGCCCATCTGTAGGCCGATTCCGTAACTTGCTTGGGTTTCTACTGTAGAAAATTTATCTGACACTGTTGCTCCTCACTGCCTACCTTTTCAAAATGAATTAGGATCACTGGCTTCAATTGCTTTAAAGGCGCGCAAGTATATAGAAAAACCAATCAAAAAAATATAAGAAGGATGGATTTGCTTTAGACAAAATTCATCCATGGCAGTATCGTATATTCAGGTTTTTACCATTTTTGGAGCAAAACGTGTCTCAAAATTTAGATTCTCAATTAATCTCAACAGTTAGAAATTTAGGTGCAGTATTAGGCGATACCATTTGTGATCAGCTAGGTGAAGAGTGGCTAGCCCGAATAGAAGCCGTTAGAAAAGACGGACGCAGTGCGCACCAAGGTGATGAGCAAGCGACAAAACGAGTAAAACAATTATTTTCAGAATTAAAAAATGAAGAACTACTAACAGTAGGGCGAGCGTTTTCGCAATTTTTAAACTTGGCCAATATAGCCGAGCAAGAATTTAATAGTAACAATGATCAAAACGACCCCATAGAAACTCTATTTAGTCATTTAGATAAAGCAAACATTGAGGCCAGCACTTTTGAAAAAGCGCTGGAAAACCTCACCATAGAGTTAGTACTTACTGCGCACCCAACAGAAGTCACTAGACGTACTCTTATCCATAAACATAGTGAACTGGCTAAATGTTTGAGCCAAATTCACGCCACTGACATTAGCAGTTCGCAACGGGATAAAGTTGAAACCCGAATAGCAGAATTGATCAGCCAAGCCTGGCATACCGAAGAAATTAGAACGGTGCGCCCTACCCCAGTAGATGAAGCGCGTTGGGGCTTTTCGGTCATTGAAAACTCTTTATGGGAAGCAGTTCCTAATTTTATTCGCGACCTAGACAAGCGTTTTGTGGCTAAGTTTGGTACACCTATTCCACTCGATGTTTCGCCGGTTAAGTTTGGCTCGTGGATGGGTGGAGACCGCGATGGTAACCCTTTTGTAACGTCCAAAGTAACAGAAGAAGTATTGTTGTTGGCACGTAAGCGTGCGGCCAAACTCTTTGCTCAAGATCTCGACATCTTACAAGTCGAGCTGTCGATGAGTGACTGTGATGACACCCTCAGAGCCCAAGTAGGTGATGCCTTAGAACCTTATCGAGCATTATTACGCCCTCTTTTAGATAAACTCGTTGCCACGCAAAAAGGCATAGTTGAAAAGCTTAAAGGCCAGCCAGTGGATAGCAGTGATTGGATCAATGAAAAATCACAATTACTCGATCCCCTTATGACCTGTTTCCACTCTCTGCAAGCCTGTGGCATGTCGGTAATAGCCCAAGGGCATCTACAAGATACCATTCGCAGAGTACATTGCTTTGGGGTGCATTTACTTAAATTAGATGTGCGCCAAGATTCAGAGCGTCATGCTGATGTGTTTTCTGAGCTGACCCGTTATTTAGGTTTAGGCGACTATGGCCAATGGAACGAAGAAGACAAGCAAGCCTTTTTATTACGTGAGTTAGGTTCAAAACGCCCACTGTTTCCACCTAAATGGCAACCTAGCGCCGATGTACAAGAGGTATTAGATACTTGCAAAGTGATAGCGCAAAACGCTAAAGACGGCTTTGGTATTTATATTATTTCTATGGCCAGTTTGCCGTCAGACGTATTAAGCGTAAATTTATTGCTTAAAGAAATGGGCGTAAGTTGGCCAATGCCAGTGGCGCCCTTATTTGAAACATTAGATGACTTAAATAACGCTGCTGAAGTAACCAAAAAGCTATTTTCTATCGATTGGTATCGTGGTTATATTCAGGGGCAGCAACACATCATGATTGGCTATTCAGATTCAGCCAAAGATGCCGGTGCTATGGCAGCAGGTTGGGCTCAATATGAGTCTCAAGAAGCCTTAGTCGCCCTTGCTCAAGAAAATGACATTGAATTAACCCTGTTCCATGGTCGTGGTGGCACTATTGGCCGTGGTGGCTTACCTGCGCATGCAGCTATTTTGTCGCAGCCTCCAGGCTCGTTAACGGGCGGATTTAGGGTAACTGAACAAGGTGAAACCATACGTTATAAGTTTGGCATGCCTTCTTTAGCTCAGCGTAGTTTATCTTTGTACGCCAGTGCCATACTCGAGGCCTTAATATTACCTCCTCCCGCTCCTAAGCAAGCTTGGCGTGATGCTATTACCCAAATTGCCGCAGATGGGCGCGATAACTATCGTCAAATTGTGCGTCATGACGAAAAGTTTGTGCCCTATTTTAGAGTAGCCACCCCAGAGCAAGAACTAGGAAAATTACCTTTGGGTAGTCGTCCAGCTAAACGTAAGCCTACCGGAGGCATTGAAAGTTTACGCGCCATACCTTGGATATTTGCCTGGGCCCAAACCCGCATGGTACTACCTTCTTGGTTAGGCGTAATGAAAGCAGTGCAAAGCGCCCTAGATAAAGGTCAGCAAGATACCATTAATGATATGTTAGATAATTGGCCTTTTTTCTACTCGCGCTTGTCTATGTTAGACATGGTATTTGCCAAGGCCGACCCTAAAATCAGCCATGAATATGATCAAAGTTTAGTACCAGCAGAACTACGCCATTTTGGTGATGCATTAAGGGCAGAGCTTCAAACCAGTATTGATTTGTTGTTGACCTTATTAAAGCAAAAAACTGTGATGGAAAGTGATCCCAAAGGGGCCAACTCAATGAACATTCGGGCCAGTTATTTACAACCTTTGCACTACTTACAAATAGAGCTGCTTAAACGGGTTAGACAACTGGACGATGACCAACATGACGCAACCCTTGAGCGAGCTATGATGGTGACTATTGCGGGTATAGCAGTAGGTATGAGAAACACTGGTTAATAGGCTGGTATATTGTTGTACTAACCAGTCACATGTTAAATCACACAAGGATGTGTGATTTAAGCTAACTAAATCTCACAATAACAACCTTCGCTATCTGCAATCACCAAAGCCCCTAAATGGGTATTATTGACTATAGTCTCGACTATAGGCTCGATTAAACTAGTATTTACCCCACAAAAATAGCCAGAAGAATACGGTCCTAAATAGGCTAGCTTACCTTGGCGATCAAATATCACTAACGCAGGCACGGCTGGTACAATTGCAGCCAATTGTTGATAAGTATTTGGTGTAAGCTGCTTCACGCTAAAAGCTGACTGGCTAACTTTTTGGTTAATTAACCTTACATGATTATTACTTAAGCTTGAACATTTACAGTCTTGATCTTGAATATGGAAAACTGTGCTATCTAAGCGTCCAAACTCTTGGGCAAAGGCCTTTTCTACGTCAGCATCAAAATCTTGACTGGTAGACGCGTAGAGCAGCCGACCTTTGGGGTCAAAGGCTTGAATATCTTGCGAGGCAACCAAAATCATCGCAGCTAAACTACCTAAACCCCATAGAACAATTAGAAAGATTTTCATGCTCTGCTTGCGCTAACTAAAACGAGTTAATTTATTCATTAATTCTTTCGAGGCATCATCTAATTTAGATGTTTCTAAGGTTAAAGATTTGACTAAATTCACTTCCCCTTTACTGGTATCTTGTAACTCAGAAACTGAATTTGAAATAACATCAATTGCCTCTTTTTGTTCATTAGTGGCAGACTTTAATGTATTTATACTTTTATCTACTAATTCGATATTACTATTTACTTGCCCCATCAAGTGTTCTGCTCGCTCTGCTTGCTCGTTAGTGGCACTACTTAACAATAAACATTCTTGCATTGAACTACTTGAACGATTAGAGGAATCTTGTAACTTCTCCATTATTTCATTCACTTCTTCAGTGCTCGACTTAGTTCTGAAGGCCAATTGCCTTACTTCGTCGGCTACTACAGCAAAACCACGTCCTTGTTCGCCCGCTCTAGCCGCTTCGATGGCGGCGTTTAAGGCCAATAAATTGGTTTGGTCAGCAATAGACTGAATAGTGTCTAAAACTTTAGAGATGTTGTCACACTCACTAGCCAGAGTTTCAATATTGCTATTCGTACTTTCAATTCGACCGACTAGTTTTTGCACTTCGTTTTTTGCATCTATTACCGCTGATTGCGCTTGCCCTGTGTCTTGTTTGGCTGCAGATGAACAAGCGTATGCCGCATCGGTTTGTTCAGACATGTACTCTGCTGACTTTGACAGTTGTTCTGTTGATTGATTGATCATCGCCATCTTTTTAATGGTTGATTCTTTACTTTGTGACAATTCCACCGCTGCATCGTAACTTTGTTTACTGGTGGCATCGATTTTTTGCCCCAATAAATCAACGTCTTTAATTATCGCCTCAAAGGTAGTTAATAATTGGTTATAGGCTGATAAAGCACTGTTTTCGTTTAAGTTTTCCGCTCTAACAGAGAGATCAATTTTGTCTCTACTTTGCATCAGTCTTTGCACGCTATTTTGTAAAATAAATGAGGACTCTATTTGTGCGCCATTGCTTTTAGCGATGCGCGCCATAATGGTGCCTTGCGCGCCAGCATAAATAATGTGCACTAACAGCAAAGAGGTTAGCAAAGCTGAATCGAGCATCACATAAGTACCTAACCCCATTTTTTGCATATAAAAAAAGCTAATATGATGCACAGCTACCGCAAGCACAGCAGTGACAAAAACTTTCCAATTTTGATAATAAGCAAGAAACGACATAAACACGAATACACCAAAATGCATTTCAATCGCCCCTTGCATTTGTTGAATGTGCAAAGCTGAATAGATCATCATACTAAGGGCAACAACATGTTGAGTAAGCTCAGATTGCCCTTGGGTCTTAATAAAATACAGTGGAACTAACACAGCGGGTATGCCTACAAAAGCGGCTAACAACCAAGTGTCGTAAAAAGGTGCCAAACCAAAGGTTATCACCAACATTGCAGGTAAAATGTAGGTAAAAAGTTTATTTGCATTCTTTACCCAAGGTTTTGCAGTTAACGCCATAATCCCTCCAACAGACCACCGTAAAAATCTAAAAATTGAGTTTAAAATCAATGAGTAAAAGCTAGTTCAAATTGTTTGTTTTGTCACAAAATGTTTGAATAAATCGACTAAAGTCTCATTAGATACAGGGTCTTTAACGAAGAAAATAAAGATTTAGATTTAAAAGCTTAAAAACTAATGATGCTAAGACAAAACCAATAGGTAAATTCACTCACTTTAACCTGTCTGCTAGTTAGCCGATACATCAGCAAAAGCAGAGGTTGCACTGTTGCATTTAAACAGCTATTAAACCTTAGCCAGTGATTCTGGCAAGAAATGGAACAGCCAATACACCTTTATTCGCCAATGTATTGGTGAGAAAGTTACAGATATTCCACGTTTTTCCCGCGAAGGCAGGAACTTTTTACAAGAGACTGAAGTGCTAATTTATGTAATTTCACAGGTGTTGCAGAAGGTTCACGACTTCTCGAGAACGACGCATTACCTGTTACTACTTTTGATAAACCCTTAATAAACTTTCTAAACTTTCGGCTAAGGCAGTTAAACTAAAAATCTCTTCGTTAATCAATTCAACACTTTTCACATTTTTCTCGGCACTGGTGCGTACATCATTCATACGATGATTAATTGACTCAATATTTGATGATTGCTCTTCAGTTGAATTGGCAATAGATTGATTAGCCTCAGAAATGCGTGAAAACTGCGACTGATTCTCAAGTATGGCTTTTTCGGCTTGAACAACAGTTATTGAGGTGGATTTAGATTGTTCAATAATTAAGTCAATCTCTTTAGTTGCCGTATTAGAGGTATACTGCAACTGCTCGATTATGGATTGGATCTCTTTAGTTGAATCAGAAGTACGTTTGGCTAAGGTTCTTACCTCATCGGCAACCACTGCAAAGCCACGCCCTTGTTCGCCAGCTCTAGCAGCCTCGATCGCTGCATTTAATGCCAACAAATTGGTTTGGTCTGAAATTGCATGTATGGTTTCTAATACTTTAGCTATGGTTTCAGTGTTGTTGGTTAACGATGCTA
The DNA here is from genome assembly GCF_052983255.1 of Paraglaciecola aestuariivivens. Lineage (NCBI taxonomy): Bacteria > Pseudomonadati > Pseudomonadota > Gammaproteobacteria > Alteromonadales > Alteromonadaceae > Paraglaciecola > Paraglaciecola aestuariivivens. The sequence continues at coordinate 2,477 of NZ_JBRKBA010000002.1, read as the reverse complement.
TCACCTCGGCTACATCATGAATTTTGTCAGCTAATCGGCTGATATCGGTTTGGGTGCTTTGTATTATTTGAGCAATGTGTTTGCTTTCGGCACTAATTTCTGTAGAAACACTTGCTGCCTCGTTAGCATTTTTTGCCGCTGCTACAACATTAGCTGTCACCTGTTCAAGAGTACGGGATATTTGTGTGGTATTTTCTGTGCTTTGTTTCACATTGACTTGTGTATCTTCTGCATCTTTTTGTAATATTTTTGCCACTTCGCGTAATTTATTACTGCTGTTTGAGATGTTGTTGAATAGGTCTTCTAATTTAGCCATAAATTGATTATAACCTTTAGCCACCTCAGCTATTTCAATTTGACCATCTGTGGGTAAACGATAAGTCAGGTCGGCATTTCCTTGGCCTAAATTTGCAAATACTTCGGCCAATTGGCTAATAGGTTTCACCACCGAGCCGGCTATGTACCAAGCCGAAATACAAGCGATAGTGGCAATGAGGACCGACCAAAATAATATTTGCCAAATCAGAGTGTTCAAGCCCTGAAAGATTTCGTTATGCGGAATATTAGCCACCACAAACCAATCCATACTAGGTATATGACTAGAGGCTAAGATAACTTTTTCCCCTTGATACTCTGCTTGCACAAAATTAAAAGTATTTTTAGTTAACAACTTAGACACATTCGAAGGATAAACTTTTGATAATGACTGACCAATTTTTTTACTACTTTGGTGAATTTGTATTTTTCCTAAAGTGTCCACTAGAAAAACATAGCCGCTTTCTTCCAATTTAAAGGTATTTAACCTTTTTACCACTGCATCAAAAGATTTGGCAGTACCCGAAAGGCCTCGACCATTTGGCTGCTGATAATTAACAAAAAGATCGGTTTTACCTGTGTTGGGATCACGGTACACGCTCGCCATGTTTTGTTTTTTGCTTTTTACATAGGCAAAAAACCATCCATCTGCATTGTCATTTTGTAAGGTTCTTAAAAAACCATCTTGATTCCAATATTTAGCAGTTTGTTTATCGGCAAAAGACACAGCACTTAAATCATTGTACTTTGCGACCTCTTGTAACTTTTGCACAATTAGGCCTTCTTCTTGAGGATTATGCCCCTGACTATTCCACTTCAAAATATGTGGATCTGTGGCAATCTGCCGAGCGATCACTTGCATCAGAGTAATTTCGTGATCTATTTGCTCCGAAATTTTTTGCACGGTATTAGGTAACTCTGTATTTAACAACCTAGATTCAATGCTGGATTTAGCCGTAAACATACTGATACTGCCTACTAAAACAGTAGTAAGCACAACAAACAGAATTAAGGTCAAAATGATTTTTTGCCTTATGGATAATCGGCGCATTATGTTTTACCTATTTTTTTAATATTAACTTCGAATAATATGGCGAGTATTATCAGCATAATAAAAGACTGAGATGGATTAGCAATCTACACTACTAATTCGGCATATAATAAATAAAGTTTAATGAAATAGCTGTGCTAGTTACAGGTAAAATAAAAAAAGGCCACCGAGGTGACTTTTATTAGTATTAGCTGATTTGGCTAATTATAGGGTTTTGGCTGCTACCCAGTGTTTGTTCAACAGTTGCATGTCACATATCCATGATGACAGTTATCCAGCAAAAACATCCATGTTTTTTCGTTCAGTCAGGGATTGCTATGCAACTTAAATGACTGACTTCATACACTTGTTTAATTCTTCAGAAATTTGTTGGGGGTTCCCGCTTTCGCGAGAATGACGGTGCTTGCTTTTGGCTTTTGGCTTTTGGCTTTTGGCTTTTGGCTTTTGGCTTTTGGCTTTTGGCTTTTGGCTTTTGGCTTTTGGCTTTTGGAGATTCTGAATTTGGCTCATAAAAAAAGGCCACCGAGGTGACCTTTTTGGGATTCTTAATCTTTAGGATTAAAGGATTTTGGCTACTACGCCAGCACCTACTGTACGGCCACCTTCGCGGATTGCGAAGCGTAAACCTTCGTCCATCGCGATTGGGTGAATTAGCTCAACTTTGAATTTCAAGTTGTCGCCAGGCATTACCATTTCTACGCCTTCAGGAAGCTCTACAGCACCTGTTACGTCAGTTGTACGGAAGTAGAACTGTGGACGGTAGCCTTTGAAGAATGGAGTATGACGGCCACCTTCGTCTTTGCTTAGTACATATACTTCAGCTTCGAAAGAAGTGTGCGGGTTGATTGAACCAGGCTTAGCTAGTACTTGACCACGCTCAACGTCTTCACGCTTAGTACCACGTAATAGGGCACCAACGTTCTCACCAGCACGACCTTCGTCTAGAAGCTTACGGAACATCTCAACACCAGTACAAGTAGACTTAGCAGTATCTTTGATACCAACGATTTCTACTTCGTCACCTGTGCGTAAAATACCACGCTCAACACGACCTGTTACAACAGTACCACGACCTGAAATTGAGAATACATCTTCAATTGGAAGTAGGAAA